>CAYMTN010000298.1:0-5492 GCA_964393335.1 uncultured Anaerolineaceae bacterium
CTTGGGGGGCGACCCCCTGGGAGAGTAGGTCGTCGCCAACTCCCCTGACCGCCTGCTCTGTTTCCCTGGCCTCCCGGCTCTATCCCGCGAAACATCGTACGGAACCCGTCGCGCGTTTGCCCCAAAACCGAACCTTGACATCTGGCAATTCTACGTTACCATTGGGTTTGTAGCGCTTCGGGGCGTGGCGCAGCTTGGCTAGCGCGCTTGCATGGGGTGCAAGAGGCCCCGGGTTCAAATCCCGGCGCCCCGACTGCTCACAACAACCTTCGTCTTCCGGCGGAGGTTGTTTGATTCTGGCGTCCGCACACACCCCCGCGTTTGGACATAAACAACAAATGAGAATCGCGCCACCCTGCCCCCCACTTCCGCTATAATCTGATTCACAAGGCAGGCTAACATGGAGCAAATACACTATGCTACGGCCACATAACACGACAATTCCGCCGATTGACGCTGACGCCCCCGAACACGTCGAAACGGCGACATTTGCACTCGGTTGTTTTTGGGGACCTGAAGCGCAGTTCGGCGTGGTCCCCGGCGTGATCCGCACCCGGGTTGGATACGCGGGCGGCACCAAACCCGACCCGACCTATCACAACCTGGGTGATCATGCCGAGACGGTGCAGCTTGATTTTGACCCGGCGGTGATCAGCTACAAAAAACTGCTGCGCTTCTTCTGGGGCAACCACGTCCCGGTGCGACCGCCGCGCAGCCGCCAGTATATGTCGGCGGTCTGGGTCCACGACGACGCCCAGCGCGCAGCCGCCGAAACGATCAAGGCCCGCGAAGAAGAACGGCGGCATCACGCGCTCTTCACGGAAATCGCACCCCTCGACACGTTTTACTGGGCCGAGGACTATCACCAGAAATACTCGCTGCGCAAATTCCCGGAACTGGTCGCGGAGTACGGCGCGATCTACCCCGGTCTGGAGGATTTCGTCAATTCGACCGCCGTGAGCCGTCTCAATGGTTTCGCAGCCGGGTACGGGGACGCCGCTACGCTGGAAGCCGAGCTTGATCTGTACGGGCTGTCGCCGCAAGGGCGCGACATCGTGCTGCACATCGCCGGGCAGCCCAGCCGCTAACCCGCCCACCACTTACGCGCAGCCCTCCCCCGGCCCTCCCGCGAGGACTGCGCCGTCGCGTTCTGCGAGAGTATGTGACAAATTGCACAATAGAAACGCCTGCTCATTTAGGCGTTTCGCACAATGCGCCCTGGCACACAACGCGGTAAGGTAGTAGCGTGACAGATCGTCCGCTCGAATCACCGACACAAGGGAGAATTCAACCATGCAAAGCGATCTCAAATCCGTCTTGTGGTCCGATTTAAGGGAAGTGCAGGCGCGGGTGGATAAAGCCCTGGCTGCCTTGCACGCCCTTCAGAGCGCCATCGACAATGGCACCGTCGATCAACCGTCGCGCCAGGACAGCAATCGCCTCAATCGCCTGATGGTTCTGGCCGAACTCCTATGTTCCGAGGTCGCCCCCTGGACCAACGAACTCAACCTCACCCTCCTCCCCGCCAACGGCAACGGGCGTACCACTGCTAACCCTACTCGTACTAATACCAACGGGCGCGGCCTCACCGCCTGACGCTTCCCGCCTCCCAGTTCACCAGCCAGTAATCAACCAGAACCGGCGCGCGAGAAGTCAAGCGGGCGGCAAAACTGACTTTGTCGCCATTTTCGGCTTCTCGCGCGCCGGACACAGATTACCGGCAGGGACCTGACAGGCTATCCAGCCATCGCGGCATCCAGCCTTTCGATGGCATCGCGCACGATCTGGACGCTGGCGCGCAGCCCGTCGTATTCTTCGTCGCACAGCTCAAACAGGCAGGTCGAGATCACGCCCGACCCGCCGAGCAGGTTCGGCAGCGCGACCGTCACATCCGAAACACCGACCACTTCCGCAACCGGCGTGCAGACCGTCAGCAGCGACCGTTGATCGCGCAAGATGACGTTCACGATGCGCGCCAGCGCGCTGCCGATCCCGTAAAACGTCGCGCCTTTGCCCTCGATAATGCGATATGCGGCATTGCGAACCTGATCGTCGATCTCCGCGCGGACCTCGGCGTTCACCTCTTTGCCACCTTCGACGCAAAATTCCTCCAGCGGGATGCCGCCGATGCCCACTTCGGACCAGGTCAACACCTCGGAGTCGCCGTGCTCGCCCAGCACGTACGCGTGAACGTGATGCGCATCCACGCCCAGGTGAAGCCCCAGCAGCGTGCGGAAACGGGCCGTATCCAGCGTGGTCCCGGAGCCGAGTACGCGGTGGCTCGGCACGCCAAATTCTGCCGCATACCGCGCCGTCAGGTGCGTCATGATGTCGACCGGATTCGTCGCCACGACCAGCACGGCGTCCGGCGCGTTTTCGAGCACGCTCGGCACCACGCTGCGAAAGACTGCCGCGTTGCGTTCGAGTAGTTGCAGGCGCGTCTCGCCGGGACGCTGCGCGACTCCCGCCGTGATGATCACGACGGCGCTGCCCGCCAGGTCGGCATAATCACCCGCGCGCACGTGCAGCGGGTGCGCAAACGGTACGGCGTGCAGAATATCGTCCGCCTCGGCCTGCGCGCGTTGTTTGTTCAGGTCCACCAGCACGATCTCACGACCGACGCCACCCATTACCATCGCGTAGGCTGCTGTCGCGCCCACCGCGCCACTTCCCACGATTCCGATCTTCATGGTTCCTCCCTTGCCAGGTCGCCGTTATCTTACACTCCGATTGTGACAGAACCGCATGACGAGCGCCAAGCGCCACATCGGCTTATAATGGACCCCACATGTGTATCTGTTCTGCGACGAAGGCTGAGAATGACTATGCGAAACACGTACCTAAAATGGGCGCTGGCCTTGCTGATCATCCTGAGCCTGGCAGCCTGCCAGGGTGAATCGAAAGACGAGCCATCACTGCTGGATGCCCCTATTCAGGAAGCGGCGCGGCAAACCCAGACGGCGCAGGCCCGACCGACCAACACGCCCTGGCCGACGGCCTGGCCAACTAACACGCCGTTCGTCCGGCAGACTCCGGTCCCGTCGCGCACGCCGATCCCGACTCCTGACCTGGCCAACAGCACCGAAGAACCGTTCGACAATTACGTGGTGCCGGGTGACTGGCTCTACGAGACGTTCACGACCAGCAGCGGTGATGTGGTCACGTTCGAGGATTTTTTGGGCCGCGCCGTGATCTTTGAGACGCTGGCGAGCACGTGCCAGATGTGCATCGAACAGCAGGACACGCTGTTACAGGCCGCGCAAGACCGGTACGATCAGGGCCAGTTGGGCGACACGGTCTTCATTGCGCTGGATGTGAATCCCGCCGAGCCGCTCGTGCTGCTCAGCGACGTGCTGGAGCGCCAGCTTGCCGACCAGTGGAGCACGGTCGAACTGCTGCGCCGCGACGACATCCCGGCGGATTATATCATCGCCAGCGCCGGGGAGGACCTGATCGCCGCCCTGGAACGTGATTTTGGCCCGGACATCAGCCAGCCTATCGCGCTGACCGTCATCGCCATCGCGCCGGACGGGCTGGCGCACCTGCTGCCGGAAGGCATGGTCAACTTCCAGGACCTGCGCACGGCGATCCAGGTCTATGGCAACCCGCCTGAACAGCCCGCTAACTGACGGCAAGACGGCGCTTGCCCACCGGATTCACGCCCCCGGTAGCGGGGCATGTTGACGGTCGAGTGCTTGTTGTCATAGACTCAATATACGAAAACTCAGCGACAGATTACTGAGCCTGACGTGTTTTGCTAAACTGATCACGTGGCAGAGCCTCACCCCTTAACCCCCGACCTCTTTTCCCCTCTCCATGACATGGAGAGGGGCCAGGGGTGAGGCTTGCTGCCGGTGCTCGAAAGTTTAGTTTTCAATGTGAGTATCAGTAGTTTCTCACCGGGCGACCGATTCACGGTAATCAGGAGGCACGCATGGCATCCGTTACACGCGCGCGTCGTGCAGCATGGCGGCTTTGGCTGCTGCTGGTGCTGCTGGCAGGTGCGGCTCTGGCCTGCAACCTGGGCAGTGGCGACGACAACAAGAAAAAGGAAACGCCCGGCACGGCGGTCAGCGGCGCGGGCCAGGCCCCCAGCGTCGTGATCCAGGCCCCCGAAAACGGCGCGCAAGTGTTGATCAACACGGATGTATTGATCTACGCCATTGCGACCGATTCCATTGGCGTGACGCGCGTCGAGCTGCTGGTAGATAACTTCGTCGTCGCCTCGCAGGCATCGCCCAACCTGGAAAGCGGCGATACCGAGCTGCGCGTCCTGCTCAAGTGGCGGCCCGACACCATCGGCCAGCACAACCTGGAGGTCGTGCCCTGGCGCGGTGACCTGCGCGGGACTCCGGCATCGATTACGTTGCTGGTCCGGGCGCTTGCCAGTGAGATCACGCAGACGCCAGCCCCCACGCTGTCGTTTATCACGCCGACCAGCCCGGTTGAAGACCGCACCTGCCGCGTTCAGGTGGCAGTCGGCGCGCTGAATATCCGCAGCGGTCCCGGACTGAGCTACAGCATCATCGATTCGGCGTCCATCGGCCAGGAACTGCCGGTCACCGGACGCCAGATTTACCCGGACCCCTGGTGGCAGGTCTTTTACAATGGCCGCATCGGGTGGGTCAGCGGCTATTATGCCAGCCAGCTTGGTGATTGCACGGGCATCGGCATCGTACTGCCGCCGCCCACGCCGACCACCCTGCCGAACACGCCGCCGCCGACGGTCCCGCCGACGATCACGCCGCTGCCGCCCTCGCCGACGCCCATCATCCCGACCTCGACGCCGCTGCCACCCGGTACGGACACGCCAACGCCGACGCTTGAGCCATGCCGCGTACAGATTCTCCTGGACGGGCTGCCCGTCTACAGCGGCCCCGGGCCGGTCTACAGCCGCATGACGATTCTATCGGCAGGGCAGCAGTTCAGCGTCGTGGCGCGCGATCCCGGCAGCCAGTGGTGGCAAATCGCCATCGCCGGTACCTACGGCTGGATCGAAATGCGTTACACCCAGGCAGCCGGCAGTTGCGGCAGTATTGTGTTTGGGATCATTCCCCCTACCCCGACCTATACGCCGAGCAGCACGCCGTCCCGCACGCCAACCGCGACCGCAACCGCGACCGCAACCGCGACCGCAACGGTTACGCCGACAGTCACCGCGTCTGCCACATTTACGGAGACGCCGACTGCCACGGCAACGGATACCCTGACTCCGACGCCGACCGCCACAGCAACCGCTACGGCGACCGCGTCAGCGACCTATACGCCCAGCGCGACGATGACCGGCACGCTGCCGCCATCCCTGACGCCGACAGTCACCGAGACACCGACCGAGACACCGACGGCAACCGCGACGTTCACTGAGACGCCGACCGAAACGCCGACCGAAACAGCGACCGCCACCGCCACATTCACCGAAACGCCCACCGAGACGTCAACGGCGACCGCGTCAGCGACCTATACGCCCAGCGCGACGATGACCGGCACGCTGC
>CAYMTN010000298.1:5592-5918 GCA_964393335.1 uncultured Anaerolineaceae bacterium
CGCCCACCGAGACGTCAACGGCGACCGCGTCAGCGACCTATACGCCCAGCGCGACATCGACCGGCACGCTGCCGCCATCCCTGACGCCGACAGTCACCGAAACGCCCACCGAGACGCCCACGGCAACCGCCACGTTCACCGAAACGCCCACCGAGACGCCGACGGCGACCGCCACGTTCACCGAGACACCGACCGAGACGCCCACGGCAACCGCCACATTCACCGAAACGCCGACCGAGACGCTCACGGCGACCGCCACATTCACCGAAACGCCCACCGAGACGTCAACGGCGACCGCCACGTTCACCGAAACGCCCACCGAGACG
>CAYMTN010000299.1:0-5901 GCA_964393335.1 uncultured Anaerolineaceae bacterium
TCGACTTGGAGATCATGCCGTGCTCGATTGGCATGTCTTCGGGCATGTCGGCCCATTTCATGAAGTTTCTGACGCGATCCCCGCCGAAGCGGCGCATCAGGTCGTCTTCCAGCGAGAGGTAAAAACGGCTCCCGCCAGGGTCACCCTGGCGGCCCGACCGCCCGCGCAACTGGTTGTCGATGCGGCGGGCTTCGTGGCGTTCGGTGCCGAGCACGAACAGGCCGCCTTGCTCAAGGACTTTTTCGCGGTCCCTGGCGCACTCGGCTTTGGCTTCGGCCAGCACGTCGTTCCACTGCTCTTTGGTGGCCTCGGTCACGTCGACGTTGTAGCGTTTGCGCAGTTTTTCGCGGGCCAGCCCGTCGGGGTTACCACCCAGCAAGATGTCGACACCGCGCCCGGCCATGTTAGTCGCAATCGTGACGCCGCCGGGCCGCCCGGCCTGCGCGATGATCACGGCTTCGCGCTCGTGATACTTGGCGTTGAGCACGGCATGTGCGACCTTCGCCCGCTCCAGCAGCGCGCTGAGGCGCTCGCTGGTTTCGATGGCGGCGGTACCGACCAGCACCGGCTGGCCGCGATCCTGCCGCTCTTTGATGTCGGCTACAACGGCCTTCCACTTGGCTTTTTCGGACATGTAGACGAAGTCCTGCTTATCCTCGCGGATGATCGGCAGGTTGGTCGGGATCACGGTGACTTCCAGGTTGTAGATTTCCTCGAACTCGCTGGCTTCGGTGTAGGCGGTGCCGGTCATGCCAGCCAGTTTTTCGTACATGCGGAAGTAGTTTTGAAACGTGATCGTCGCCAGTGTCAGGTTCTCGCGGCGGACCTCGACGCCTTCTTTGGCCTCGATGGCCTGGTGCAGCCCTTCGGAGAAGCGCCGCCCGTGCATCATACGCCCGGTGAACTCGTCCACGATGATCACCTGGCCGTTCATGACCACGTAATCTTTGTCAAGGTGGTAGACCACGTGGGCGCGCAGCGCGTTATCCAGGTAGGGCAGCATGTCGGCGTTTTCGGCGCTGTACAGGTTGTCCCCTTGCAGCACGCCGTCGCGCTCCAACAGGCGCTCCATTTTTTCGACGCCGGACTCGGTCAGGTAGACGCTGCGCGTGCGCAGTTCTTCGACATAATCGCCGTCGGGGTTTTCTTCCTCGATGCTGTCCTGGCTGCTGGGCTTGAGGTGCTTCACCAGATGGGCGAACAGAGTGTACAGGTCGGATGGCTGGTCGGCCTGCCCGCTGATGATCAACGGGGTACGCGCTTCGTCGATCAGGATGTTGTCCACCTCATCCACGATGGCGTAGTGGTGGCCGCGCTGGACGGTTTCGGCCAGCGTGCGCGCCATGTTGTCGCGCAGGTAATCGAACCCGAACTCGTTGTTGGTGCCATACGTGATGTCGGCGGCGTACGCTTCGCGCCGGTCAATCACTTCCAGCGATTGAAAACGGGCATCGTCGCTGGACCAGTCCGGGTTGAAGCGGAACGAATGCATCGTTTCGGTGTCGCCCCGGCTTTGAATGACCGCCGACGACAGCCCCAGGAAGTGATAGATGGGGCCCATCTGCTGCAGGCCGAACTTGGACAGGTAATCGTTGGGCGTGACCAGGTGCACGCCCTGGCCTTGCAGCGCGTTCAAATAGAGGGGCAGGGTCGCGCCCAGCGTTTTTCCTTCGCCGGTTTTCATCTCGGCGATCTTGCCCTGGTGCAGCACGATACCACCGATCAACTGCACGTCAAAGTGCCGCTGCCCGATGGTGCGAACTGCCGCTTCACGCACCAGCGCGAAGGCTTCCGGCAGGATATCGTCTAACGTTTCGCCCTGGTCCAGCCGCGCCCGGAATTCATCGGTTTTGGCGCGCATGGCGTCGTCGCTGAGCTGCTTGATGGCTGGTTCCAGGGCATTGATCTGCTCAACGATTTCACGGTGACGATTCAACTCACGTTCATTCGGGTCACCGAATACCGTTCGTGCGATTGACTTGAACATCTTTCCTCACAGTGGCAGAGCGAATCACATTACAGGCGGAACTCTGCCTGACTATACCAATACACGGTGGGACGTTAAATTCACTGGTCGAAATTATAACATATTCCGTCCCCCACCGGATAGCGTTGGGGCGGTCAGGCCAGCGCCAGCACCGAGGCGCACGCCAGCGTCACGGCCAGCACCGCGAACAGCACCAGGATCACCAGGATCAGGATTTGCCAGAACGGGATATCCTGCCGCGACGCGGCGGATCGCTCGCGTTTGGGTTTGGGCGGGGCAGGTGTGCCCCAATATTCAGCGTACTCGCCGCGCCTGGCCCGGTCGCGGTGATAACTGGGGCTGCGGGTGTAGCGGCGCGGGTCATCGCGGTGCGGGCGCGGCAAGGCGGCGTTGTCGTCGTCCGGCGCATCATGGTCCACGCCGTAGCGGTCGCGGTCTTCCCACACGTACCCGGCGGCGAGGTCCTCGACGCTCAGGCCGTCGGCGTCGCGCGCGTCTTCACTGGCGGCGGCCCAGGCGTCGTCTTCTTCGCTTTCGTGCCGGTAATCACGCCTGCGGCGGCGCGGCGGCGGCCCGTCATACGGTTCGCCGGGATCGTAGGTGCTCATGATAAGGTCCGGTTCCTGCTCAGCTAACCTGCCCCGTAGTGTACACCAGCCAGCCAGCAGATGCGACACCGTTTGCCAGCCAGATACGTGCCGGTCACGAGTTGGTGCGGGGTAGACCGAGTACTTTTATACTATTTTTTCGATTTTTTTAATAGATTTAATTGTTATTCAAAAAGGAATGATACATGATCTGGACATGTTAGAACAGGTCCGTGCCTGTTCTGGCAGCCTATGCAGGGTTAACAAGGGAGCCAAAAATCATGTTCAAACAAGCAAAACGTCGTTCTGTACTGGGCGTACTGGCGCTGGCACTGGTGTTCAGCCTGGTGGGGTCGTTGGGGACGGCGATGGCCGCGACCCCCGACAATCCCGATATCACCGTTAACAACTGCACGATCACGATTCGGTTTACGGCGGGAGGCGAGGCGATCCCGGAGGGCCAGGCGATGGCGGCTGCGGACCCGACTTATCGCGTGTACATCTATGATGATTTTGTCATCGTCTACGACGAGACGCAGTCAGCGCAGCCCGGCGACCTGCTGACCTTCCAGCACACGTTTGCATCCATTGGTCAGGTCGTCCCAGGCATTGGCATCTACATCGAAGAGAACGGCCAACTGGTATACGTGGCCGACCCGTATGACTTCGACTGCACGCCGGGTGCAGCGGCCCCCGCGCCGGGCTGCGACGTGGAAGTGAACATCCCGGCGGGGTCGGTGGTCGGGTCGTTCGTGTCGGACGCGGCGCTGTATTACGCGCCCGGCCAGTTGGTCGAACCGGCAACCTCGATTTCGGCGGGCAACACCGCCTGGGTGATCGGCCAGGATGCGAGCGGGCAGTACGACAAGATTCTGTGGGTGTGCCAGTTCTTGTGGGTCGAAAAACCCACGATGGGTCCGGACTATGATAATGTGTGGAACGGCACGTCGCTGCCGACCGGCGTCGTGAGCTAACGCGCGTCGCAAGCGAACGCGCGCCGCAAGCGGACGCGCAGCGTCGTAACCGGCGAGGAAACGGCGAACCGACGGGATGCCTGGATACACCGGGCGTCCCGTTTTTTGCGTGTGGGGCGGGCGCAGCCTTATGCGCCGTCGATTAACTGCTGGACGGCGCTGCCGGGGTCGAGCTCGCGTGCGACCAGGCGGCGGACCACGTCGCGCAGCGCGGCGGGCGTCTGCCGCTCGATCAGGCGGTTGAGCAGCGTTTCCCGCAGCCGCTCGATCAACTCGGCCTCGACGCGCTGCTGCTCGCGGTCCGCCAGAATGCCGGACTCGTTCAGGTGGGCGCGGTGCTGGTCGATGGCATCCGCCAGCGCGTCGAGTCCCTGGAACTCGGTGGCGACGGTTTGCAGGATCGGCACGCTCCAAAAATCGTAGTCCGGCGCGGCAGGCGGCGCGCCAGGCGGCGCGACGACGTCGCGCAGCAATGCGTGATGGCCGGTCGCGCGGAAGCGGTGGCCCATTTCCAGCATGGCGCGCAGGGCGCGGACCGTGTTCTGTATGCCGGGGCGATCTGCCTTGTTGACGACGAGAATGTCGGCGATCTCCAGAATCCCGGCGTTGATGGCCTGCACGTCGTCGCCCAGGCCCGGCGCATCGACGACGATGGTCGTGTAGGCTGTGCGGGCGATGTCCACTTCGCTCTGGCCCGCGCCGACCGTTTCGATCAGCACCATGTCAAACCCGGCGGCGTCCATGACGCGCACCACGTCGCCGGTGGTACTGGCCAGCCCGCCCAGGTTGCCCCGATTGGCCATGCTGCGAATGAATACGCCCCGGTCCCCGGCCAGGTCGATCATCCGAATCCGGTCGCCCAACACAGCCCCGCCGCTGAACGGACTGGTCGGATCGACGGCGACAATGCCGACGCTGTGGTCGCGCGCGCGCAGCGTGCGGGCGAGCGCATTCACCAGCGTCGATTTGCCGGTGCCCGGCGCGCCGGTGACGCCCACCAGGTACGCGCGCCCGGTGTGCGGGTAGAGCAGGGCGAGCGCGTCACGGGCGATAGGCGTCCGGTTTTCGACGTGCGTGATCAGGCGGGCCAGCGCGCGGCGGCTGCCAGCCAGCACGTCATCGACGAGCGTTTGGGCGGATTGATCGGGCATTGTCACGCGGCGGTTACTCCGGCGCGGCGGAGAGCGCGGTCGTGATGTGGCGGACGATGTCGTCCGTATTGGTGCCGGGGCCGAAGATGCCGCTCACGCCCAGTGCTTGCAGGGCGGGCGCGTCCTCGTCGGGGATGATGCCGCCGACCAGCAGCAGCACGTCGTCCAGCCCTTCGGCGGCCAGCAGCTCTTTGACGCGCGGCACGAGCGCCATGTGTGCGCCGCTGAGGATCGACAGGCCGACCACGTCCACATCCTCTTGTAGCGCGGCTTCCACGATCATTTCGGGCGTCTGGCGCAGCCCGGTATAGATCACTTCCATGCCTGCATCACGCAGGGCGCGGGCGATCACTTTTGCGCCCCGGTCGTGCCCGTCGAGGCCCGGCTTGGCGACCAGCACGCGGATTTTCCGTTCGCTCATTGGGTTGGCTCCATGCGCTTAATCGGTTGTTGGTGATTGGTATCTATCCGGAAATTTCGCCGGGCGCGGCAAGCAGCGCCCCTACAAAACCATGCGGCTATCTCTGATTGACTCATCCATCACGATCTGCTATTGGTATAACCATTTTCCGCTGCGGACGTTGCGGACCCGCGCGTCGATACGCGCGATTATACCGGAAACCGCGCGCGGCGTGTATGGTGGCGGCAGCGTGACGGGCGGTATAATGATTGTGGCAGGTGTGGCGCTTGTTATATGATGGGTAGGGTTTGCAGTGTTTTGTAAAGAGGTGAAACATGAGTGATGCCATCTTTGGCGCATTAATTGGTGGTGCAATAGCTCTTGCAGTAAACATGGTAGCAGGTGTCATTATGCTACGACAGGCAGAGAAAAATGATAGGTTAGAGCGTATAAAACTTAAGTTGGAGTGGAAAAAGTATCGGGTCGATTATTTAATGTCACAACTGAAGAGAGCGCAGGAGCTGTATAGTGCAGCAAAGAATGCAATGGAAGTCTCCAACGAGGATGAGGCTTCAGCAAAACTGAATGAATTATTTATATTGTTTGCCGGCATTGGGGATAGTGAAGTACAACTGGCTATTCTCAAATTTTCGGTAGAAAAAGATAAGGACCAAGAGGTGCCTGAGGTTGATGGCAAACAGGCCGCGTGGCGGTATTTGGAGCTTTATTACCCTGTGGTAATGGCATTGGGTGACGTCGTTGGAAAAGAGATGCGTGATTTGTAGAGAGAAGGAGGTATTCG
>CAYMTN010000300.1:0-5864 GCA_964393335.1 uncultured Anaerolineaceae bacterium
AAATTACCGTTCAAATGCGTCCCTGAAGTATTTCATAGATTATTTACGACGCATTTGCCAAAGGTTAAATTACCAGATAAAGACTCATCAATACTCTGGCTTATCACAGATAATAAAATTAATCGGTCCGAATGGATATGGGATTCAATTCTTGGAACGTTTCCTGGAACTTTTGTAGACGATAAGCAGTAGTTGAAGAAAATTCTAGCTGTTGTCTCCTAAGGTATTGGCATGGTGATTTTGACTATGTACCAACGCCAATAAATCGTAGCCGTCCGTGCACGGTATCACTTGCCGGTACGATTCGATAATCCTGGGGATTAGGTTGCGCGAGCCTGATTGCCGTGTGCCACGACGATTCCGCCTGAGCTTGCCAACGGTGACCCGTGCGTGAGTGTTGGCAGGCTCATCGCTCGACCGGCCCCCAAACGCCCGCTTCGCCTACTCCACCGCGACCGTGCCCAGTCGCAGCAGGTCACCCGGCGCGCCGGGCACCGTGAGCCGCTGCCTGCTGTCAAAATCGTACACCAGCACGTACAGCGTATACGTGCCCGGTTCGGCAGGCAAAACGAGCGACTTCGTATCCCCGAACGAAAAAAGCGCGGGCAGCGACGGCGCGAGCAAGCGCCCCCCGTGCGGCGGACTGTCCGCGTTCGTCGCCACTTGATCCGACTCGTCCAGCAGCCCAGCCGAAAAAATCAGGTTGCGCGTGATTGGTGCGCCGGTGCGCTGCCAGCCGAGTGTCACGTCGATCGAGTCACCGGCTGCCCCGCTCGCCGGGAAATCCCACCCCTTGAGCACCAGCACGTCGCCAAACGGGATTTCCGCGTCCTGCATAACCGCCGTTTCCGGCAGCGATCCCGGCCCCCACATGATCGCGGGCCGCGCCAGCTCGATATGCGTCGGGTCCGGCAGGTCGCCCGCCGCCGGTACGAGGTACTCCGCGAACCGGTCACGGTACACCGACAGCAGCAGCGGGCTGCTGATCATCAGCGGGCCACGTTCATTGCGATATTCGATCCCGACAAAATCGACGTACACCGTGCCGGGCTGCCAGTCACTGGTCAGCTTCGGCGGGTAATTGATCCAGCCAATCGGGCGATCAAACGCGATCAGGCGCTCGCCATCGACAAAATAGCCGAGCGAAAAACTATAGTCGGTCGTCGTCGGCTGGAGCAGTTCCCAATACAGCGCGATGACATACGGGCGGTGCGGCTCGATGATCCCGGCAGGCGTGTACTCGTCGCGCACGTCCCACCCCACCAGCCGGAGCGTGTCGTCAAACACCGCGTCGATGGGCTGCGCCGTTGCGGGGAGCCGGTCGACGGTCACTTTGCGCGGCAGGTGGTGGTAGGCCCAGTTCGACGCGACCAACGCCAGCGCGACGACCAGCGCCAGCGTCACGTAACGAGTGAGCTGTGTCCGCCCAAACGACCGGCGACCGTCTTGTCGCAGCCAATCGATCACGGCCACGACGCCGTACACCGCCGGGGGGATCATCAGCGTGACGGCGGGCGTGCGCAGCCGCGCCTCAACCCAGATCATCAGAATCGCCGCCATCAACACGGCGAATCCCGCGCCGAACAACCACGCCGCCGGTTCTCTCCGCCGGGCCAGCACCACCAGCCCAAACAGGAACAGGACCAGCAGAATCCGGAAATCGAGCGGAATCGCCCGCAGCAAGGGGGAAACAGCCTCGCCGGATAACACGTAGTTCAGGTTGTTGCCCGGCTCGTCAGGCGAAAAATACATCCCGATCTTGTGCATCTCCAACTCGACAAAGCGCTGCGGCGAGAGTTTGATGTCGTTCCACAGGTAGTGCCTGTACTCGTTATGCGTCGTCCCGCTGGCGATACCGCCACCATAGGCCCCGTCGGCGTCGCGATTATGGCCGCGATAAATCTCCGCCGACCCGACCGGCGTGATCAGGTAGTTCGCCCCGCCCGCGCGGTTATGCAGCGCCACCGGCACGATCAGGCCAACGCAGATCACCGCTGCCAGCGCGACCTGCCCCACCGCCTGCCAATCACGCCGGAAAGCGATCAGCCACAGGCCGAACACCGGCGCGAGAAATACCGGCTCGAAGCGCGTGATCGCCAGCAGGCCAAAACTCGCGCCGTATAACACCGCGCCGGTCGAGTTGCGCGGGCTGCGCCACAACCACAGAATCCCGAACAGCGCCAGCGTTAGCAGTTCGGTGGTCTGCGACGTGATCACAAAATCGGTGTCGTAAAACGCGCCCACCGGGTAGATCGCCAGCAGCAGCCCGGCCCCATACGCCACATCCCGGCGGCCAAACGCCAGCCGCGTCACGACGACAAACAGCGCGCAGTTCCACGATGCCAGAAACGCGACGAAAATTCGCAGCACGGCCAGGTTATCGGTCCGCACGATTTCGGATGCGCCGATCAGAAACCACGACATGCCCGGCTGAAAAAAGTAGCGCGCGGGCGGGAAGTCCCCGGCGCGATAGGCGGCGATGTCGCCGTAGTATTTCCCCTGATCGGTGCCGCTTGGCAGCGGATCGAACTGGCCCGTGTAGCCGGTCACGGTCGCCCGGTCCACGATGATCACCATGCGGAAGGCAAACGCCAGCAGCACAATTCCCAGGCTGATCCACAGATCGCGCCGCGTAAATGTCAGGTCAAACAAGGAGTTTTCTCTCGATCCGCTGCTGTTTCGTGGCACATACGAGCAGCCGCCGTGCGACCCGGCATTATACCGTATGGGACACGCCCCGAACAACCAAAAAGCGGCATCGTGTGATGCCGCCCCCGGATATACCACCGATCATCGCCCGGCCTGCTGGCAGGTTACACGCGTTTTGACGCACGTGGATCAAGCGCGTCCCGCAGGCCATCGCCCAAAAAGTTGAACGCAAACATGACAAAAAACAGCGCCAACGCCGGGAAAATTGCCTGGTTCGGGTAACTGATCAGCGCATTCGAGCCGTCCGCGATCATCGATCCCCAGCTTGGCGTCGGCGGGTTCACGCCCAGCCCGATGAAACTCAGAAACGCTTCAAACGCGATATAACGCGGGATCGCCAGGCTCTCGGCGACCACAATCGGTCCCAGGATATTTGGCAGCACGTGGCGCACAATGATCGCGCCATCACGCGATCCAATCGAGATCGACGCCTCGATGTATTCTTTCTGGCGGACCGACAGCACCTGCCCGCGTGCCAGCCGGGCCGTGTCCATCCACGACGTCAGCCCGATCCCGATAAAGATAAACAACATGCCACCAAATGCCGAATCGATCCTGTTGAGCCGGTAGACAACCGTGCCTTCGTCACCGGCGTTAAAACTGGCGCGGAAAAACGCCATCAGCAGGATCACCAGCAGTAGCGTCGGGAATGCGTACATGATGTCGACAAACCGCATCATCAGGTTATCGACTCGCCCCCCCGTATACCCGGCCAACATGCCGAACGTCGTGCCGACCAGCAGGCTGAAGAACGGCCCCACGAACGCAATCGACAGCGAGATGCGCGCGCCGTAGATGATGCGGCTCAACAGATCGCGTCCCAGGTTGTCCGTGCCCAACAGGTAATCATTGTTGATCCGCACATACCCCTGCGCTTCGCCGATCGGCCTCATCTTGGG
This sequence comes from uncultured Anaerolineaceae bacterium, assembly GCA_964393335.1. GTDB lineage: Bacteria > Chloroflexota > Anaerolineae > Aggregatilineales > Aggregatilineaceae > CAYMTN01. The sequence goes on from CAYMTN010000300.1 coordinate 3,609, forward strand.
AAACACGTCCGATACCCATTGCGGCGCGGAGTTCATCGCCAGGATATTCTGCTCGTCATAACTGTGCGGCGCGATCAATGGGGCGCACACCGCCACGATCACGTTTAACGCGATGATCGCAAACCCAACAATCGCCGCCCGGTTGCGCCGCAACCGCCGCCACGCATCCATCCAGGGGCTGCGCGCGCTCTCGGCAGAAAGCTCCAGGCTTTTTACCTGGCTCGCGCCAGCGGACTCCCGTTTGCTTACCTGTATCGCACTCATCAATCATTCTTCCTAAGTCAGCCGGATTCGCGGATCGAGCCAGGCATACGTGAGATCGACGATAAAATTGGCGACGACGATGAAAAATGCAAATACCAGCGTCGTACCCATGATCACCGAATAATCGCGGTTCTGGATGCTGGTCACGAAATACGATCCCATGCCGGGGATGCCAAACACCCGCTCCGTCACGAACGTCCCGGTGATCAGCGCCGCAAACAACGGGCCGAGCACCGTCGCCACCGGGATCAACGCGTTTTTCATCGCATGGACGATCACAATCCGGCGCGGGCGCAGGCCCTTGGCGCGGGCCGTCTGGATGTAATCCTCGTTCAACACCTGGAGCAAGCTGGCACGCGTCAGGCGGGCCAGCAGCGCCGACTGCGCGAAACCCAGCGCAAAGGAAGGCATGATGGCCTGTCTCAATGTGCCCCACCCCTGCGTCGGCAGCCAGCCTAACTCGACCGCCAGCAGGTATTTCAGCAGCGGCCCCAGGATGATGACCGGCACAGACACGCCCAGGATGGCCGTACTCATGCTGAAGTAATCGACGGCTGTGTTTTTCCTCAGCGCGGCCAGCGTCCCCAGCGGCAGGCCAATCACCAGCGCGATCAGCAGCGCGGCGATGCCAAGCTGGGCCGACACGGGCAGTTGATCGCGTAGAATGTCGTTCACGCTGCGCGTCGACGAGCGGTACGACGGCCCAAAGTTGATCCAGCGGAGCGCGGTGTCATCCGTCCCCGGCAGCTTGACGTTGATCAGATAATCGTCGGTCACCGAAAAGGTCTGCTCGCCCGTTGTGATGTGCGGGACCAGCAGGTCGAGCATGTAGTCGGTGTACTGCTTATACAGCGGGTCATCCAGGTGGTATTTCGCATTGAGATTTCGAAGAGACGTCGGGCTGAGTTGTTTCTCCACCGAGAATGGGCCACCCGGAACCTGGTGCATGATAAAAAATGTGATGACCGAAACGACCAGCAGTACTCCTAACAGGTAAAAAAAACGCTTGGCAAAATACTGTCCCATGATGACCCTCTTACGATGGCGGGTTCATGGAGAGAGAGCGTGACGCCCTCTCTCCACGGTAATCACTCACAAAACCTGAACTGGCGGTCGGTCGTTACTGCATATCCCATGTATTCAGTTTTTCCAGCCGGTCGGCAGCGTAGCTCCGGTCCACGAAAGTCTGCGTCATTTGTTGGGTGGTGTAGTAGTAGATGGGCGCGATGGCGGCAGCTTGCCGGACCAGCATACCCTCGGCCTGCGCGTACAGATCGCGGCGCACGGCGGGGTCGGTCGCGACGGCGGCTTCGTCGAGCAGCGCGTAGAACTCGTCCGTGCCCCAGTTGGTGTGGTTATTGCTGTCCGGCCCTTTGCTGCGGAACACGTCGCCGATGAAGCTGCTCGCATCCGGATAGTCGTACCCCCACCCCTGGCGGAAAACGGCTGGGGCGTCACGGCGCAGCGTCTCGTTGAATGCCTGCGAGTCCTGAACCGCGATCTGCACTTCGATGCCCAGCGTGTCCTTCCACATCTGCTGGATGGCCTGGGCAATCGTCGCGTGCGCCGCCGACGTGTTGTGCATCAGCGTGATCGGCGGCAGGTCGGCCAGGGTCGTGCCGGTCTCGTCAAAGTACGCCTGAAGCTCGGCTTTGGCCCCTTCGGGATCGCTCCAGATGGCGTCGTCAGGATAGTCTTCTTGCTTCAGCCCTGGTGCGACATCCGGGCGGGTGAAGAACCCGGCGGGAATCTGGCCGCCGTTGGTGATCGTGACGATCACGGCACGATCAATCGCCATCGAGAGGGCGCGGCGCATGTGCACGTTGTCGGTCGGCGCAAGATCGACGTTGAAACCGTAGAAATAAACGGCTGTCCCTGGCGTGACGGCAAATTCTTCGGGATATTCGACACGCACGCGGTCGAGATCGGGCAGCGGAACCGTCGGAATCCAGTCCAATTCGCCCGCCTCGAATGCGGCCAAGTACGCCGGTT
>CAYMTN010000301.1:0-2463 GCA_964393335.1 uncultured Anaerolineaceae bacterium
CGTGACAGTCGTCATCGAGCCGCAAGTCAGCACGCATCCCTTCGAGGACGTACCCGTCGAGATCACCGGCCTGGACCCGACACAGTTCCGCACCAGCGGGCTGGCGGATACCGTGACCGTGTTCGTCAGCGGGCCGCCCAACCAACTGCCGACGCTGGACAATGTGCGCGTGGTCGTGGACCTGAGCGGGCTGTCCGCCGGGAACCACCAGGTCAAACCGCAGGGCCTGATCATCGGCATGGACGATACCAGCGCGCTGAGCGTGAGCGTCAGCCCGGCTGAGCTGAGCGTGACCATCGAGGCGTTGAATCCCACGCCGACGCCCAGCCCGACGCCGACGCCGACCCAGGAGCCGGCGGTCGTGCCCAAACTGGCGCAGCCCAGCCCCACCCCCACGCTGGCCCCGGCCACCAAGCCGGGTTAAGTCGATAGGAGTCTTGCACACATGCCAAGCAGCGATCAACTCATCACGTGGCTGGTCATCGGCGCGCTGGCGGGAGCCGCCGCCGGGTCGCTGGTCCGCCGCAAGCTGTATTTTTACGAGATCGTGCTGGCCGGGCTGCTGGGTGCAGTCGTCGGTGGCTTCATCGTCGAGGCGCTCAACATCGACCTGCCGGATGCGTCGATCACGATTACCATCGGCGACCTGATCACGGCCTTCATCGGCGCGGCGATGGTGATTGGCTTCGCGGAGATCATCGTCGGGACGCGCCGCACCTAAGGGCAAGTTTGAGACACACCCTTTGAATGTTGGGCGCAGCAAGCAGCGCCCCTACGGAAAAACATTCAAACCATCAGACTCATGCGTGCACTAGCGCCTGTTCCATTGAGAAAGAATTTAAACGCAACCTTCACTGCATTTTTATTGGGAATTAATTTCGGGGCGGTATCCTGGTGTTATCAGGTGAGGGCAAGACCCTGCCTGACCAACCCAGGTATCCACAGGACAGTGCATATTACCCGTATGCTCCCCACCCCCACCTGACCCACCTTTTGGGCTGTCCTGAGATACGACGAGGGAAGGAGTCCCCGCCCCTTCCCTTCCTTTTTTTTCCAGCGTCCACACAACCGCCCTTCTCACTACGCCGCGACCCTGTTAGAATCAGTTGACTGTTCCCTAATTGAAACCCGGTGAGTCACCATGAAAAAACCCCTTGTTGCCCTGGTCGGGCGGCCTAATGTTGGAAAATCGGCGCTGTTCAACCGGCTGGTCGGCCAGCGTAAAGCCGTCGTCTCCGAGGTGCCCGGCACGACGCGCGACCGCATCATCGACGAAGCGGACTGGAACGGCGCGATCTTTGACGTGGTCGATACCGGCGGCCTGGAGGTCTACCAGCCGAAGCAGGACCCCAACGAGCCGGTCAGCCCGCTGGAAGAAGGCAGCCGCGATTTTGTGCCGGAGATTCGCGCGCAGGCCATGCTCGCCATCCAGGAAGCGGACGTGATCGTGCTGGTCGTGGACGCGGTCCAGGGTGTGACCGCCGCCGACGAGGAGATCACCGACATTCTGCGCCGCACGGATACGCCGGTCATCATCGCCGCCAACAAAGCCGACAACCCCGCCCGCCGCGAGGACACCTTCGAGTTTTACGGACTGGGCATAGGCGAGGTTTTCGCGGTATCGGCGCTGCACGGCACGGGTACGGGCGATCTGCTCGATGCGGTGGTCGCCGCGCTGCCCTTCCGCGCGGAAGAGAATTACGACGCGGACGACGATACGATCAAGATCGCCATCGTCGGGCGGCCCAATGTCGGCAAAAGCTCGCTGCTCAACCGGCTGCTGGGCCAGGAACGCGCCATCGTCAGCCCGGTCGCCGGGACGACACGCGACGCGGTCGATACGCAGCTCACCTGGGAAGGCATGCCGATCACGTTGATCGACACGGCGGGCATCCGGCGGCGCGGCAGGATCGCGCCCGGCGTCGAAAAATACAGCGTGCTGCGCGCCCACCAGGCCATCGAACGAGCCGACGTGGTGCTGCTGTTGATCGACGCGGTAGACGGCATCACGCAGCAGGACGCGCACATCGCCGGTATGATCATCGACGAGATGAAAAGCACGGTCGTGATCGTCAACAAGTGGGACGCCATCGAAAAAGACACGCACACCATCAACGAGCACACCGACGAGGTCCGCCAAAAACTGGCGTTTATGCCATACGTGCCGGTGCTGTTCATCAGCGCCAAAACCGGGCAGCGCATCCATACGGTGCTGGAAGCCGCCGTGCGCGTGCAGGAAGAACGGCTGGTGCGCATCCCCACCAGTGAGTTGAACAAGATCATCCGCGAGGCGATGCTGCGCCACGCGCCGCACACCAAACAACCGCGCCCGCTGAAAATCTTCCTGGCGCAGCAGGTGCGCGTCGATCCGCCGACCTTCCTGTTACACGTCAACGATCCCAAACTGCTGCATTTCACCTACGAGCGTTACCTGGAAAACCAGATTCGCCGCGTCTACCCCTT
>CAYMTN010000301.1:2473-5857 GCA_964393335.1 uncultured Anaerolineaceae bacterium
GGACGCCGATCCGCATCAGCGTGCGCAAGCGCAGCGACCGGAGCAAAGCAAAGGGATAAGCGGGCCGCTTCCGGCAAAGGAGCGCTGGCCAACGGCGGGTAACACCGGCAGCGCCCCCCGTCGATCAGCGCACATGGGCCGCCGCCAGCAGGTCAGCAGGAGTCAGGCGGCCCGCCAGCGAGAGGCTGCCGTCGATGTACAGCGCGTGCCACAGTTGGAAGACCAGCAGCGGCCACAGCGTCCACAGCTCGTAGCGGCGTTTGCTCATGTGATCGTCCACCAGCCGCGTCACGGCTTCGGGGCGGAAAAACCCGGATGCCTCGATTCGCTCCGGCGCGAGAAACGTGCGTACCAGTGGATTCAACACGGTGCGCAGCCATTCCGAGCTGGGCGGCATGAACCCCCACTTGGGGCGCGCCAGCACCGACGCCGGTACCAGGTCGGCGACGGCGTCTTTTAGCACGCGTTTGACGTCCCCCCGGCGCAGCTTGTATCCCAGCGGAATGCCGAGCGCCATCTCGACCAGCAGGTGATCCTCAAATGGGGCGCGGGCCTCGACCGACATCGCCATCGTCGCTTTGTCCACGCGCATGTTGCTGTCTTCCGGAATCCACAGGTTCAGGCTGGTGAACGCCACGCGGTCGGCAAAACGATTGGTACGCGGCGCAGTGACCAACGGGCGGACCGCCGCGTCGACGACAGGCAGCGCGCGATCCGCCAGCACGCGATCGCGCATCACGTCCGGCAGCCGCCCCAATTCAAACATGTGCTTCCAGTGCAGATAACGCACGACCGGATCGGTATCGCGCGATTTGTAGGCCAGCTTGCGCACCTTGTCCAGCCGGGCAGGCGCGCGTTCGAGCAGCGGCGTCAGCACGCTGTTACGCAGCAGCGCCGGAATGGCCAGGTAGCGCTCCAGCACCCGGTCCGCCGTATAGGCCGGATAACCGGCGAACAGCTCATCACTCGAATCGCCGCTCAGCAGCACGGGCACCCCGTTGGACCGTGCCAGCGCCGCCACGTACGCCGTCTGGATCAACGACGGCTGCGCGACCGGTTCGTCCAGCGCGTACACCAGGTACGGGAACAACTCGGCCAGCGCTTGCTCGCGGATCGTGATCGTGTGGTGCTGCGCGCCCAAAAACGCCGCCGCTTCTGCGGCATACCGTGTATCAACGTTGAACTTGGCATCGCTGTCGCTGCCCGGCGGCATCTCGAACCCGACCGTGAAACTCTGCACCGGCTGGTTCATGGCACGGCTGACAATCGCAGCGACAGCGGTCGAATCCAGCCCCCCGCTGAGGAACACACCAATCGGGACATCGCTCATCATGCGCATCTCGACCGCTTCGACCAGCGCCTCGCGCACGCGGCGCACCGTCTCCGCGTAACTGCCCGGCGCGGTGCGTGTATCCATCTGCGGCTGCCAGTAGCGCGTGCTGTGATGTGCCGCGCGGCTCACGACCATCATCTCGCCAGGAGCGAATTTGTGCACACCCTCGAACATAGTCATCGGCGGCGCGGCATAACCCAGCGTCAGGTAATATACCAGCGCATCCGGGTTCACGGCACGCCGCAGCGCCGGGTATTCGAGCAGCCCCTTGATCTCGGACGCAAAGAGGAACACGTCCCCCACCCAGGCGTAATACAGCGGCTTTTCGCCCAGTCGATCCCGCGCCAGCAGCAGGCGCTCGTTCCGTTCGTCCCACACACACAGCGCAAACATGCCGCGCAGCCGTTCGATCACGGCATCGCCCCACGCCTCGTACCCATGCACGATCACTTCGGTATCGGTACCGGTGCTGAACACGTGGCCCGCCGCCTGAAGCTCGGCGCGCAGCGCGGTGTAGTTATAGATTTCGCCGTTGAAGACGACCGCGACCGACCGGTCTTCGTTGAACACGGGCTGCACGCCCGCCGCCAGATCGATGATCGCCAGGCGGCCCGCGCCAAATGCCAGCGGCCCGTGATGGTATGTCCCGTATCCGTCGGGGCCGCGATGCGCCAGCCGGTCGGCCATGCGCTCGATCAGGGCCGGGTCCGCGCCACGAGGGTCAAACTGCCCGTAAATGCCACACATAAATGAGGCCATCCTGCGGTGAAATGAAGCCAGACAGAGCCGCGATCCTACCGCCAGATGGAGGATTCTCCAAGAATCATGCTGGCTTCAGGGGCGGATTGGGGTGAGATGGTCGTACACACGCGGGCACTACACAAGTAACGAACACGCCCGGATTAGCGGAGAATCGCGCATCAGCCTGGGCGGGGGCGGCTGGTCACGCAGCAGGGCGCGCGGTCACTCGTCGTCCTCGATGGGCGCACGCATGAATGAAACACGCATCACCAGACGTCCGAGGCGCAGCTCGTCTTCGTTGCGCAGCACGCGCGGCTGGTAGGCGATCAGGCGCTGGCCGTTCAGATACGTACCGTTGATGCTGCCCAGGTCCTGGACCATGACCGTGTCACTCTGGCGCGTGAGTTTGACGTGCCGCCGCGATACACCCAGCTCGACGGCGCGATATTCGGTCAGGTCAACGTCGACGATCTCATCTTCGAATGTCCGGCCTATCACACATTCCTCGGTGAAACGCGTCTCCAGGATCGCCAAGGCATCCCGCACGCGGATGCGCAGGATCGTTTGCTCGCCGAAGTAGGCGGTTCCCCAGCGGATCTGGTGCCGGAGATTATCATCGGGCGGCAGCGCGTGGGTTTGCGCCGACTGGGTGCCCGCCGGCAAGATCGCTCCACAGGCGTAACAATACGCCTCCTCAGCGGGATTCAGCTTGCCGCATGTCGGGCAGGTTTGTTGGGCCATGAGAAATGCCTCCCCGCTTGGTGTTTAGAGCACTATGTCAATTCCCCACTTCCATTATAATACCATAGTTAACTTGCCACATCCTAAAGAATCTATGAATTTCGCGGCCAGTCACGCTGGTCCCACCCACCACACGCAGCCTCATTCATTAAGTCGTGGATTCTTGCCTCTACGGTTCCAATCACGGTAGGATCAGGGACGTCTTCGACCTGCAACAAGGAACGCAGCATGTCACAGTCTCACAGATTACGCGGCGGCGTGATTGTGCCCGAAGACCCCGGCGCACGGGGCATCATCCAACTGCTGACGCACCAGATGCGCAACCGCGTCGAGCTGGCCTATTACCCGCACGCCTATGATATTGACCTGGACCGGCCCCACGACTTTCTCATCTTGCTGTCGCTGGCCGATTTTCAGCGCGTGGTCCGTTTTTACGACCTGAAACAGCACAGGCTCCCGCTGGTGGTCCACATCGATACGCCGGACGTGTTGTGTGACATCGACCATGCGCGGTTGTTCCCCGGCATCGACGTGCTACCGATCCTCCAGGCTCCGTTAGGTGCCGCGCC
>CAYMTN010000302.1:0-5849 GCA_964393335.1 uncultured Anaerolineaceae bacterium
GCGCAAGGCACCGCCGCCGATGGACCGGTCTTTTGGCTGACTGCCAACATTCACGGCGGAGAATACGACGGCATCGCCGCTATTCACCACGTGATCACGCCCGATCTGCTGCCCCAACTAACCGGCACGGTGGTAGCGATTCCGACGCTCAGCCCTGCCGGACTGCGAATCGGCCAGCGCAGCCCCTATTACCTGCCGGGGAAAGACCCAAACCGCCTGTTTCCCAGCAGAGTGTCAAGCGGCGATGCCGACGACGCCAGCCCGCCGTCGGCGCTGGAATCAGCCTATCTGCGCCTGTTCGAGCGCATCGACGCGACGGCAGACTACCTCATCGACCTGCACGATTACGGGATCCGCTCCATTCCGTTTGCCTTCCGCGACCCGGTGTTTTACCACGAGCCGCGCGACAAACCTGTTGCGCGTAAGCTGCAAAAATCTGTAGGCAGCATGCTCGACGCGCTGGGGCTGACAGTTGTGAATGAGTACGGTTCGGCGCGTTACCTCAAATCCAACCTGCACCGTTCGGTCAGCGGCGCGACGCTCAACCGGGCGCGCATCCCGGCTGTCACGATTGAGATCGGCGGTCAAAATACTGTGCACATCACACATGTGCGAGCGGTCGTGGCTGGCATCCGCAACGTGATGCGCTGGGCCGGCATGCTGCCCGGTCCACCTGAGCCGCTGCCGGATGTGCCGGTCATCAAACCGGGATACCCGGTGCGCCGGACCACTCACCCGCGCGTGCCGGAAGCCTGCGTGGTCTATCATCTGGTGCAGCCGGGCGACATGGTCCGGGCCGGTGACCCGGTGGCCCGCATGGTAGATATTTACGGGCGACCGGTCGGCACGCGGGACGGGCTGTTGCGCACCGAGTACGACGGGTTTGTGATCGGCATGTTCCCCGGCATCGCGTTTTATCCCAACGAGGCGATTCTCGGCCTGGCGATCCGCGACCACAGCGATCTGGTCATACAAGCGCCCGACTAACGAACGAGCGGATCGACAACCGATTCGGCGTGGCGCTCCGAGCTATGTTACAATTCGCGCCATATGAAATAGGCGCGTGTTCAACTCACTGCACCAGCAGGCAAACACATGATCGGTTCCACACTTGGTTCCTACGAGATCATTGAGGAAATTGGGCGTGGCGGGATGGCGACTGTTTACCGGGCGCGCCAGACCAACATGGACCGTTTTGTCGCCGTCAAAATCATCCACAAAGCGGTGGCGGCTGAAAGTACATCGCTGGACCGTTTTCAGCGCGAAGCCCGCCTGATTGCGCGGCTTGAACACCCGCACATCTTACCCGTTTACGATTATAACGGCGCACACGATCCCCCCTATATCGTCATGCGCTACATGCCCACCGGCACGCTCAAAGACATCCTGGCCCGCGACCGGCTTCAGTTTAGCGAAGTCGCGTTTTTGATCCGGCAGATCGCGTCCGCGCTGGATTATGCACACCGCCAGGGAGTCATCCACCGCGACATCAAACCCTCAAACATCATGGTGGATGTCGAAGGTAACGCTTTTCTGACCGATTTTGGCATCGCGCGTATGATCGAAGGGACCGAAGGCCTGACGGCCAGCGGATTGGCCGTCGGCACGCCTGGGTACATGGCTCCTGAACAGGGCATGGGGCTTCAGATCGATGGCCGGGTTGACATATACGCCCTCGGCATCATGCTCTTTGAGATGCTGACCGGCACCATGCCATTTCATGCCGAAACGCCGCTTGCGATCATCCTCAAGCATATCAACGATCCGCCTCCCTTCGCGTCCGGGCTGAATCCGGACGTGCCAGTGGAGATCGATCACATCATCCAGCGAGCAATGGCAAAGTCCCCCGATGAGCGATACCAGACTGCCGGCGAAATGGCCGATGCTCTGCTGAGCGCCGTCGGGCCGAGTGCGTCGTCGACACCACGCCACCTGATACAGATCGCGGCTCAAACAATCGAGGACCTCGCAAAAGTGCGGGCCGAAGCGGCTGCCGCACGCGCCACACGCCGCGCCAGTGGTTCCACCGGTGCCGCAGAATTTCCGGAGACACCACCTGACACGGTGCGGCTTCGTCCGTCACGCGGGCGAGTGTCGTTGTTCGCAGGATTAGGCGTGCTGGCAATCGCCGCCATCGCCGCCGGGCTTTTCCTGGTGTTGGGCGGCGGCGGAGGCGATCATAGAACTCAAACCCCGGCGTCAGTCGCTTCGTCGCTGACGTGCGCCCAGATCGTCCAGCAGGCGCTGGACACCGCCCAAACACAGTGTTCCTCCGTTAATCCCAACGCGGCGTGCTACGGGTATCACGCCGCCAGCGCGTCGTCGGAAGATGGCCCCATCGAAGACTTCAACGCACCGGGTGTCCGGCTGATGCTGCCCGGCGTGCAATCGATTCAGACCGGTGATGTGGACGAAACGAACGGCACCTGGGGGATTGTGGTCATCCATGCACAAACCAGCCTGGAACCCGATCAGCAGGTGACGTTTGTGCTGTTCGGTGATGCGCAGATCGAGCCGCTTGACGAGCGTATGCAGGGCTTTACCCTGCGCACCGGGCGAGCGATGTCTGCGTGCGCCGAACTGCCACCAGCCGGCCTGCTGGTTCAGGTCCCGCGTGGTGCACAGGTCACGTTTACGGTCAACGGCACCATCGTCACCGCCAGCAGTACGCTTGTATTGCAGGCACAGCCCGCCGGGTTGATGGCGGTCAATGTACTCGAAGGCAGCGCCGACGTGACAGCGCAAGCCGTCACACGGACCGTTCCGACGGGCTACTCGACACGCATCACCATGAGCACGGCGCTGCGTTCCGTCAGCTCGCCCAGCCCGCCGGAGCGCATCCTGAATATGAGCGCGCTGCTGAATCTGGCCGGACCATCCCCGCTGCTGCTACTCGAACAACCACTGCAATCGGCGCAGATAGCGACCGCTGTTGCGCTGGTCCCAGAACTGACGGACACACCTGCCGAACCATCGGATACGCCGACGACCACACTCACCAACACACCAACACTCACGCCGACCAATACACCGCCTCCGACGGATACCCCCACGCCGACCGATACACCGACCTTCACGCCGACCAGCACGGATACGCCCTCCCGCACGCCGACCGATACTTCTGCGCCGACCTTGACGCCGACTGACACCGCCACCCCGACCGGTACGCCAACTGACACCGCTACGCCGACATACACGGGTACACCCACCAGCACGCCGACGTGGACGCCAACCTTCACCGCTACGCCGACCCATACGCCGACGCCCACACCAACCTTCACCGACACGCCGACCAACACGCCAACCGATACGCCCACGCCGACCTTCACGCCCACGTATACGGATACGCCAACGGCGACACCTACCTTCACCGACACGCCAACGCCAACCATGACGTTCACGGCGACGCCATCCGATACACCAACCTATACGCCCACGCCTACCGCCACATTCACGCCACCGCCAACGGCCACGCCGATACCCAGTCCAACAGCGGTTCCGGCGGGACGGCTGCCGTTCATCGAGGACATGGAAGGCGAAAATCCGCTGAAGGGATGGGATTACGACCCGATGCGCTGGCAGTTAGTCACCGAAGGGGGCAACGTGGCGCTGATTGGACTCTCCGGCCTGGACAGCGCGCTGGAAATCCTGGGACGTGAAGCGCCCGAATGGAAAGAGCCGAGCGAAGAAGACCTGTTGATCGACATACGCGTGAACCTGTTGTATGGCGACAGCATCGCTCGCATCATTTTCCGGTATTCGGACCAGGGATACTACGTGCTGGAAATGCTGCCGGGGTATGCTATGGTCAAACGCGGCCAGCCTGGCCCGCTGAATCGCAGCGCCGAACAACTGCTGCGGGATTGGCCGGGTGCTGCCCTGCAAAGCGGGCATTGGTACGAAGTGAAAATCTGGGCAGAGGGCGGGCGTATCTTCGTCTATATCGACAACCTGCTGCGGCTGCGCGTCAACGATACCGGTTTTGGGCTGCCGCCGGGTGGTGCGCTGCTGCTGCAGACGCTGAGCGCCGTCAGCGGCCAGGTCGGGTTTGACGACGTGATCATCCAGCGCCCGGAATTGGCGAGCGAGCACTTCCAGGGTTCCAGTTTCCCCAGCACGTGGCAGGCCAATAGTTTTACGGCTGTCGGGTTGGGCACTGAAAGTGATGGCAACCAGTATGTTCGCATGACGCAGGGCGGCGACGTGACGCCCCTCATCCCGCCGCTGAACAATGCGCTGGTCGCCTGCCGCCTGTACAGCGAAACGGGCGGATTCACCGTGCTGCTGCGCGAGAGCAGCCAGGGTGTATACCGGTTGGTGATGGATGGCGGGCACATGGAGATTCAGCACCTGAACGGCCAGGGCGACATCCTGCAAAAGTGGACGCGCACCAATTATTACGCGCGCGGTGAATGGTTTGACTTCATCGTGCTGATGGTGGGCGAGCGGCTGACGATCTACCGCCGGGGCGAAATTGTTTTTGAGGAAGATATCGCCGACGCGCCGCCCTCCGGCGGAATCCGGTTCCAGACTCTGCGCGATTACGACGTGCTGCGGATTGACGACTGTCTCTTCACCGAAACGGCGCTCTCGGCGACGGTTGACGCACGGTTCGCGTTTGAGATTCTCCACCAGCTTGAAACGCGCATCATCCGCGACGGCCTATCGGACTGGTACGAGTTCTTCCTGCCGGATCGGACAACAGCCTACTGGTGGGAATCAAATCCGGGCGAATACGTGGTCGATCAGGCGGCCAGCCAGCATACCGACTATTACACCATCACCTCAAACGATCAACCGGTGTTCCGCCGCTTCCGCCGTGACATAGATTCGACCGGCAACGTGTTTGGCAACGGTGACGATACCGCCACCTTCCGCGATTCGAGCGACATCTACGTCAAAGCGTTCGTGCGGCTGCCCCTCGAAGCGCCGGTGGGCAGCATCGCGTGGGTAGGCGTGCGCTCAGTGCCCAGCGTGACGGGTTTCAGCCTGAACCAGTACCAAATGGAGCTGATCAAACAGTCCGGTGATGTAACCATGCTGCGGGTGCGGGCCAACACCGCGCTCGACAAATCCGTCCTGTACGAAGAACCCATCGAGCGAACCTTCGACCTGTGGCACGAATTCATCATCGTCGCGCTGGATGACAAGATCGCGTTTTTCGCGGATGGACATTTTATCACCGCCATCCGCGACGCGGACCTGCTAGGCGGCACGCTGGCGATCGGCGTGGAAGAGCACAGCGTCGCCAACTTTGACGACGTGGTCCTGCGCGACACGTCCCTGAACTACTGATCAGGGCGCGTTCCTACTTGCACGACACAACCGCCGGACGTTGATGACAGCGTCCGGCGGTTGTTGAGCGACCAGAGTTGCACGGGTCAGGACCCGGCCAGCCGGTCGGCATACTGCCGCCGGTAATAGTCGAGATACTCGCCGGTCTTGATCTTGCGCCACCACCATTCGTTCCGCTGGTACCAGCGCACGGTATCCTGCATCGCCGCTTCAAAGGCATGTTGTTGAGTCCAGCCCAGTTCGGCGCGGATCTTGTCGTTGGTCAGCGCATACCGGCGATCATGCCCCGGACGATCTGCCACGTGGCGGATCAGGCTTTCCGGCTTACCAAGCGCCTGAAGAATGAAACGAGTCATGTCGATGTTGTGCATTTCGTGCTCGCCGCCGACGTTATAGATCGCGCCCGGCAACCCCCGGTGCAGCACGCAGTCAATCGCGTCACAGTGATCATCCACGTACAGCCAATCACGGACCTGCATGCCATCCCCATACAGCGGCAGCGGGCGGTCGTCAATCGCTTCGGTGATAAAAAACGGCGCGACCTTCTCCGGGTA
>CAYMTN010000303.1:0-5842 GCA_964393335.1 uncultured Anaerolineaceae bacterium
AAATTCTTGATCATATGCAAAATCGATGAGTTCGAGGCCCCCTGTGCGACTTTGAGCAGGGTAAGTGAGTGTACGCCCATCTTCCGACAGTTTCAGAACGACTTGGCGGTCAAGCACATCACCGACGGCCCACGGTATGCCAAATTGGCATGACGACGTGCCGGTCACAGTGAATGTCTCATTGAAGACCAGGCCGTCAGTCAGGTCCGGCACATTGGCGGGCAACGTGATATTTGATGCGGTGCCTGGTTCAAGAGGAAGATCATAAACTATCGCCCGCCGCAGGCCGGGCAGAATCCCCAAGTCCGACACAGCTTCAGGCGCAGTCGGCGGGCCGCTGGCCTCCAAACCAGTCAACGGAATGGTCGTCTGCTGCCCGGCAGTGACCGTCACCGTCTGGTCAAAAGCGGTCACTTGGACCGATCCCGTCAGCCCTTGCACGGTCATTACATCGTCAGGCAACGCCGTCAGAAATGCCGCGCTCGTGAAGGTCAACTGCACGCCATTGACCATCACGGTGGCACGCTGGCCCGGCGGCGCGTCGATCAGCAGACCATCCGGGGCCTGCTCACATGCGCTGGTTTGCCCGGTGCGCAGCGTGAACGCCTGCATCGGACGCATTGGTGTTAGAGCCGTTTCGGCTTCGTCTTTGACAACCAACAGTGTCTCAACTGCACAGTCGAGCGTCACCAATGGCACATACACCCAGCCCACCGTGCCATCCTCAAGCACACTCCGCACCCAATCGCCCGCAGCGTTGCGCCCATCGGTGATCACGGTGTCTCCAGCCGCCAGCACATCTACAATCGCGTAACCCGTGCCCGGTCCGCCCCGCACGTTGATATTGCTCCCGCTCTGGTTGCTCACCGTGCAGGTCGGGTTGGGTGCTGCGGGCTGCGCCGTGCCAGCAGTATCGGTCACTTCGGTGTCCCCAAACAGCACAAACGTCAGCGCCGCGTTGCCTTCATCCGGCAGATTGGCCTGGACCTTCATCAGGGCGACGCCCCACGTCCCGGCATCCGGATCGGCAGGTTTCGTGACCAGGGCCTCCAAATCCGTAAGTTGCGCGACATCGCCGCTGGCTTCAAATCGGGCGGCACTGGTATCCTCTTGAAACGTCGCTGCGACCAGCGTGTGCCCGTAGCAGGCTTCGTTACGCCCCATCCCTGCGCACGACGTGCCGACGATCTGCAGAGCCTCGGTGACCAGCGCGGGGCACACGTCGTCACTGCCATCCTGAGCCTGGATGGGCGTACCCGTGCGCCACATCGTACTCAGGAGCAAGATCAACAGTAACATTCCAGCCTTCTTTTTTTGAGCTACCATTGACTTCCCCCTCGATTTCAAAATACATTCGTAAGGTGCATGGCCCGGTCTTTTCAGAGCCAGTGCTCTAGGGGATGGTAAACGTGCAGGTCATAAGATCAGCGCCGGGGCTACCGTCGCAGGGGTAGTCGGACACTGCCGTGACAGTGTGAGTACCCGATGTGGCCGTCCAATTGGCGTATCCTAAGATCGTCCAGACGTAATTGTACTCGTACTCAATCATCGCAGTAACCGGTGTTACCTCCAGTGGTTCACCACCAACGTCGATACTGAGCGTGTATTGTTCCATTTCCTCTGCGGTTTCGTAGTTACAGGAAAAAACCTCGAAGGTGAACTTCATATTTTGTCCGGCACGTGCCGGTTTACCAGTGAATCTACAGTCGTTTATCGGGTAGACCGCAGCCGTATGGGCAGAAGCGTCAGCATCGTCCTCCGGCTGCCACACACTCGTACCTTCTATGAGTCGATGCGCCCCATCGCATTCCGGATTAGTAGTGCCGAAGTCCCAGCTCTCCAGTTCAAAATCATAGGTTGTGGCTGACGTGAATTGAATTTCGTAAGCATCTGTCCTACACGGCAGATTGTTGGTAAAAAGGTAGGTGCCGCCAGCGCCTTCGAAAATCGCGTTGCCGTATATTCCTATTGGCGTGTCTTCGGAACTCCATAGGCCCCTTTCTGTGTATACGGTGCGTTCCAATCCGTCTGGAACCGGCGCAAGATAAACCTCCAGGATATCCTGGTCCCCAATCTTGTCGGCGACATCAGCCCGCAATGAGGAGGGGAAATAGGCCGGCATCTCGCAGCCTTCTGGCAGATACAGGTCGGTGACGGTCAGTGTTTCGATATACGTGCCAGGGACAAAAGGGCCATCAGTTGGGGGCGGCTCAACCACCGGACTCTCCACCGTTTCCGTGCCCCCGGTATCAACGACAGAGGGTGGCTGGTCGATAGCATCGAGGGCGGTCAGTACGTTGGCCGCCGGGCTGCGTGTTTCGACCGGGACGGGCGTGCTCGGTGGCCCGGCAGCCTCCAAACCCACGAGGGGTACGCTGGTCTGCTGCCCCGGCGTGACCGTCACGCTAACATTCGCCGCCGTCACCATGACCGAGCCTTCCAGGCCCTCGACCGCCAGCACACCGTCGGGCTGCGCCGTGAGGAAGGCCGCGCTGGCGAACTCCAATTCCACGCCGTTCACCATCACGTGCGCGCGCTGGCCGCTCGGAGACCGGATCAGCAACCCATCCGGTGCCTGTTCGCAGCCGCTAATGCTGCCACTGGACAGTGTGAAAGCCTGCATCAGGCGGGTATAGGCGGGTGCGCTCTCCTCGACAACCGGCAGTGTAGTTAGTTCACAGTCTGCGCTCACCAGCGGTGCATAGACCCAGCCAGTAACGGCATTATGCGCGATGCGCAGCCAGTCCCCGGCCTCATTGCGCCCGGTTGCACCGACAGATTCCCCACTACGTAACACGTCGATAATCGTGCGATTGGTTCCCGGCCCGCCGCGCACATTTAGATTTTGCGTGCCGGAGTTCGTCAGCGTACAGGTCGACAGCGCCGGATCAACCGCGCTGGTCACTTCGGTGTCGCCCAACAGCACAAAGGTCAATGCGGCATTGCCTTCATCGGGCAGATCGGCCTGCACCTTCATCAAGGCAACGCCCCAAGTCCCGGCATCCGGATCGGCGGGTTTCGTGACCAGGGCCTCCAAATCCGCAAGTTGCGCGACATCGCCGCTGGCTTCAAATCGGGCGGCACTGGTATCCTCTTGAAACGTCGCTGCGACCAGGGTGTGCCCGTAGCAGGCTTCGTTGCGTCCCAGGGCTGCGCACGACGTGCCTACTAATGTGATAGCGTCCTGGATCAATGTCTCGCATGAGTCTGAGGGGGCTTGGGACAGTGCGGGTGTTGGCTCAATAATCCCCGCCCACACGATAGTCAATACTGTTATACTGGTTAATATGATGCGGAGAGAAACTGTCAGTACCGTCTTGTACATAGCGGTGCACTCCCAAAAGTAAATAACAGAAATAGGTGTTCTGTCAGATTTCTGGGGGACAATGGAGAGGATATTGATACAGACATGGTATTCGTTTTTTCTAGATGGCACAACTGCGTTTCCGCTGCTATGAGCACGCACAGATCGCAAAGCTCGGTCAACCCGTCAGGCGACCGCATACCATATGGTGCCGAGATTGGTCCCAGACTCTACGCTGGCATCTTTTCATAACGAATGTTAGTCGCCTACGCCTGTGCGGGCTACACCACACATCCGTTCGAAATCAGGCGAAGAAATCATGAAATACGCGCAGGCTGGCAGAAATGCACGTCATGCTCTAGACTGGCCCGGTTTGCGACCGGCCTTTGTCTTGAAAGGACGTGATGATGCGCCTCATCTGCAGTGTGCCCTGGATCATCGTGTATCCCCTCCTGAAACTACTGGAACCGTGTATCCAGCGCTGGGTTAAACCGACGAATCAGTCGTTGGTGCTGGGCACAGTAGCTGACCTGACGCGAGGCCGGTCGGAGTTGGTGTTGGAGAATGCGTTTCTGCGGCAGCAAGTGGTCGTGCTCAGTCGAGAGAAGAGACGCCCGCCATTGACGAACCAGGATCGGCGATTGTTCGTGTTGTTGGCGCGTTTGTTACCCTGCTGGAAAGAGGCATTGATGATCGTCCAACCTGACACGTTGATCCGGTGGCATCGTGATCTATTCAAGATCGTATGGCGACGTAAATCGCAAGCCAAGCCCAAACCCCAACCCGCACACTGTCTGTGACGACCATCCGGTTGATCTGGCAACTGGCGACGGACAATCGATTGTGGGGCTCGGAACGGATACGGGGTGAGTTGCTCAAACTGGGTATTCAGGTCAGCAAACGCACGATCCAGAAGTATCTGAAACGGATGCCGCGCTTGCGTCCAAGCGGACACACCTGGGCGACGTTTGTACGGAATCATGTCGCAGATATTTGGGCGTGTGATTTTGTGCAGACTTACGATGTCTTCTTCCGGGCGATCTTCGAGTTCGTGATCATCGAATTGGAGTCACGCCAAGTCATCCACGTCAATGTGACACGGTCACCCTCAAATGCCTGGGTGGCGCAGCAGCTGCGTGAAACCACGTCCTTTGGCAGGCACCCCACCTACTTGATCCGCGACAACGACCGGAAATACGGCGAACACTTCGCAAACGTAGCGGCTGAGATTGAGGTCTTGCGCACCCCGGTACGCGCACCGCGCGCCAATGCATATTGCGAGCGGTTCATCGGCAGTTTACGTCGTGAATGTCTCGACCACATGCTCATTCTCAGTGAGAAGCCATTGCGTCGCATTATGAAGGAGTATGTGTGTTACTTCAATGAAGATCGCCCGCATCAAGGCATCCACCAGCGTATCCCATCAGTTCCTGCATCGTCGCCATCGGTTGAGGGCGAAATCGTCGCGCGTCCGGTGCTGGGTGGGCTCCATCATGCCTATTCTCGTAAGGCTGCCTGATCGCGGAATCTCCCCTCAAATCCGAACGGATGTGTGGTGTAGCCAGCACAGGGCCGAGCCGCCCCGGAATAAGGTAGAACGACGAGAAAAAACTGCCCTGGACGAGCAATCGACCAGGGCAGTTTGCGTTATCTGTTACATGGTGTGAGACCGATTTTACGGCCCGGTGCCTGGCCTGCTGGGACCGGCTGGCATAGCGGGTAGTGCCTCCGTCGGTTCAGGGATAGCTGTCGGTTCGACAGGCGGTGCTTCCGTCGGCGCCACCTCAGTTGGTTCCTCGGTCGGGATGACCTCGGTCGGCACTGCCGTTGGTTCTGTCGTCGGCACGACAACCGGCACCTCGCCCTGCGGTTCGACCACGAACGCGTCGATGGCGACCGTTCCACTGACAGGCACGATGCGCAGCGTGTGCACGCCATCACCGAGTCCGTTGAGCGCCACTGATGCGCCGAAAGCTGCCTCGCCCGCGCTGTCGACCGTGTAGAGTACCGCGCCGTCGATCTCGATGCTGAACAAACCCAGCGCCGGGTGTTTGACGTAAACCACGTCCACACGCGGACCGGTGAAGGTCAGCGCCAGCGTATCCGCGACATCACCACTGCTGAACAGGTAGGCGCCGCCGCTGGCGAGATCGCCTGCGGTCAGCGTCCACAGACCGGACTGCACTACGCGCGCATCGTCAGACTCGATGGTGTCGAGCGCTTCGGCGGGTGTGGCGGTCGGTTCGATGGTGGGTTCGACAGTCGGCTCAGGTGTCG
Source organism: uncultured Anaerolineaceae bacterium (assembly GCA_964393335.1). Lineage (GTDB taxonomy): Bacteria > Chloroflexota > Anaerolineae > Aggregatilineales > Aggregatilineaceae > CAYMTN01. The sequence goes on from CAYMTN010000303.1 coordinate 5,582, forward strand.
GTATCTGGGTCGGGACGACCTCAGTCGGAACCGGCGTCGGCTCGACCGGCGACTCCACCTCGCCCGCGATGACAAACGCGTCGATGGCGATCGTGCCACTGACCGGCACAATACGCACGACGTGTACACCTGCTTCGAGTCCGCTGACCTCGACCAGCGCCCCAAACGCGGCGGCTTCGGCGGCACTGTCGACGGTCTGCATCACTGCGCCGTCAACCTCGACCGCGAAGATACCCAGCGCCGGGTGTTCGACATAGACCA
>CAYMTN010000304.1:0-5815 GCA_964393335.1 uncultured Anaerolineaceae bacterium
ACGTGGACGACCTCAGCGCCGACGAAATCCGCGAGTATCGCGGCACGCTGACCGAACCGGGCAAAAACAGCCCGTACCGTGACCGGTCCATCGCGGAAAACCTCGACCTGTTCGAGCGCATGAAAAACGGCGAATTCCCCGAAGGGTCGCGCGTGCTGCGGTCCAAGATCGACATGAGCGCGCCGAACATGAACCTGCGCGACCCGGTCATGTACCGCATTCTGTACGCCGAACACCCGCGCACCGGCAACACGTGGTGCATCTACCCGATGTACGACTGGGCACACGGCCAGTCTGACTCGATTGAGGGTGTCACGCATTCGCTGTGCTCGCTCGAATTCGAAAACCACCGCCCGCTGTATGACTGGTGCCTGGACGCGCTGGGCATCTATCACCCGCAGCAGATCGAGTTCTCGCGCCTGAACATGACTTACACGATCATGAGCAAGCGCAAACTGATCCGGCTGGTCACCGACGGTCATGTCAGCGGCTGGGACGACCCGCGTATGCCAACCCTGACCGCCATGCGGCGGCGCGGCTACACGCCGGAAGCGATCCGCGCTTTCATCGAAGCAGTCGGCGTCGCCAAGGCGTATAACGTGGTCGATATGGAACTGCTCGAACACCACGTTCGCCAGGACCTCAACCTGCACGCCCCGCGCGTAATGGGCGTGCTCGACCCGCTGCGAGTCGTAATCGAGAACTATCCCGACGGCCAGGTCGAAATGATGGACGCCGTCAACAACCCGGAAGACGACTCCGCCGGGACGCGGCAGGTTCCGTTCAGCAAGGTGCTGTACATCGAGCGGGACGACTTCATGGAAAACCCGCCCAAGAAGTTCTACCGGCTTTCACCGGGGCGCGAAGTGCGCCTGCGTTACGCCTATTTCATCACCTGCACGGACGTGATCAAAGACGCGGCGGGTAACGTGGTCGAGCTGCGCTGCACCTACGACCCGGCCACGCGCGGCGGTGACGCCCCCGACGGGCGTAAGGTCAAAGCGACGCTGCATTGGGTGTCGGCGGCGCACGCGCTCGACGCCGAAGTGCGCCTGTACGAGCGCCTGTTCACGCAGCCGGACCCGGAAAACGCGCCGGAAGGCGCGGACTTCACCGCCAACCTGAACCCGGACTCGCTGCACGTGCTGACCGGCTGCAAGGTCGAGCCGAGCCTGGCCGGGGCCGCACCGGGCAGCCGCTGCCAGTTCGAGCGGCAGGGCTATTTTTGCGTCGATCCCGACACGTCAGGCCCCGACACGCAGGACGATCACCTGGTCTTCAACCGCACGGTCGCGCTGCGCGATACGTGGGCCAAGATTCAGCAGAAATCGACGTAATAACGTCTACGTACAATCACAGAAATCTTGCAGGATGTTTTCGTAGGGGCGTTTGCCGCGCCCTGTTGGTGTCAATTTAAGAACTTACCTCACCTCCCGGCCTCCTCTCCACACGCGGAGAGGAGGAGAAGAGCCTGGGTTTTTCCCCTCGCCATCGCATGGAGAGGGGACACCGCGCGCAGTGCGGAGGGGTGAGGTAAACCGGCGACAAGCCGAAAAAACCATGCTTCGGCTCCTAAGTTGACACGTACTGGGCGCGGCAAGCAGCGCCCAATCGAACCGGCAGGATCAATTGACCGTACTTAGGCCTCGCTCCCCTGGCGTGCCTGTCAGGGGGCGAGGTCAGCCATCACCACGCCATAGGCGCACGATAGGAAAACACATGACAGACTCGCACGACTCGATCCAGGCCCAGCCCTTCCTGAAATGGGCGGGGGGCAAAGGGCAGCTTCTCAAGCAGTACGCGGCGTTTCTCCCCAGCAGCCCGCTGCGGGGATACTACGAGCCGTTCGTCGGCAGCGGAGCGGTATTTTTTCACCTGCGCGAGTTGGATTTGTTTGACCAGTATTACGTGGCCGAGCTAAACGCCGAGCTGATCAACTGTTACCGCGCGGTGCGTGACGAGCTTGAAGACCTGATCCGCCTGTTGGCCGGATACCAGGCGCAGCACGACAGGGCGCACTACTACGCCGTGCGCGCCCTGGACCGCGATCCCGGCTGGCGCGAGCAGCCCGACGTCGTGCGTGCCGCGCGGATGCTGTACCTGAACAAGACGTGTTACAACGGGTTGTGGCGCGTCAACAGCCACGGGCATTTTAACGTGCCGATGGGCCGTTATCGCAACCCGACGATTCTGGATGAAGATCGGCTGCGTGCCGCGTCGCTGGCGCTGCAAGGCGTCGAACTCGCGGTAGCCGATTTTGAAGACGTGATCCGGCTGGCGCAGCGCCGCGATTTCATCTACCTGGACCCGCCCTATTACCCGCTGAGCAAAACGTCCAACTTCACCAGTTACGCGCCGGATACGTTTGGTGAATACGACCACCGCAAGCTGGCGCTGGTCTTTGCCGAGCTGGATCGCAAAGGCTGCCACGTGATGCTCAGCAACTCCGACACGCCGCTCGTGCGCGAACTCTACGCGGATTACCGCCAGGAAACGGTGACCGCGCGCCGGGCGATCAATTCCGCCGCCGGCAAACGCGGCCCGATTACGGAACTCGTGGTGTTGAATTATTGAGGCTCACCGCGCCCCACCGCATGGGGAAATGACTACGCGAACTCGCGCAGGCGGCGGCGCATCACGACGCTTTCCACCAGCCCGATGCCGATCAACATCGTCACCAGCGACGACCCGCCCGAACTCACGAACGGCAGCGTCAGCCCGGTCACCGGCAGAATACTCAGATTCATGCCAATCGATACCATCGTCTGGAAGAAGATCATGGCCGCCACCCCGTAACAGATCAGGCTGCCCAACGGATCGGCGGCGAGGGCGGCCCCGCGCAAGCAGCGCCAGATCACGACGCCCATCAGCGCGATCACGGTCGCTGCGCCAAGAAAGCCCATCTCCTCCGCGATCACGCTGAAAATGAAGTCCGTGTGACGCACGCGCAAAAAACGCCCCTGCGTCTGCGAGCCGTTGCCGTAGCCCCTGCCCATCAACCCGCCCGAGCCGATGCTGATCAGCGCCTGGTCGATGTTGTACTGGGCGTCTTTATCCGACCCTGGCGCGATGAACGAGATGATGCGTTGTTTCTGGTACTGCTCCATGTTCACCCACAACACCGGCATCATCACCAGCCCGACGAGCATGAACAACGCCAGGTGTTTGAGGCGCAGCCCTGCCGCCCAGATCATGACGAACCACACGACCATGATCACGCTCGTCGTGCCCAGGTCCGGCTGGACAAACACCATCCCTGCCGGAATCGCCATGTGGCCCAACGAAACTAGCACGGTGCGCAGGCGGCCCATGTCCTCGTAGCGGTCCGCGAGGTGCTGCCCCAGCGTGACCACCAGCAGGATTTTGCCCAACTCGGACGGCTGCACCTGCAAACCGACGTTGAGCCAGCTTTGCGCGCCTGCCGCACCGACCGCGCCCAGGCCCGCCACCAGCCCCAAAATGAACAGGATGAACCCGTAAATAAAGCTGTGCAGGCTGCCGAGCAGCCGGTAATCAATCGACGCCACGATAAACACGACGGCGATGCCGACGAACGTAAACTGAATCTGGCTGGGAACACGGTTGATCAGGTCGGTATCGACGGCGTCCAGGGTCGCGCTGCGAATCATGAGGATACCGATGATGATCAGCAGCAGCGTCACGCCGAGCAGCGTGAAGTCAAAGTCACGCCAGATATTCGATTTCACTTGCATACGTTACTCACCCAACTCGCTAACAATACACGCCGGACGCCGCGCGCCGCAATCGCGCGCTGCAATCGCGCAACGCACCCACGCGCGATTATAGCGAGTTCGCGCCGGTCGGCAAGCGCCGCCCCACAAAAAAAGCGCGGCCAGGCCGCGCTGCGTATACGTGGAACAACCCCAACACCCGGCTCAATCCGGCTCTGAGTCAGGTTCTTCGGCATCCGATTTGCCCGTATCCGGCGTACCATCCCCCGCCTGGGCATCGTCCGCCGGTTCTGCCGGAGACGTATCGTCCGGCTCCGGTGGAGGCGCGTCGTCCGGTTCTGGCGTAGGCGCGTCTTGCCACAGCATTTCATCCGCCAGCGATCCCGGCTGGGCCGGGGCCTCGAACGCGGCGTAATTATGATCGCGGTTCAGCGAAATATCCGCCACGAGGTAATTTTTCCGGTCGCGCTGCTCATACTTGATCTGCACGTCGGTGTCGTCGATGTTCAGATAGCGTTTGATCACGTTGATGATCTCTGCCTGCATTTCTCCGAGCTTCTCCGGCGACAGATTGCTGCGATCGGTGACCAGCACCAATTTCAGGCGCTCCTTGGCGATCTCGGCGCTGCTCGGTTCTTTCCGTCCCATAAATCGATCAAACAGGGAAGCCATCTGCCGCCTCCAATTCACTCTCGCTAGCTGGAAAAGCCCAATCTGCGCAGCAACCGCCGCCAGATGCTGCTGGTATCCTGCAACGTTTCTAGCGGCACTTTTTCGCCGGTGAGCCGCCGCGCGATGTTTCGAAACGCTTCCGCCGCCGGGGTCTTGTGGCTGTCCATCGCCAGCGGCGTGCCCCGGTTGGACGACACCAGGACCATTTCGTCGTCCGGGATCACGCCCAACAGCCGGATCGACAGAATCTCCATCACGTCATTGACCGACAGCATATCCCCTTTGCGGATCATCTCCGGCTTGGCGCGGTTGATCACCAGGCTGGTTGGGATGCGCCGTTCTTCGGCTTCGATCAAGCCGATGATCCGATCGGCGTCACGCACGGCGGGCGCTTCCGGGTTGGTGACGATGATCACCTCATCCGCCGGGGCGAGCGCGTTACGGAAACCCCATTCGATCCCGGCGGGGCTGTCGATCAGGATAAAATCGTAATCCTCGCGGAGCTGGTTGGTCAGCGCGATCATATCTTGCGGGCTGACTGCCGTTTTGTCGCGCGTTTGGGCCGCCGGAAGCAGGTACAGGTCGGCCACGCGTTTGTCTTTGACCATCGCCTGCCGCAGCTTGCAGCGTCCTTCGATCACGTCCACCAGGTCGTAGACGATGCGGTTTTCCAGGCCCATCACCACGTCCAGGTTGCGCAGCCCGATGTCGGCATCGACGCACACTACCTTTCTGCCCAGGTTGGCAAGCGACACGGCCAGATTCGCCGTCGCCGTCGTTTTGCCGACTCCCCCCTTACCGGAGGTCACTGTGATTACTCTCGCCCCCATCCAGTACCCTTCCTTAACAAAGCGCCCGCTGCCCGGAGCGACCCGCTGCTATTCCCATGCCTCTGCTTCGATGCGGCCATTACGCACCAGCGCCATTTCCGGTTTGGGTTTACGGCGCTTGTCTTCCGGCGAAATGGTGATGTGCCCGGCGATCCGGAGCTGAGTCGGGGCCAGGTACAGCGCGCACACGACCGCCGATTCGTCGCCGTTCGCGCCCGCGTGGACCGTGCCGCGCAGCTTGCCCCACACGACCACGTCACCCGCCGCGACGACCACCGCGCCCGCGTTCACGTCACCCACGATCACGACGTGCCCGGCGCTGTGGACGGTGCGCCCGTTGCGCAGCGTGCGGCGGATCAACACGCCGTCGGTGCCATGTTCTTCGGGATCAATCGGCGGCGGCTTGAGCGGCAGCGCCTCGATGACTTCTTCTGGTTCCAGATCGACGCGGGTCAGATCGGTTTTCAGGCCGAGCTTATGCGCCGAGCCGTGCGTCGCGGCGCTGTCGCTGAGCACGGCGAGCAGGGACACGTCGCGCTTTTCGAGCAGCTTCTGGATATTGGCCAGTTCGTGACGGCGCACCTCGCGCGGGCCTAAGGACAGCGTGACCTGCGCGCCGCG
>CAYMTN010000305.1:0-5784 GCA_964393335.1 uncultured Anaerolineaceae bacterium
CACGTTAGCGTCGCGGCGGGCATACGTGGCCTGCACGCCGGACCTGTTGATCATTCGCACGCCGTTTTACCGGACCGTCGTCAGCTACCGGCGGATCGGACAGGTTATATCGGTGCAGGTGTGGCAGTTATTCCCGCGCGAGAACCTGCGGGGGATGGGCGTACCACTCGTGACGCCGCTGCTGGGGATGGAAGCCATCGAAGTACACATGCGCGGCTGGCCGGTATCAAAACGCTGGCTGAAGTTGTTTTTCAGCCGGTACATGTTTTCGCCGCGCGCGGACGCCTGGGTGTTCATCGTGCCGAATTACAGCATTCTGATGCGCCAGATCGAGCATTACCGCCAGCTCAAATTGGCCGCTCCCGACGACCATGCGTAAAAACAAGCGGGGCGTTTCGAATGTGTCGAAACGCCCCGTTCGCTTTTTTTACGACAACAGTCGTGCGAGGTTATTTGACCTCGACAGCTGCGCCCGCGCCTTCGAGCTTGGCCTTCGCATCGCTGGCGGCGTCCTTGCCAACGTCTTCCATCACGTTGCTGGGCGCACCCTCGACGAGGTCTTTCGCTTCCTTCAGGCCGAGGCTGGTCAGGCTGCGGACGACCTTGATCACTTCGATTTTCTTCGGGCCGATGTCCTTGAGCACGACGGTGAACTCGGTCTGTTCTTCTTCCGGCTCAGCCGCTGCCGGGGCCGCAGCGGCCATCATGGGCATGGCACCCATCGCCATCGGCGCGGCAGCCTCAACACCCCACGCCTCTTCGAGCATCGTCTTCAACTCAGCCGCTTCCATTACGGTCAGGGCGCTGAGTTCTTCAACCAGTTTCTGTAGATCCGCCATTGTGAGAATTTCCTTTCGCTTTCAGCGTTTATGGTTAGATAGCCGTTGATTTTACGATACGTAAGTGCCTACTCACCGGTCGCCGTGCGTTGTTTACGCAGCTTCCTTTTGGCTGTAGGCTGCCAACACGTTGACAATACCATCGGTGGCCGCTTTGATTACGGCGACGACCTGCCGGCCAGGCTCATTCAACAGGCCAACAAACTGGGTAAGCGGCATGGTTGTCACGCCAAGTAACTGGGCCCGCAGCACGTTGAGCGGCGGCAGTTCGGAGATCGCCTGTAGCCGGTCTGCCTGGACCGCTTGTGTGCCGAGCACACCGCCTTTTGCAATGAACAGCTCGTTGTCCTTGGAATATTCAAGGACGGTTTTTACGGTCGCGGGCAGGTCTTCATAGGCGACGGCGAGCGCCACCGGACCGACCAGCAGGTCCTCCGGGACGGCCATGCCGACTCGCTCAAGGGCGATTTTCAGCAGCGTGTTTTTGGTAATCGTGAAACTCGCGTTTTTCTCGCGCAGTCTTACGCGCAGCTCGTCCAGGTGTTTCATCTTCATGCCGCGATATTCGGTGATGACGACGCCTTTGGCGTTTTCGAGTATGGAGACGTATTCCTGAACAAGTTCTTCCTTACGCTGTTTAGTGATGGCCAAGCGCGTATTCCTCCTTTCATCGGGTTTTGTGTACCCGCAGAGGAGACCCACAAAAAAACGGTCTCCGCGCATGGGCGAAGACCGTAACATGCCAAGTCGTACCAGAACGATTGGACGTCCGGTGGGGTCTTCACCTCGGCAGGCAAAACGATGGTCGATTAAGCCCTGATGAAGCGGGCACCTGCTGTCTGCGGTAAAGGGCCAGCAAGGCTGGCGTCCTGTTGATTACGGGTCGATGATACCAGCCCGATTGGCCGGAGTCAAGGCTGTTTTTCTCAGAGGATTGCGTCAAATTGCGGTGGCACCGCCCCCGCACCCGGCATCACACGGCGACTACGCTGCGTTTTCGGTCAAGCCTTTTCCAAAAGGCTTGTGGGGTATGGGGCAAAGCCCCAATGCGATTTTGGTGCGATTTCCCTGCTGTTTTTCTCACGCGCGAACGATCCGGCGCGCGATCAACCCCGGCCCAGCCACCTGCCGAACTTGTGCCGGATGAACGTCTGGCGCGCAACGTGCCAGGCTTCTTCCGCCAGGGATGTATTCGTCTCATTGAGTTCCGGGTTGGCTGGCTCGCCGTAACGATCTTCGATATAGGTTCGTGTGATGGCGTTGATGGGCTGTTCGCCCTCCGGGATTTCGTTGACGAGATGGCGGCGGCGCTCGTCCGGGGTGGCGGATTCGGCAAACCGCAGCCCCAACCACTGGCCGTAAATGACCATCCGCGCATAGGCGCGCTGGATCGTGTTCAGGCCGCCCAGCCCGCGATATTCGACATACCAGATCGCAAACAGCACGATCAGCACGACGGCCAGCACGACCAGTACGAGAATGCCGAGTGTCAGCAGGACCACGCGTAAAACGTCGGTCCCGCCGCCGCTGTCAACACGAGTGATATCCGGCGGGGGTGGTGGGGTCGCAGTCGGGGCCGGTGTTGGCGTCGGCGTGACGGTCGATGGCACGAACGGTGCCTGCGATTGGCCAGTTGGTGTGGCGTTCGCGCCGCTTTCCTCGGTGGGCGGTGCGGCGGTCGGCGTGGCAGTCGGCAGCGGCGTCGGCGTCGGCACTGGCGTGACAGTCGGCAGGATGGCCTGCGGAATCTCATCGTCCTGGCGGTCGAGCGGCGCTTCATCGGCGGTCGGCTCAAATTCGACCCAGCCGTAACCGGAGAAATAGACTTCGACCCAGGTATGGGCGTCACGCTCGCGCACCAGAAACGCGCCGCGCTCGGAATCCCAGGTGCCCTGTGCAAAACCCGCCGCCATGCGTGCCGGGACGTTCAACGAGCGCAGCATGAGCACCATCGCCGTCGCGTAGTAGTTGCAGTAGCCCTCGCGTTCCTCGAACAGAAACCACTCAATCGGGTCTCTGCCGCGCGGCGGGGCGGGAATCGTTTCGTTGTATTGGATATTCGCGCGTAACCAGTGCTCGATAGCTTTGGCTTTGTCGTAGGGCGTCACCGCGTTGGCCTGGGTGACGATCTGCACTGCTAACTCGCGCACGGACGGCGCGACGTTATTCGCCCCCTGCAAATAAAGCCGCCGCACCCATTCGGGATACGTCGGGTCGGCGGCGCGCAGCATGGCCGCTGTGGCGGTGCTGATCGATGAGATGACGCTGTACGTGTCGCCGATGCGCAGCGTCTTGCGGGCGCGGATGATGGCCACGTCGGACTGGCGGTTATCGTTGACGCAGCCGCGCCCCAGGTCGTCGACGCAGTCCAGTTCGGCCTCGACGGGCAGCCCCAGTTCGATGGGCTGCGGGGCGGTGTACACGAGCTGCGAGGCACGGATCAACATCGTGTATTCCTGCTGAACGTCACGACGCGCGTTGGGCAGGGCAGGGCCGATGTTCAGCTTGAGGCCGGGATCGTCGGTAAAAGCGCGCACGGTGCGTACGTGCCGCCAGCGCCACGAGCCAAAATCGTAGGAATCGTAGACAGTGGAGCGCCAATAGTACCGGGGGCCGAATGGTGCTTTGACGTACATCACCGGCTGATCGCCAAGCTGGATCGCGCCGCTAAGCTGCAATTCGTCACCACCATAATAATCGGCAGTGGCGATACCCTCGCCTTCCAGCGATGAAAACAGCCGGTTCCACAGGTCAGCCAGCTGCATGAACGAATCGCCGGAGAGCAGGTCTCGAACACGGTCCAGGTTTTTGTTGTCCTGGCCGGTTGGCGCGAGCCAGGCAGCGAAGACGAACACCAGCGCCAGCACACCGCCAGCCCGGAAAAACGTGCGTCGCACGTAGTTTGGGAAGCTGATCCGGTGAACAAACCAGTCATACTCGCGGCTGTCGATGTGCGAGCGTATCAACAGCAGCAGCGACAAAATTACGAAGATCGCCAGGTAGATGTCTAGCGACTCGTCACCCTGGTAATAAAACTGGTTGGTGATCAACACCAACCCGGTGGGAATGATCACTCGCCACACGCGATCCACACGGAAAACGTGCCACGCCGCGTTGTGCCCCATGAACCAGAACAGCACAGACAGAAAAACGATAAACGCGTCGTCGTCGTTAGCCGGTTGGCCGCCGGCAAGGGCCTCTTTCAGCCAGACTTTGAGCTGCGTCATCAGGATGTCGGTGCGGTCCCACAGCGAGCCGTTATCGACACGCACCACAGCCGTGACGACGAGCACCACGGCGATACTGTACACAGAACTGAGCACCAACGACATCAACTCGGAATAGTGGCTGCGGGCCAGCAAGAACCCCAAACCGACCGCGAAAAAACTGACGACGGCCAGCGAATCCATGTCGGGAGTCCAGTGGGCAGTGCTTAATGCCAGTGCGGTGATGATCATCAGCGCCCACGTAATCAGCAGGCTGCTGAAATCGCCCCGCGCAAACACCGTTCGCAGATGGCTGCATATTCGCCGCCGCCAGCGGTGCGAGGGGCGGCTCGTATGATGACCTGCACGCGGCCCTGCTGCGCGGACCGGCTGCATGTTTTGCGTTGTAGTCATGGGGTTACAGCTTCAATTCTTGTGTTATGCTCGTCCAATGACGATTCCAATACATCTCAGAATACCACAGGATTGTAAGGCTTTCGGCCCGAACCGCCAACCACGAATTGGCGGTTGTTCCCGATCCCCTAACGACATATAATTTGCACCATGATACCCAAAAGCGCTATGACCCTACTGTTCGTTTGCCTGACGTTTGCACTGCTGGCCGCCTGCGAACCACTCGCGCCAGATCAAACGCCGCAGATTATCGTGGTCACGGGGGAAACCCCGGACCGTATCATCGAGCCTTCGCCGTCGCCGCCGCTGGGCGGGGGAGCAGACAGCGCGCCCCCGGCTACCGCCTTCGCGGGTGGCGTGGTCAACACGCCCGTTCCGTCAGAAACGCCGGTGCCGCCGCCGACAGCGATCCCGTCCTCTACGCCGTTCACCTGTTCTGAACGAACCGGCCAGGTGATCCGTTCGTCGTTCGCCAGTACGATAGCGCGGGATGACGTGTCGTTTCGTATCTACCTTCCGCCTTGTTTCTACGATACGCTCCAGCGTTATCCGTATGTGATCCTGCTGCATGGCACGGGCTATGACGACGCCATGTGGGACGATCTCGGCGCACCTGCCGTGATGGATCAGGGGATCACCAAGGGCAGCCTGCCGCCGATGGTGCTGGTGATGCCGGATGGGAACCCGATTGCCGAGGACAACGACCGGCCAGAGGGGCAGTCGTATGAAGATGTGATCCTGCATGAGCTGATCCCGGCGGTTGAGGCGGATTTCTGCCTGTGGGGCAGCCGGCAGGGGCGCGCGATTGGCGGCATATCGCGCGGGGGGTTTTGGGCGTTCAGTATTGCGCTGCGCCACCCGGAGATGTTCAGCGCCCTGGGCGGGCATAGCCCTCACTTTGAAGTCGATAACGCGCCGCCAGCGGTCAACCCGTTGGATGTGGCCGGACGTATCACCCTGGACAAATTCCCGTTACGGATTTACATGGATAACGGCGCGGATGATTACGTGGGCACCAACGCGATCCGGATGTCTGACATTCTGCGTGAAAACGGCATCAAGCATGAATACCTGATCAACCCGACAGGCGATCATGACGTGGATTACTGGTCGTCGCACGTGGCGGAATACCTGGCGTTTTACGGGCAGGCATGGCCGCGGGACGTGATGGCGCTGCCGTCCTGCCTTGAACCCAGCCCGGAATAATGCCCGGCTGGTGGCGCTTCAGACGACCATGTCGAGCAGGCGCATCAGCACCCAGAATACGGCGAATGCCCCGATGGATGTCAACACGATCACCAGCAAGCAGCCCCAGCGCCCAACCC
>CAYMTN010000306.1:0-5736 GCA_964393335.1 uncultured Anaerolineaceae bacterium
CGTATCAAGCTCAAGCGTCTTTACCCGTCAATTCAGGGCGGTTAGTCCACTAGTCATGTGTGTCATTTTTCACGTGTTTTTCACAATTTACAGATTTTTCTACAGTGCCTTGTAATATACTTTAGTAGAAGGCCGTTTTTGGGCTACGGTGCCCATAGGGGGAAGCGATGATGGCGAAGCCTCAGGTTCAGCGGGTTTCAAGGCTCTTTTCTATTTTTGTAGGACTGATTATTGCGGTTGCTGCCATCATGACGGTGGTAGCTGTGGGGCGAGACGTGTTTTATGCATCATCGCATGATGATATGGTTCCCCCGACTGAGTTTAAGCTTCCGGTGCTTGTCGCACCGACCGATGCTCCACCTGCGCCCCCGGCCTCCCCGATGGAGAATATGGAGATGGAAGGGACTGTTGCAGGCGACATCGAAACGCCGGTTCCACAGCCGATAGGTCGTGTGGAACCGGCGGGTGTGCCTGCTGAACTGTACCCCCCGCACAATGAACCAGTCTCAATTGTCGACACATCTCAAGAGATTGCACCTAACGAAGCCATTATTTCTGCTAGGCAAGCGCCTGCCATTCCACCAGATGCAGGCAGCAACAACGAGGTTGTGAATCTATCGTTCTCTGGGTCTGCACAATCCTCAGCACCGGACAACATTGTTCCGGTACCTCACCAACCGATCACGGGGTCTGCGGATTCCGCTGTGGACACCCCGGTACCAACAGGGGATGCAGTAACATTGGCTCAACCGGGTGACGAAATGGCGGCGTCTGCCGGCGATGTGGCCGCGGATGTGGCGGGCGAGCCGTCGAATGTTGCTTCCCCTACGCCCGGCGCGCCGCACGTGCCGCCTGGCTACGAGGATTTGTTCGAAAAGGTGCGGCAGAACGGCTCGATCCGCGTGATTGTCGAGCTGAATGTCGCCTTCCGACCCGAAGGCTACAGCGAGCAGTTCATGCAAACGCAGAGCGCTGCCATCCGGGTAACGCGCGAGAACCTGCTCGGTCGCCTTTCGGGGCCGAGTTTCCGCGTGCTCTCGACCGACTGGGTGATTCCCTATGTGGGGCTGGTTGTGGACGCATCCGCATTGGAACAGATCATCCAGGCACCGGAATTCGTCTCGATCTTCGAGGATGTGGCAATGGCCCCCTTGCTTGACGACAGCACGAGGATTATTGGCGCACGCCCCGACGGCACCTACGAGGGGTACAGTGGCGAGGGCTGGACTGTGGCGATCCTGGATTCGGGCATCGACCGCAATCACCCAGCGTTTTTGGATGACAGCGGCCAATCCCGCGTCGTCGACGGCGCCTGTTTTTCGTCGCCATCAGATGACAGCGATTCGTCACTGTGCCCTAACGGGGAGGAGACACAGTTAGGGATAGACGCGGCGGCACTGGATCGATGCACGGATGTTGATTGCAGCCACGGTACGCACGTTGCCGGGATCGCGGCGGGGAACAGCGGTGTGGCGCGTGCGGCGGATATCATCGCCATCCAGGTGTTCCATCGAGAATCCAACTGGCTAGTATGCGGGCTGAATGAAGGAGCGCCTTGTAAACGATCTTACATGATCGATCAGATGAATGCCCTGCACCGGGTTTACGAGCTGCGAGACCAGCACCATATTGCTGCCGTGAACATGAGCTTGGGCTCACGGGGAGTGGGGTTTTGGCATTATTGTGATGACATCTACAGTCCCTACAAAGCAATGATCGATCTGCTGCGCTCGGTGAATATCGCTACCGTGATCGCAACCGGAAACGATGGGTACGAAAGCGCTGTCGAGACACCAGCCTGCATCTCGAGCGCCGTCAGGGTGGCGGCGACGACTGACTCGGATGAGGTCTGGCTGCATTATTCTTCGGGGGTAGTGGATGTGGGATCGAATATTGCCAGCTTCGTGGACCTGCTGGCCCCCGGCGAGGATATTAACTCAGCGATGCCGGGCGGCGGGTACCACGAAAAAACCGGAACGTCGATGGCCGCGCCGCACGTCGCCGGGGCCTGGGCCGTCTACAAGAGCGCGTACCCTGATGCTTCCGTCGACCAGGTGTTGGCGGCATTTAAAAACACCGGCCAGCCGGTTACGGATACGCGTACCAACACCACGCTGCCACGCCTCCAGCTCGATGCCGCGATCCGCGATCAGGCTCCGTCGGACCTGCATGTCAGCAGCGGCGATGTGGCGGGCCTGATTAGCGCCATCAACCAGGCCAACAGCAACGGTGTACCGGACGTTATCTACCTGGAACCGGGCACCTATACGCTGACGGCGGCGGACAACGGCGATAACGGCCTGCCGGTCATCAGCAGCATCATTACCATTCACGGCGACGGGGCAGGGACGACGATCATCGAACGCTCCGCCGGGGCACCTCAATTCCGTTTTTTCGAAATGGCATCAGGCTCGTTAATGCTCGAAAACCTGACGCTGCGCGGCGGCAATGTGCAAACCGCCGCCGGCGGTGCAGTTTTCGTGGATGAAGGCGGATTGACGATCAGCGGCTGCACGATCAGTGATAATCACTCGCCCGACAACGACGCCGGAGCTATCGCGTTTGAAGACGGGATTTTCCCCCTTACTGGAGACGGAACTCTCACCGTTACTGAAAGTGTCTTCTCGAACAACTCAGCCGGCGGTAACGGCGGCGCAATCTATAACACCGGCCTGCTGAACATCTCGGACAGTGTCTTCTCCGGCAACCACTCGCAGGCTGGTGACGGTGGCGCCATCGCCAACGATCGTGGCCACCTGTCGGTAAAAAGCAGCACGTTTACCGGTAATACGTCTTCCTGGCTTGGCGGGGCGATTTATCATGTGATGGGCCAACTGGATGGGGAGAGTTACTCGGAAATCTCTGACAGCACGTTTCAGGACAACGCGGCGCCGTTCGGCGGGGCTGTGTATAACATTAACCCAACCGACGTAACAAGGTCATCTCTGGGCATTGGAAATACATTGTTCATCGGAAACATGGCGTATGCGGCACAGGGCGACCCAGGAGGCTATGGTGGCGCGATTTATAATAGCATCCTCGGCGACGAAATCGCCGTTGCCCTGGTACAGAACACCTTCAAGAACAACAGTGCCAGCAATTGGGGCGGCGCAATTGGCGGTGTGACTTTTGGTCTGGCGCCGTTCACAGACAGCGATAACTGCATCACAGGCAACAGCGCCCCCATCGGCGGCGGCGTGTACATGCAAACAGCGTCCGACTACGATCTGGTGGCGAACGGCAACTGGTGGGGGACCGACGACGGCCCATCCGGCGACGGTTATTCCGGCACGGGTGACTCGATTGCCGGGAAGGTGTCGGTGAGCGAGTACCTCGACCGAGCGCCAGCTCACTGTATTCTCACGTGTGGCAATACCCTCGAACTGGCACTGGTGATCGACAGCACCGGCAGCATCCCTCACGACAATTACCTGCAAATGAAGGCATTCATCGCCGACCTGGTCAATACGTTCGAGATCGGCCCGACGCAGACACGTATTGCGCTGATTCAATTCTCCGACTACGCCCGAACCGAAATTGCCCTTTCGGATAACAAGGACGACATCCTGTTTATCCTCGATCAGATGGAGCAGATGTACTACGGCGGGGGTTCGGGAGATACGTTATATGGCGGCCTGCGTCTGGCCGATATCGAGTTTTTGTGGTCTACCCGTGACTACTTTGTCCCACGCGCGGTCGTGATCATTACCGACGGCCAGGAAGGACGCGGCCCTCTCTCACGGACCGATGCTAACACGCTCAAACAGGCTGGGACAACCGTCCTGGGGGTGACAGTGGGTTCGTATGCCCTGGCGGAAGATATGGTGCCGCTCGTCACCGACCCAAGCAAGCATATCTTCGCGCTGGAGGATTTCGACAGCCTGACCTCGATCAAAAACGCCGTGATGGTCAGTTCGTGTGAGGCCGATCCCCCTCCGCCGCAGCCCGCCAATGATGACATCGGCAGCGCGGCGAGCATCCAAAGTTGGCCGTTCAGCACAACGGGGGCGACCGGCACATCCACCCCCGCGAGTAACGATCCGATCCCGAGCTGCGGTCTTGATGTCTGGCGCACGACATGGTATGAGTTCACTGCTCCCACAGGTACGCTCCAATTCAGTACCGAAGGATCGGACTATGAGACAGTGCTGTCGATCTGGTCTGGGATACCGGGCGCACTGAGCGAAGTGGTATGCGATACGGGGACCGGAACTGACGGCACGACACTGCTCAATTTGCCTCCGGGGGCGCTAGCCGCCGGACAGACCTACTACCTGATGGCCGCCGGAAACAACCGGCGCGGTGGAGATCTCACCCTCAGTATCGACGACATCACATCGCTGGTGCCGCCCAACGACGACTTCGACCATGCCACCGACCTGACCGGTGCGCTGCCCTTCGCCGACAGTAGTATCAACACGACGTACTCAGCCCTGGCAACCGACGACCCGCTGCCAAGCTGCGCGTGGGCGAGCGAACCGCCGCGCCTTACTGTGTGGTATAAGTTTTCAGGCAGCGGCGAGGCGCTAGAAATTGACACGGCGGGGTCGGCCTACGACACGGTACTGTCGATCTGGACCGGCTCACGTGGCAGCCTGACCGAGGTCGCCTGTGCGGACAATTACATGTCATCCGATGCCGCATACCTCCGGCTGCTAACGGAACC
This sequence comes from uncultured Anaerolineaceae bacterium, assembly GCA_964393335.1. Taxonomy (GTDB): domain Bacteria; phylum Chloroflexota; class Anaerolineae; order Aggregatilineales; family Aggregatilineaceae; genus CAYMTN01. Next base: position 4,667 of record CAYMTN010000306.1, read on the forward strand.
TGGTGAAACCTACTACATCATGGTATCCGGCAGAGATCACGCACATGGGGTGCTCCAGTTTGACGCCAGTGACATCAGCGCGCTGGTGCCGCCCAACGACGACTTCGACTACGCCACCAATATGACCGGCGTGCTGCCCTTCACTGACACGATCGACGATACATCGTATGCATTTGCTGCGCCCGACGACCCGGATTCCAGTTGTGGTTATTATCTCCCGTATCACAGCGTGTGGTACGCCTTCACCGGCAGTGGCGAGATGATGGAGTTCAGTGCGAGTGTCAACTTCTCGGCAGTAGTCTCGGTCTGGACCGGGCCGCGCGGCAGCCTGAGCGAGGTCGCCTGCCAATGGGGCACCTCAGCGCCGCGTGTGCAGATAGCCACTACACCCGGCGATACCTACTACGTCATGGTGTCGAGTTACTATCCGGGCGATCATGGATCGTTGAGTTTCCAGGCGACGGACGTGACCGCGCTGGTGCCGCCCAATGACGACTTCGACCATGCCACCGACCTGACCGGCGCGCTGCCCTTCACTGACACGATCGCAGACACATTCTACGCGACCCAGGCCGCTGACGACCCGTATTCCAGTTGTGGATATATCCCGGAGCACAGCGTGTGGTACGCCTTCACCGGCAGTGGCGAGATGATGGAGTTCAGCGCGACCGTCAACTTTTCGGCGGTGGTCTCGGTGTGGACCGGGACGCGCGGCAGCCTGAGCGAGGTCGCCTGCCAATCGGACTACTCAGCGCCGCGTGTGCAGATAGTCACCACGCCCGGCGACACCTACTACGTTATGGTGTCTGGTTACTATCCGGACGAGCATGGATCGTTGAGTTTCCAGGCGGCGGACGTGACCGCGCTGGTGCCGCCCAACAACGACTTCGACCACGCCACCGACCTGACCGGTGCATTACCCTTCACCGATACCATCGCCGATACATTCTACGCGACCCTGGCCGCTGACGACCCGTATTCCAGTTGTGGTTATTATCTCCCGTATCACAGCGTCTGGTACGCCTTCACCGGCAGTGGCGAGATGATGGAGTTCAGCGCGACCGTCAACT
>CAYMTN010000307.1:0-5612 GCA_964393335.1 uncultured Anaerolineaceae bacterium
GAGACCACCGGCGCGGGCGCAGCACTGCCGGATGCGTCCCGGTTACAGGTAACTTCCGCCGCGCGTGCTGACGAGCGCGGCTGCGCCGATCAAACCGACGTTGTCGCCCAGCGATGCCTGCACGATCGGCACGTGCTCACAATACATCGGGTCCATGACGTGCTGCTCGACGGCGCGCCGCATCGGTTTGAACAGCAGGTCGCCCACGTTGCTGACGCCGCCGCCCACGACGATAATCTGCGGGTTCAAGATGTGCATCAGGCTGACGATGCCCAGCCCGACACGATAGCCAGCCCGCTCGATCAACGATACCGCCAGATCGTCGCCTTCCAGCGCGGCTTCACCGACGATCTTCGACGTGACGCTGTGCAGGTCGCCGTTGACCTTGTCACGGATGCTCGATTCAGCCCCCGCTTTGAGCTGTTCGACTGCACAGCGCGCGATGGCCGTGCCGGACGCAGCGTTTTCCAGGTCCATCACCTCGCCGTCCACGATCAGGATCATGTGTCCGGCTTCGCCCGCCAGGCCATCCGCGCCGACAACCAGGTGCCCGTTGTCGATCAGACCGCTGCCGATGCCGGTGCTGACCGTCAGGTAGACCACGTATTTATAGCCGTGCGCCGCGCCGCGCGTCGCTTCGGCCAGCGCGGCGACGTTGGCGTCGTTGCCCAGGTAGGTTGTGCAGCCAAACCGTTCCTGCACCAGTTTGCGCACCGGCACGTTATGCCAGCCGGGCAGGTTGGGCGGCGCGACGATGGTGCCAGCATGGGGATTGATCGGGCCAGGAACCGATACGCCGATCCCGGCCACCGATTCGACGGAATCCGGCACGACACGCGCGATCAGGTCCAGCAGGCGCACGATGACCTTATCCGGCCCTTCCTGGGCGCGCGTGGGCGCGGAGACACGCTCCAGCAGGTTCAACTGGCTGTCAAAACGAGCCGCCCGCATCTGCGTGCCGCCCAGATCAACCCCGATGATGATCTCCTCACTCATTGATCAAACTCCAATTGTTCCTTAAGTGTAGCACAAGAAAACCGGTTCGAACAGGTCCTTACCAGCGATATACCGACAGCTTGAAGTCCATCATCGTGCCGACGAAATAGGGCACGATGGCCTGCTCCGGCGGGGCGACCTCGTCCAGCCGTGCGCGATCCTCGTCGGTGATGCTGACTTCGGTCGCTCCCAGGTAATTGTCAAGGTGCGCCATCGTGCGCGGCCCGATGATCGGGCTGGTGACGCCGGGTTGGTGCGCTAACCACGCGATGGCGACCTGGCTTGGCGTGCAGTTTTTCTCGTCGGCCAGCGTTCGCACGACGTCCAGCACGTTGTAGGCGAGATCGCTGAAGTGCTGCCGCCCGCGCCGCACGAACGGGGCAGGTGCCTGGGCATCACGCGCAAAACGCGTGTCGCCGGGGACCGGTTCGCCGCGCTGGTATTTTCCGGTCAAAAAACCGCGTGCCAGCGGCGACCAGGGCATCACTGCCAGCCCGTAACTCTGCGCCAGCGGGATCAGCTCGCGCTCGACGCTGCGATCCAGCAGGTGATAGGGCGGCTGTTCGCTGACAAAACGGTTGAGGCCATACTCTTTGGCGGCCCACAGCCCCTCGAGCGCTTTCCACGCCGGAAAGTTGCTGGTGCCGATGTAGCGCACCTTGCCCGCGCGGATCAGGTCATCCAGCGCGCGCAGCGTTTCGTCAATCGGGATGTCGGACTGGGGGCGGTGAAGCTGGTAGAGGTCGATCCGGTCAGTTTGCAGGCGCGTGAGGGACGCTTCACACTGCTCGATGATGTGGCGGCGGCTGCTGCCGGCTGCCAGCGGGCTGTCGTCGGCCATACGCCCGTGAACCTTCGTCGCCAGCACGATGCGGTCGCGCTGGCCGTTGCGTTTGAGCGCCTTACCGACGACGGTTTCGCTCGCGCCGCGCCCGTAGACGTTGGCCGTGTCCAGGAAATTGATCCCGGCGTCCAGCGCGGTGTCGATGATCGTCATCGCGTCGGCTTCCGGGGTTTCGGTGCCAAAGTTCATGCACCCCAGGCATAACATACTCACAGGAACGCCAGTTCGCCCCAAGTTGCGATAGTCCATTTGCTGTCCTTTCAGTGGAATCAAAACGTGCCGGTGCCCGGCCCGGCCCCCAGGAATCCCCGCCGGTGCCGGTTGGTTGTCGGGCACGTGCGCCCTTGCTAGAATACACCGTCGATGGCAGGGCGACGATCCCATCCTGGCCCAACGCCGCGCCCGCACCGGTGTATTTTCAGCAGCACGCGCTTGATGTGATCATATCCCAAACAGGAATTGTTGAAAACCCTATGTCAGACGTGACGCCTTCTCGCCAGCAGTACCTGGACTTCAAGAGCCAGTTCCCCGACGCAATCGTGATGTTTCGCCTGGGCGATTTTTACGAAATGTTCGACGGCGACGCCGAGACGGCTGCCCGCGAACTGGACCTGGTGCTGACCAGCCGCCCGGTCAAAAAAGGGGAGCGCGTGCCGATGTGCGGCGTGCCGCATCACGCGGTCGAAGGTTATATCGCCAAGCTGGTAGATCGCGGTTATCACGTCGCGGTGATCGAACAGGTCGGCAACGAACCGGTCGGCGGGCTGACGCCGCGCGAAGTGTCGCGCGTGGTCACACCGGGTACGGTCATGGAACCGGGTATGCTGGCCGATACGCGCCACAATTACCTGCTGGCGCTCGCCCCGGAACCGGATCGGACGGGTGAGGGCTGGGCGGCGGTCGGGCTGGCTTACGTGGACATCAGCACCGGCGAATTCGCCGCGACTCAGTTCGACGGCGACGGCGCGACGATGGCCGTCGTCGAAGAACTGGCGCGCCTGGAGCCGCGCGAGGTGCTGATCCCGGCGGCGTGGGCGGATCGCGGAGTGACCCTGCCGCGCGGCGCGCACGCCAGCCCGCTGCCGCATTATCACTTTGAGCACAGTTTCGCGCGGCAGGCGCTGCTCGACCATTTTCAGGTGTCCACGCTGGCGGGCTTCGGCTTGCAGGACAAACCACTGGCCGTGCGCGCGTCGGGCGCGATCCTGGCGTATTTGCAGGAAACACAGCGCGGCGCGCTCGACCAGCTTGGCACGATTCACAGCTATTCGATCACCAGTTTTATGACACTCGACGCCGCCACGCGCCGCAACCTGGAACTGACCGAAACGATCCGCGAGGGGCGCAAACTCGGCTCGCTGCTCGACGTGCTGGATCGCACGGTCACGCCGATGGGCGCGCGCCTGCTGCGCACGTGGATCGGGCAGCCGTTGCTGGACCGGGCGCGACTGGAGGCGCGGCTGGATGCGGTCGAGGCGCTGTACGAGTCTGGTACGGCGCGGGCGGCGGTGCGCGACGGGCTGCGCCCCGTCAGCGACCTGGAACGGCTGGCGAACCGGCTGGTGGTCGGGCGGGCCGGTCCGCGCGATCTGCTGGCGCTGGCGAGCAGTCTCGAAGCGGTGCCGGAGCTGCGCGACCTGATCGAACCGGCGGCGGCGCTGGCCGCGATCACCGATCTGCTGGACCCGTGCGAGGACGTGGTCGATCTGATTTACAGCGCCATCACCGACGATCCGCCCGCCGTGATGAACACGACCGGCGCGTTCCGGCCCGGTTACAGCGAGGAACTGGACGGCGTGATCAACGCCAGCCGCGACGCGAAAGACTGGGTCGCCAACCTGGAAGAAACCGAGCGCGCGCGGACCGGCATCAAGAGCCTGAAGGTCGGCTTCAACAAAGTATTCGGGTATTACCTGGAAGTCAGCCGTGCGAACACCGAAAAAGTGCCGGACGACTACATACGTAAGCAGACGCTGGTCAATGCCGAGCGTTACATCACGCCGGACTTGAAGGATTATGAGGCGCTGATCCTCAACGCCGAAGAACGCCTGTTGGAGATCGAGCAGCGGCTGTTTGACGAACTATGCGCGCAGGTGCGGGCACGGTCGGCGGCGCTGCTGCGCACGGCGCGCGGGCTGGCGCACCTGGACGCGTTCGCCTCGCTGGCCGAAGTCGCGGCGCGCGAAGGTTACGTGCGGCCCGCGCTGACCGGCGAGGACGCGCTCGACATCCACGACGGGCGGCACCCGGTCGTCGAACGGATGCTGCACGGCCAGCGTTTCGTGCCCAACGATACGCATTTTGACGATCACGAGCGGCTGCACATCATCACCGGCCCGAACATGGCCGGAAAAAGCACGATCATCCGGCAGGTGGCGCTGATCGTGCTGCTGGCTCAGATCGGCAGTTTTGTCCCGGCGCGCGAGGCGACGATCGGGCTGGCAGACCGCATTTTCACGCGCATCGGCGCTCAGGACGAGATTCACGCCGGGCAATCGACGTTCATGGTCGAAATGGTCGAGCTGGCCCTGATCCTGGCGCACGCCACGCGCCGCAGCCTGTTGATCCTGGACGAGATCGGGCGCGGGACGAGCACATATGACGGCATGGCGATTGCGCGCGCGGTGGTCGAGCACATCCACAACAGCCCGCGCCTGGGATCGCGCACGCTGTTTGCGACGCACTACCACGAGCTGACCGAACTGTCGAACATCCTGCCGGGCGTGGCGAACTACAACGTCGCAGTGGCCGAAGAGGGCGACTCGGTCGTATTTTTGCACCGGCTGATGCCCGGCGGCGCGGATCGCTCGTACGGGATTCACGTCGCGCAGTTGGCAGGCATCCCGAAATCGGTGATCAACCGGGCCAACGAAATTCTCAAGGAACTGGAAGCTGCCGGGGGCGATTTCGTGATCAAACGGCGGGACCAGCCCGACGCCCCGCTTCAGTTGTCGTTTTTCCAGACGGACCCGGACCCCGTGATCGCGTTCGTGCGCGAGTTGAAGGTCGATGAACTGTCGCCGCTGGACGCGATCACCAAGCTGTACGAACTCAAGCGGCTGGCGGGGGATGAGTAGGCGTATACTCAGTAGTAGGACAGCGAGAAAGAGGGACGATCATGGCCGTTGGAACCCAATACTACACTACCGAGGAATTCGACGCGTTTGTGTGTCTGCCGGAACATGCCGACCGGCGCTTTGAGTTGATCGGGGGGGAGATCGTCGAAGTGGTATCGAACAACTATTTATCACTCGTTGCGATGCGAATTGGTGCGCGGCTGCTCGTTTTTTTCGAGGGTAAGCAGTTGGGTTACGTCACCGGCGCGGACGGCGGTTACGTGGTCTCAGGCGAGCGGTACATCCCGGGATGTGACGTTCGTCAGCAAACAGCGCCAGCCCGAACCGTCGCACGATGCCTACAATCCAATCGCGCCCGATCTCGCCGTCGAAGTGCTCTCCCCAACCGATGAACTCGGTCCTTTGCGCCTGAAAGTTGGAAATTACCTGCACGCCGGAACAACGCTGTGGGTGGTCGATCCCGATAAAAAACACGTCGAAGTATACACGCCGGGCAGCGCACCGCACGTCGTCCCGCTGGATGGCAGACTCGACGGCGGCGACGTGCTGCCAGGATTCACACTTGTGGTGAAGGACGTGTTTCCGGAGTAGCTGGTACTCGGAGGCTGCGCACGACGATCACTCCCCCGACAATCATCCCCAGTACCAGCAGCAGCGGCGCGCCAATGGTCCAGGTCGGCGGCAGGCCGCTGTCG
>CAYMTN010000308.1:0-574 GCA_964393335.1 uncultured Anaerolineaceae bacterium
TGATCCGCCATACGCTGTGGCGCAGCACCAAACACGACCAGTCGCCCGCCTGGGGCCAATACGTGACGATCAACGGCCAGTCGATGCGCGTCGGGGATGATTACAACCTGTATGCGTTTGATCTCAGCCGCCCGTCGAACGCGCTGGGCTACGAGTTGAGCATCGCCGCACTGGATGAGGCGGCGCGTTTCGTTCAGGACGACATGAACGCGCAACTGGTGATCGTGCTGATCCCAACCAAAGAAGAAGTGTACGCCGACAGCCTGATCGACGTGTTGGGCGCGGATTACCTGGATAACCTGCGCGAGGGCCGTCTGCGGATGCGGGCGTTGTGCGACGCACGCGGCTGGCGCTGCATCGACATGACCGACGCGCTGCGTGCCGCCGCCCAGGCCGGGGAAAGCGTTTATTTCCCGGTAGACCTGCACATCAACCCGCGCGGCAATGCCATCGTCGCGGATCAAGTTGCCGCCTACCTGATCGATCACGGGCTGCTGGCAGACCATACGCCCTAACATCATGGGCCGAGGAGAACCGGCTATGCGATTCGTCACGACCACCACCCCACGCCTGC
>CAYMTN010000308.1:584-5612 GCA_964393335.1 uncultured Anaerolineaceae bacterium
GCCTGCTGCTGGCTGGCCTGGCCCTGCTCGGTGCCGCGCTGGCGTGTAATCTGAGCAGTGGGGGCGCGCGCCAGCCGACCGCCACCCCGACATTTGCGCTGCCGACCCAGCAGTTCAGCATCCCGACAGCGACTCCGCTGCCGACGTCCGTGCCGCTGCCGACTCAGGCGCTGCCGACGCAGGTCAACTGCACGCCGTTCACGACCTGGCCGGTGTATACGGTCGTCGCGGGTGATACGCTCGGCCAGATCGCGCAGCGCAGCGGGACCACCGTGCAGCAGTTGGTCGCGGCGAACTGTCTCGCCAATTCGGAATTGATCTACGCCGGGCAGCAACTCTACGTGCCGGTCCTGCCCGCGACCGTGACTCCCGCCCCAACGGCGATCCCAGCCGCGACCGCCAACCCGAACATGCCGGTTTTCGGGCAGGCCCTGTCGGCGGACCAACACTGGATCGACTCAACGGGGCGCGCGGTGACGTATTACCAGACGGTACGCGTATCGGTGGGAGTCGTGCGGAATGCGATCACCGTTGACTTTTACGTCAACGACCCGGCGAACGGATCGGCGGTCTTCATCGGCGCGGATGTCGATCCCTGGGACGGCGCGTTTGTGGATTACACCTTCCCGGCCCCGGGCGACTACACGTTCCAGGCCGTCGCGGAAAACGAGTTCGTGCGCCTCAACAGCAGCATATTCACCGTACGCTACGATCCCAGTTTCAACCCGCCGGGCGGGCAGACCAACGCCCTGACTATCACGCCCAACAAGGGCTATGCGAACGGCTGGTACACGCTCCAGGCCGGTGCGACGGTGACGATCACCTGGCCGGACGCGCCCATCGGCGCGACACGCATCGATTTTAGCTTCGCGCCAACCGGCACCGGCATCACGCCGCAGGTCATCGGCTCTGACCTGTCGCCGCAGGATGGCGCGTTGATCGCGTGGGTGGTGCCGGGCGGGTCGGGTCACCTGCAAGCCAGCGCCACGATGCCCGGCGGCTCGATTCAGTCCAGCCAGATCGTGAGTCTGGTCACGTCAAATTAGCGGGGAAACGATCCATTTGGGGACAACTTTGTGAGGGCGCTGCTCTCACCCTCCCAATTGGCGTCAATTTAAGAACTTACCTCACCTCCCGGCCTCGCTCCACATATGGAGACCTCCACACGCGGAGAGGAGGAGAAAAGCCTGGGTTTTTCCCCCCGCCATGCAATGGCGAGGGGACACCGCGCGTAGCGCGGAGGGGTGAGGTAAACCGTCGGCGAGCCGAAAAACGCGCACGTTGGTCCTTAAGTTGACACATATTGGGCGCTGCTCTCACGCTCCCACACGGGGCCGCTGGCCGCGTGACCCCTTCGCCGATGCAAGCGGCTTACCGGCTCGCCACCTGCTCCGGGTGCAGGGTGCGTGGCACTCTGCCGGGGTGCGGGGTGGAACCCCGCGACGTGGCAGATCGGAGTCATCAATCCTGGTTGACCAGTTTGCCGACGGCGGTCGCGGCGGCGGCGCGGACCGCGTTGTCGTCGTCTTCCAGCGCAATCGACAGCGGCTTGCGCGCGCGCTGGTCGCCCAATTCGCCTAACGCGACCGCCGCCAAACGCCGGACGTTGGCATCTTTTGTGTAACTCAGCGCGGCGATCAACCCCTCGACGTCGTGCGCCGCTTGCAGCGCGGCGATGTCCGGCTTGCTGCCGCCGAAAAATCCTCGCAAAAATGACATGGTATCTGCTCCACCCGTGATACGCCGGAAATCCAGCGCCCATTATAGCACCGGCCCGGCAAAGACGTTACTATGGTGCCCGGATTCGTGTGGTTCGCGGGGAGTCGGAAACGCCGATGATCTGGATCGTCGTGGGGGCGCTGGCGGCGGGCTTCGCTGCCGTGTCATGGTACCTGTTGATCAAAACGGAAGGCATCTACCTGGGGCGCGGCATGGTCGTCTGGTTGTATGACGTATACGCCTCCCGCTACGACGCGATCAAACAGTTCGATCCGTTCAACGAGGACGTCTACCTCGCGCAGCCGATTTTGCAGCGGATTCCGCACGTCGCCGCGCCGCTGGTGCTGGACGTGGCGACCGGCACCGGGCGCGTCCCGCTGGCGCTGCTCGAACAGCCGACCTTTCAGGGACGCGTGATCGGGCTGGACCTCAGCCGCAAGATGCTGCACATCGCCGCCCGAAAACTCGCGCCGTATGGCCGCCGCGCCAGCCTGCTGCATCACCCCGCCAACACGCTGCCCTTCCCCGCCGGTACGTTCGACGTGGTGACCTGCCTGGAAGCGCTCGAATTCATGATGGACCCGCGCGGCGTGCTGCGCGAGCTGGTGCGCGTGCTGCGTCCCGGCGGCCTGCTGGTGATCACCAACCGGCAGGGCTTCGACACGCGACTGATGCCGGGCCGCACCCTGTCGCACGACCGGCTGGAATCGATCCTGCGCGACGACCTGGGCCTGACGCACGTCGATATCCAGGCGTGGCAGGTCGATTACCGCATCGTGTGGGCGACCAAGCCCGGTTTCAGCCAGCCGACCGGCTCGATTCCACTGGAGGAAGTATGGCAGTGTCCGGCGTGCGGCGTGGTGGACCTGATCCCGGTCGAGGGGGGCTGGCGCTGCCTGACGTGTGAAACGCTGGTCCCGCTGGGCGGCGACGGCGTGATCGAAGCGGCAAAAAACGCCGGACGATAATTATCCGGCGTTTTCTCACAGCAAGGAACCAAGCTACTACACTACGGTTTGGGTGGGCCGATTCGCTTCCATTTGCGGCCTGGTTTTTGCGTCGGAGGTAACGGCTTGTCGGTTGGTTCAATAGTTACCTGACGCGGATTCGGTATCTTTCCACCGCGAGGTCCAGTCTCTTCATATTCGCCAGACCTTGCGGGAGTCTCTCCTGGTTTTTGTGTTTCTCCTGCCATGCTACGCCTGTCTACTCCTCACGTTTGTTGTGCCCTGTTGGTCACGTTATTTGGGTATCCCCATATCGGCCTTTGATCTGGGAGTTGAAATACTTGCCATGTGAACCAGCATTCATCAACGCTTGGTATACATCATTCGGTACGCCATAGTATTGATAAACGCGGCCCCCATGGAACTCAATCTCCAGGGTACGAGTAGCTGGATCATATCCAGCTGAACGAAGGTTATTTGAACTGACCTGTTTCCTGACCATCACTATCTCCTGTGATACGCTTTGATTGCTGTTGGTTCCTTGCGAGTGACCTAAAAAGCCAAAACAAGCAACAATACTCTGGTCGCATTGGAACCAAAAACGCGCTTCGTTGTATCACTTAATGTATCTAAAACAGGCAGAACTTTATAAACTATAACAGAACTTATGATCTAAAGCAATCACCATAGTCTCTTCTTTATCCTTCATCTATTATTCGAACGAAATTCATTTGATATCAAGAGTATATCGCTATATATGGGAAAAGTTCGCTCCATTTACCCCATATATATGAGTAAATGGAGTAATAGTATAAAAAATATACTCGTTTTTATTCAAGTGAAATCAGGGAAGGCGTCTGGCCTTCAAGAGCTTCAGTATGGGAAGAAATCTCATGGCCCTACTGCATGTTGAGGTTTGGTTTTTCAGTCTCACATAGTCCGCCCGATCTGACAAAAACGATTCCTTGCTTTTGTTCAGTAGCATGGACCTGCTGCACGCGAAACCATCCCGCTCGTTGGGTAGATTCGATGAATCAGTCTCCCCCCGCGCACAAATATGCTACAATGGCGCGATATTTCATCCGGATACCGACGATGTGATGCAGCGAGGAGACTGGTTCGTGAAACTGCTACCACCCCAACTCGAAAGCCTGATCCGCGAGGCGATCCGGGCAGCGCAGGCTGCCGGGGACCTGCCCGCGTTTGATCTGCCCGACTCCATCCCGGTCCACCGCAGCGGCAAGCCGGAGTTAGGCGATTACGCCAGCCCGGTTGCGATGCAGCTTGCCACACTTGCGCGGCGCAAACCGCTCGACATCGCGCAGGCCATCGCCGCGCACGTGACCACGCCGGACTTTATCGATCGTGTCGAAGCAGCGGCCCCCGGCTTTTTGAACATCCGCCTGTCCGAAGACTGGGTGCTGGCGCAGATCGACGCCATCATCACCGCCGGGGCCAACGTCTTCGCGCTGGAAACCGGCAGCGGGCAACGCGCGCAGGTCGAGTGTGTCAGCGCCAACCCGACCGGCCCGGTGACCGTTGGCCGCACGCGCGGCGGCGTGATCGGCAGCACGATGGCAAACGTCCTGCGCGCGCTGGGTTACACGGTCGAGATGGAATATTACTTCAACAACGCGGGCCGCCAGATGCAGCTTTTGGGCCGCAGCCTGCAAGCGCGTTACATGGAAGAACTCGGCCTGCCCGCCGACGCGCCGGAGGATGGCTACCAGGGCGATTACCTGGTCACCATCGCGAAAGACCTGGTCGATAAATACGGCGAAGCGCTGCGCAGCGAATCCTGGGAGCGCTTCAAGGACGAGGCCGAATCCGCCATCTTCGAATGGATCGAGGGGAGTCTCGCGCGCATCAACATCTCGTTCGACGCGTTTTTTAATGAAAACAGCGTCTATGAAGATGGCAGCGTGTGGCGCGTGCTGGAACAGCTTGAATCGAAGGGGCACATTTATCGCGCGGTCGTGCGCGAGGGGGCCAGCGAGGAAGAACGCGCCAAACAGCCCGCCGACGCCGAACCGGCGACGTGGTTCCGCTCGACCACCTTTGGCGACGAAGAAGATCGAGTCGTCGTCAAGTCGAGCGGCGAGCCAACCTACGTGCTGCCCGACATCGCCTATCACATCAACAAGCTGGATCGCGGCTTCGATTACCTGATCAACGTCCTCGGCACGGATCACATCATCGAGGCGCAGACCGTCGCGCGCGGGCTGCAAGCCGTCGGGTACGACCCGGAGCCGGTCCACGTGCTGCTGCACCAGTTCGTGACGCTGGTCGAAGGCGGCAAAACGCGGCGCATGAGCACGCGGCGCGGCGAATACGTCACGCTGGACGAACTGGTCGATGACGT
>CAYMTN010000309.1:0-5567 GCA_964393335.1 uncultured Anaerolineaceae bacterium
CTCGCGGCGACGCGGTTGTGGTGATCGACGCCGACCTGCAGGACCCGCCGGAAGTGATCCTCCAACTGCTCAGCAAATGGCGCGAAGGTTACCAGGTGGTTTATGCCATACGGTCAGAGCGCCAGGGTGAAACGTGGTTCAAGAAGTTCACTGCCAAGCTTTTTTACCGGACGATCTACCGCATCACAGACGTGGACATCCCGGTCGATACGGGTGATTTTCGCCTGATGGACCGGCAGGTTGTGAACGCCGTCAGCACGATGCGCGAGCATAACCGGTTCATCCGGGGCATGACGAGTTGGGTCGGCTTCCGGCAGACGGGTGTGTCTTACGTGCGCCAGGAACGGTTTGCCGGTGAAACCAAGTATCCGCTGCGGAAGATGCTGCGCTTTGCGCTGGACGCCATCACAGGTTTTTCGTACTTTCCGCTCCAGGTGACGGTCTATGTCAGCCTGATTCTGGCATTAATCGCCGTGCTGGCGGTACCGTTGGTGGCGTTCTTGCGCCTGTCTGGCAGCAATCTACAGTTTGAAGGGCAGGCGACGACCCTGGTTGTCGTGCTGCTGATGAGTTCGTTCCAGTTGTTCTTTTTTTTCATCATGGGGCAGTACGTGGCGCGTATCCATGATGAGGTGCGCCACCGGCCTCTTTACATCGTTTCCGAGGTGTGGGAAAACACATCTGAGCCGGAGCAATCCGTCGCTGATGGCGCATCCGGCAGGGTTGGGGTACCGTCGGATGGAACGACAAGCGGGTCATAGGTATTGGTGGAAGGGGTGGCGTCATGACTGATAATCCCCAACCAACGCGAGCCGACGATTCGGGTGATCTGAACCGTGTACAGGAGTACCGGCGGCTCGTGCTGGAATACGAAGCGTTCGATGAGGAGATCGACGGGCTGCTGGCGCGTCACAACGGCGCGACCGAAAACATGTCCGACGAAGATTTCGAGCGTTATCGCACCCTGGCTCACCGCCGCGATTACGTCTACAACCAGATGAAAGCTTTGGAACGCGAGATCTTCTGGGACGATGAAGATAACGCGTGATCGCTGCCTGTTCTGTGGTGTGTAACATCATTTCTGTTCGCATGGCCCGCAGGGGCTGTTTAGCGCAAACCAACATCAGGAGTATCCACTGTGTCAGAAAGAAAACTAATCACCGGCCCGACGTTTGAAGAAATGCTGCACCCGCATTTGATTGATCCTGCGATACGGGCCAAAGCGGCTGAAGCCAGGACGGCTGATCCGCTGAATTCGATCAACCTGTTCAACATTACGTGGCGCGACCTGAACAACAAGATTCAGTATATTGTGCTGCCGCCCGAATTGACCGGGGTCGAAACCCCTATCGCGCTGCTGACGAGCATTCACTTCCCGACGCGCAGCCACAAAGTCGGCGCGACGTACTCGGTGCTGATCGAAAAAGAGTTGTTTGGCGACGTCGATCCCTGGAAACACACGCTGATCTGGCCTTCGACGGGCAACTACGGGATCGGCGGTGCCTATGTGGCCGGGCGTATGGGCTGCAAGAGCATCGTGATTCTGCCCGAAGAAATGAGCCAGGAACGCTTCGACATGATCGAGGAATACGGCGCTCAGGTCATCAAAACGGCGGGCTGTGAAAGCAACGTCAAAGAGATTTATGACAAAGTCAAGGAGTTGATGACCTCTGATCCCAACATGCGCAGCATGAACCAGTTCGAGGTGATGGGGAACTACCGCTTCCACTACTACGTGACCGGGAACACCGTCATCGACCTGGCGCGCGAACTCGCGGAGCAGGGGATCGGCAGCGGCAAAGTGTCGGCGTATGTATCTTCGATGGGCAGCGCGGGCACCATCGCTGCCGGTGACCGGCTCAAGCAAGAATGGTACGACCACAAGATCGTCGGCCTGGAGCCGATTCAGTGCCCGACGCTGGCGCTGAATGGTTATGGCGGGCATGACATCCAGGGTATCGGCGACAAACACGCGACCTGGATTCACAATGTTAACAACATGGACGCGATCATGCTTATCGACGACGTGGAAACCAAGCTGGGTTTGCAGCTCTTCGCCGATGAAGGCGGCCTCAAAGCGCTGGTCGACCGGATCGGCGTACCGCAGGCGACGGTCGATTACCTGAAGACGCGTGTCGGCATCAGCAGTATCTGCAACATCTTCGGCGCGATCAAAACGGCCAAGTACTACGGATTGGGCAAGGACGACCTCGTCGTCACGGTGGCAACCGATGGCCTGGACCGTTACGGCAGCGTGATGGACGCCATGCGCCGTGACTACGGCGTAGTGGACGAGGTCGAAGCAGTGGCGCGGGTCCGCAGCCTGTTTCACGGTCTGCGTACTGACAACATCTGGGGTGGCGACATGGATAACCGCGCCCGCTGGCACAACCTGAAATACTACACCTGGGTCGAGCAGCAGGGGAAGACGGTCGAGGAACTCGACGCCCAAAAAGACCCGGCCTGGTGGGAAGCGGAACAGCAGCGCGTCAAAGAGATTGATGCCAGGCTGCTTGAGTATCGTCAGGCACAAAAAGCCAAGGCGTAGGGAATGGCGCGTGTATCCTGAGGATCGTGTCCTGGTTGGCGTGATCAACCGCAAGCGCGACTTTGATAAGGCGCAGTACGAGCACTGGTATCGCGTGCCCGAAGGACGCGCTCCGAAGGGTATTCACGCGGAGTATATCGCGTTTTTTCTCAGCAGGGCGTTCAGGGAACTGAACGGCGGGATTCACTACTTTGCACGGCGTACGGGGATCGAGTTGGTGCACCGCCGGGATTTGCTGCCGGAGGAACCCACCCATCCCCGCGCCTGTGCTCGCTACTACAAGCTCCAGCTTGGCGAGTTGCGGCGCAAGACCCCGCCGATCCTGAACCCGACCAAACGCTCGATCACGTTCATCTACACGACTTGGGACCGCTTCTCGCAGGCAGCCGTGATTGCGGACCTGTACAGCGAAGCCGACCGGTTTGTGGACCGTGTGTATCATGCGCTGGAGCAGTCCGGCGTCGCGTCGGAACGGGTGTGGGAGGCGTCACGGGCCAGCGAAGACGGCGGCGCACAACTGCGCATCGTGTGCGAAGATGGCACGGTCATCGCATCGACGGCGGCGCGTGGCGAGCGGGTGATCGCCTTGAACCCGGACCGGTCGCCTGAAGCCGTGCGGGTCAGTGTCAAGGCGATTCTAGACGCAATTAAACAGTGTGGCGGCCCGTTGATGGTCAACGTGCCGCTCGAAGAGTGAAGAGACTTATGGCCTTGTTAATTACACATGCAACACTTGTCACTTGGGGCGACTCCACCGACGTGATCGAAGATGGGGCGCTGCTGATCGAGGGCGGCGTCATCCGTGCGGTGGGGCCGTCATCCGACCTGCTGGCGCAGCACCCTGACGCCGAGCGGCTGGATGCACACGGCCAGTTGGCGATGCCGGGCGGCATTTGCGCCCACACGCATTTTTACGGGGCCTATGCACGCGGCCTGGCGATTCCCGGTCCGGGTCCGAAGAACTTCCCGGAGATTCTACAGCGCCTATGGTGGCCGCTTGATAAATCGCTGGATGAAGAATCCGTGCGTTTTAGCGCGTTGGTGTGCCTGGTGGATGCGGTCAAGCACGGCACGACGACGCTGATCGACCACCATGCCAGCCCGAATTTCATTGACAGGAGCCTGGATGTGATCGCCGGGGCGGTTGAACAGGCCGGGCTGCGGGCGGTATTGTGTTATGAGGTGACCGACCGCGACGGGCCGGAAAAAGCCCAGGCCGGGATCGCGGAGAACGTGCGGTTTCTGCGTGCGGCCAAAGATCGCCCGTTGGTGTCGGCCACTTTTGGGCTGCATGCCGGGCTGACGCTGTCCGACGAAACGCTGCGTGAGTGCGTGCAAGCAGCAGACGGGCTGGATACCGGTTTTCATATCCACGTGGCCGAGCATGAAGCCGACGAGGAAGACAGCCTGAAAAAATCCGGTGAGCGTATTGTTCCCCGGCTGAACCGGTTGGGTATCCTGGGGCCGAAGACGATTGTCGCACATGCCGTTCACATCGATGACGCGGAACGCGCCATGCTGCGCGAAACCGGCACGTGGGTATCGCACCAACCGCGCTCGAACATGAATAACGCCGTCGGGGCCGCTGCGTTGGATACGATGCTGGCGGAAGGTATGCCGGTCGCGCTGGGTAACGACGGATTCAGCAACAATATGTGGGCGGAATGGAAAGCGGCATACCTGCTGCACAAGGTCGTAAACCGCGACCCGCGCCGGGCGCAGGGTGATGCGATAGCACGTATGGCGACGGTGCATAATGCACGGCTGGCCGAGACGTTTTTCCCCGGCCAGCGGATCGGCGAATTGGTGCCGGGCGCTGCGGCGGACGTGGTCCTGGTGGACTATCACCCCTTCACGCCGCTGACGGCGGGTAACCTGCCCTGGCATGTTATTTTCGGGTTCGAGGCGTCGATGGTCACTACGACCATTGCTGCCGGGCGGATTCTTATGCGTGATCGCCAGCTTCTGACGCTGGACGACGCCGAGATCGCGGCGGCAGCGCGCGCCTACGCGCCCAAAGTGTGGGAGCGTTATGAGCGTTTCGCCAGACGGACGCTTGAGGGATAAGGGAGGAGAGACTATTGGCAAACGATCCGAAAGTGATGACTGTGGCCGTATTGGGCGGCACGGGAAAAGAAGGCTCCGGGTTGGTGCTGCGCTGGGCGGAGAGCGGCTACCGTGTGTTGATCGGTTCGCGTGATGCGGACCGGGCCGCACAAAAGGCGGATGAGCTGAACGCCCAGTTGGGCGAAGACGTGATTCGCGGGTTGAGCAATGTTGATGCGGCGGCACAGGCCGATCTGGTCGTGTTGAGCGTGCCATATTCCGCGCATCACGCGATCCTCGAATCGATCGCGGATGTCGTACAGGGCAAGATTGTGGTCGACGTGGCGGTTCCCCTGCAACCGCCAGCGATCCGCCAGGTATTTGTTCCTGAGGGCAAATCCGCCAGCCTGGAGGCACAAGCTCTGTTAGGGGAGGGAGTGCGCGTGGTGGCGGCCTTTCAGAATGTCAGCGCCGCCCATCTGCAAAACCTCAAGCATATCGTGAACTGTGACGTGCTGGTGTGCGGCGATGATGACGAGGCCAAAGCCGAGGTTTTCCCGCTCATCGAAGCGATCGCGGGCATGCGTGCCATCGATGCCGGGCCGCTGGCAAACGCAGTCGCGGTTGAGGCTTTGACGCCGGTGCTGCTGCATATCAACAAGCGATACAAAGTGGCGGGCGCTGGCATTCGCATTACCGGCCTGGAATAACCGTGCAGACTCGTCCGCAACTCACGCAATTGACCCTGGTCGCGCTGCCGGGGATACCCCACGTTCAGCCGGGTGATGATCTGACCCGGCTGATCGTCGCCAGCCTGGAACAAGCCGGGCTGGCACTCGAAGCGGGTGACATCCTGGTGATCACGTCGAAGCTTGTCTCTAAGGTCGAAGGTCGTTTTGTCGATCTGCGAACGGTGACGCCGTCGCAGCGTGCGGTGGAGGTTGCGCGCTCGACGCGTAAGGACCCCCGACTG
>CAYMTN010000310.1:0-5536 GCA_964393335.1 uncultured Anaerolineaceae bacterium
GTTGATCACGGCTGTTTTTCCACGCCCGCTGGTGCGCATGTCCGAGTCGGTACGGCGGTCACCTGTGACGGCTGGCGGCGTCGGTTTTTTGACGATGCTGGTCGCGGTCGGGCTGACGGTGGTTTACGGTATTTCGTTGATTTTGCTGCTGCCGCTCGTGCTGATGCCGCTGGTCCTGGTGGGGTGGCTGGTGATTGGTGTGCTGTCCCTGTTGGGGTGGACGGCCCTGGCGGCACCGTTTGGAGTCTCGCTGTTCCGCCTTTTCCACATGGACAACCAGCCGCGCATGGTAGCGGCGGCGGTGGGCGGCGTGACGTTGGCGCTGCTGCTCAGAGTGTGGAGTATTTTCTGGTTCACGTTCTGGATCGGCTTGCTGGCTTCGATTATTCTCGGCTCGGTTGGGATGGGCGCTGTGATCCTGACGCGGGTCGGGACACGCCCCTATCCGCGTCCTAAAGCATGATCTGCGACCAAACGAGACCGTTCCCGACGGATGTTTGCCGGAAGGCGCATCCGTTTTTGTCAGGAAGGTCCGGCTCCTCAGGTCTGTTCGTAGACGATGATCATGCCGGTTAACGTCTGGCGGGTGAACTGGTTGACCTGCCGCAGTGTATCGCTCCAACTCGTCGACGGGCGGGCAGCGTTCGTCTCCGCCAGTTGGATCACCGCTTCTTGCAGGAAATCCACAAAGTAGAAATACCCTTGCAGCGCCTGGGATAACACAAGCCCTTGCCCCTTGAGCAGCGTGCCGTATGTCTGCCCGACATGGCGTGCTGTTTGCAGCCCTGCGTCGCTGTCTGGATTGGCGAGATGGTTGATCAGGGAATCCATCAGGCGCAGGCCCTGTTGACGCATGGTTTCACGTGCCTCGGTGCTCAACTGGCCATACCATGCCAGGTTTTCCAGTTTTGACCGGTTCCCGATTTCCAGGCGCGTGCGGCCCAGCGCAGTCTGTACGACGACCTGCGCTTCGGTCGGTTTGGCAACTCGGTGCGACGCCAGCCACTGCTGGAGGTCCGAGCGGCGAAAACGCCGGTGACCGCCGGGCGTGCGCCGGAACGGCAGCTCACCCTGTTCCGCCCAGTTGCGGATCGTGGCCGGATGCACTCCGATGATTTGAGCGGCTTCGCCCAGGCTGACCCATTCTGACGGCTCATGCATGACGTGCTCCTGTTCGATGTTGTGTGGTCGATAGGCGTGAATGGAAACGGTGACAGGCTAGAGCATATCCACCGGATCGATGTCAACGTACCACCCATCTGCGATGTCGATACCGGCCAGCAGGGCCGTTGGGTTGGCGCTGCGTAAGACCAGGTGCCAGCGATACTGGTTATTGCGTTTGGCGAAAAAACACGGCGTCGGCCCGATGATCTCGGTAGCCGTGAAGTGATCATCCTCGATGCGCTGTGCCAGGATGGCAGCGGCGCGGTTGGCTTCAAATTCGGCGCGGCTGGGTGTGGAATACTGGAACAGGATGCGCGCCAGCCGCCGGAAGGGTGGGTACAACTGCTCGCGCCGGTAGGTGCTCTCCTGTCGGTAAAATGCCTCGTAATCATGATCGGCGGCGGCGCGGATCGCGTAGTGTTCCGGCAGGTAACTTTGCAGCACGACACGCCCGCCCAGCGCGCCCCGCCCGGCGCGGCCCGCGACCTGGGTCAGCAGTTGGAAGGTGCGCTCCCCGGCGCGGTAATCGGGCAGTCCGAGCGCCGTGTCGGCGGAAATGATGCCCACCAGCGTGACATACGGCAGGTCCAGCCCTTTGGCGATCATTTGCGTGCCGATCAGGATGTCAGCCTGGCGTTCGCTGAACGTGTGCAGGATGAGTTCGTGCGCCTCGCGTCCTGTGGCGGTATCACGATCCCAGCGGATGGTGCGTGCCGTCGAAAATTCGGTCTGCACTGCCGATTCGATGAGTTCGGTTCCCTGGCCGAAGTGTTTGATCCGCTGGCTGCCGCAATCCGGGCAGACGGTGAGTTGGCTGCGTTTGTAGCCGCAGTAATGGCAGATCAGGGCCTGCTGCGGCCCGTGATAGGTCAACGGTGTATTGCAGCGCGGGCACATGGCGATGTAGCCGCAGTCGCGGCACATGATAAACGTCGCCGTGCCGCGCCGGTTGAGGAACAGAATCGCCTGTTCGCCGCGAGCGAGCACTTCGTGCAGTGCCGTGCGCAGCGTGCGGCTGAAGATGCTGCGGTTGCCGGCACGCAGTTCCTGGCGCATATCTACCACGTGCACCAGCGGCAGTTCAGCGCTGACGGCATCGGCAGCGTCGGTGGGGTGGTAACGTGCGGCGGGCGCATTCAAACGCCGCACCTGTTCCGCGATGCGCTCGCGGTGCGCGATCACACGATCCGGCAGCCGCAGCAGTTCATATTCACCCTGTTCGGCGCGGAAATAAGTAACCACATTCGGCGTTGCGCTGCCGAGCAAGACCGTCCCGCGCGTGAGGCGCATCAACTCAATCGCCGTATCGCGGGCGTGGTAATAAGGCGTGGGCAGCGGCGGCGATTGTTTGTAGCTGTCGTCGTGCTCTTCGTCCAGAATGACCAGGCCAACATCCGGCAGGGGCGTGAACAGCGCCGACCGCGCACCAACCACCACGTGTATCTCCCCGGCACGCGCCCGCCGCCAGGTATCATAACGCTCGCCGGCGGTCAGGTCGCTGTGGACGATGGCGACACGCCCCGGAAAACGAGCCGCAAACCGCCGCACGGTCTGCGGTGTCAGCGAGATTTCGGGCACCATCACGATGGCCTGCCGTCCCTGGGCCAGCACTCGCTCGACAGCGCGCATATAAATCTCGGTTTTGCCGGAACCGGTGACGCCGTGCAGCACAAACACGCCGGAGACATCCGGCGAAGGTGATATTTCGCCCCAGTGGACGGTATCCATGTACTGCCGGATCACGTCCCAGATGTGCGTCTGGGCAGCGGTGAGCGGCGGAGACAACGTCGGCACAAAATCCTGATCGATCAACGGATCGCGCCAGGTTTCGGCTTCACCCAACGACACCAATCCGTCATCGGCCAGGCGCTGCACGTGCGCCAGATCGGTGCCGGTCTGCTCGTAAACGGTCTTTACATCGACCGCGCCATCTTGATCCGCCAGAAAATGGAGAATGTCCAGATAGGGCTGGCCGCCGCGCAGATCGATGATGAGCTGCTGCGTTTCTTCCGGAGAAAGCCGCAGCTCGACGGTGCTCGTTTCGATCCAACGGCGGACGGTCCCCGCCGCTTCGAGGCGGGCGACGGCAGGCGTGTTCAGGTCACGTGTCGTCAGGGGATGGCCTGCCTCAAGCAGCGTCTCCAGAACAGCTTTTTGGGCGGGGGCGCGTTTATAGTCGCCCGCTTCCAGCCGTTCGGCGATGGCAGGGGCAGGCAGCGTCAGCTCGACCCAGGTCGTTTTTGAGCCGAGACTCACCGCGCCGAGGTCACTCAGGGTCCGGATCGGGCTTTCAGTGCATCCGACGGCCAGCATGACCGCACTCACGTTCGTGCGCCCCTTGCGCGTGGCG
Source organism: uncultured Anaerolineaceae bacterium (assembly GCA_964393335.1). GTDB lineage: Bacteria > Chloroflexota > Anaerolineae > Aggregatilineales > Aggregatilineaceae > CAYMTN01. The sequence continues at coordinate 3,515 of CAYMTN010000310.1, forward strand.
AGCAGCACTTCCAGCACGTTTGCCCGCCGTGATTCTCGACCCAGGCGGGGCGCGATTCCGGCGACTCGTTCGGGTGGGATGGTAAGCTGAACGGTGCGGATCGTTTTCGGTTTGACGTCAGGCGGATCGAGCACCGGCTCCTGCTGCACGATGCCGTTTTTGACCAGCGCCGCCATCGCGCTTTTCCAGTTCATACGAGGCAGCGCGTGGTCTAATTGGCGTCCGCGCAGGGGGCCGCGCCGTTGGAGCAGGCTCAGAATGCGGGCCTGGCTGGTGGATTGCGTGTGGACAGTTTCGGCCAGCAGGGTGTATAGCATATCGCCGCGTTTAGCAAGCCCCGGCGGGATCATCAACCACAGACAGTTGCCAATCGGCGCGAGTGTCTCGGTGGCGAGCCACTGCGCCAGCGCAAGCTGGGCCGGAGTCACGACGGGTTGCGGATCGAGCCGTTCCAGCACGGGTTTTGTCTGGGGAATGGGCGCGCTGGCGTGCAGCGCCACGACGATGCCGGTCGTGAATCCGGTGCCGAAGCCGATCTTGACCAGGTGCCCAGGAGCGATCTTGCCCGCGAGTTCAGCCGGAACATGATAATGGAAGGTACCGCTCACGCGGCGATTGACGGCGACTTCAGCATACATAATGAGCCGGGCTAGCTAAGGCGCAGGCGCGCTGGCAAAAAACAGCGCCGCGCCGTAACCGACAACTTGTTCGTAGTCGCGTGTCACGTCGCCCGACGTGGCATATTTCACCACTTTGGCGGTATCCGCGCCAAGCGCCTGGGCCGCGATCATCACGGTGGCGATAGCGCCGCGCCCGCAGGCGAATCCCTGCCCGCGTTCCTCGGCCCGGATGACGCCTGCCGGATCAAAAGCCGCGACGGCATTCAGCACCGTCTGGTCGAATTGGTTGGCCACCGGCTCAGGGTAAAAATGGGAGAGATCGGAGCTGGCGACCAGCAGTGCTTTTTGTCCCCTCAAGACGGTTGCCAGCGCATGGCCGAGTTCTTCGGCCAACTCGAGCGATTGGTCGATCAGCGCCAGCGGGATCAGGCGAAAACTGCCCAGCGTACGCTGCAAAAATGGCAGTTCGATTTCCAGCGAATGCTCCGAGTCCTTGCGCACGGCATCAATCGGCACCGTTCGACGTACGATGTCCAGGGCATTGTGATCGACCGGCACTATGCCAAGCGGGGTTTGATAGGCGTCATGCGCCGTCGTGATGACGCGCGCGGGGAAAGCGTAATGAGAAGGGCCGACGAGCGCCACGACGTCAATATCCAGATTCCGGACCGCGCGAAACGCGTAGCCCGCCACTGGGCCGGAATAGCGGTGCCCGGCGTGCGGTGCCAACAGGCCCACCAGCCGTCCTTGAACGGCGGGCAAGTCAGCGGCATTGATATACGCGTCAACGCTGGCAGCTAGCTGATCCGTGCTGCCCGGATACCAGCGGCCCGCGATAGGCGAAGGTCGGATGTCTTCCAGGGGGAGTGTATCGCTCATGCTGGTTTTTCCCGCCAGGCTGTAACGCCTGCTAACCGCTACCTTAGTTATAATTCTACTATTCTCTCTATCGATTGCACCAGTGTAAAAGTAAAGGTTATTCGTGGTCGATCTGTCTCATCATGCCGGGTGCGACGTGCGTCCTCCACCATACGCAGATGTAAAAACATAAGCCGGGGTTGGTGTCCCCGGCTTGTGAGGTTGTGCGATGGGCAGGCAGTCAATTATTTGATGCGAGCCAGCACGTCATCCTCGTTCATGAGCAAATACGTCTTGCCTTCGTACTTGATCTCGGTGCCCGTGTACTTGGGGAAGAGAACGCGATCCCCCACTGCCAGATCAGTCGTCATTTCCTCGGAATCCCCCACAGCCTCGACCGTGCCCTGCTGGGGCTTTTCTTTGGCTGTTTCCGGTAGCAGAATGCCGCCAGGGGTTTGGGCTTCGCCCTCGATTGGCAGAACGAGCACGCGCGCGCCCAGTGGTTCAATATTGATCTTATCGCCCATGTTGTACATTTCTCCTT
>CAYMTN010000311.1:0-5535 GCA_964393335.1 uncultured Anaerolineaceae bacterium
TCGATGCGCTGCGAGATGGTCAGCGCCTCGTCGCCATCTTCGAGAATCTGCCCCAGGCGGCTGCGCTCGTAATCCAGCTCGACCTGCAAATCACGCACCAGGCGGCTGAGTTCCGCGATCTGTTCCTGGGCGAGTTCCAGGCTGGCCTGCGTCTCCTGGCGCATCGCCAGCACGCTCTGCTGATCGAGCGCGTCGGGCGCTTCACCCTCGACAATGGCCTGGATGGCGCGTTCCTCGGCGTCAAAACGGGCGCGCACGGCAGCGCGGCTGAGCGTCAGCAGGCGGGCTGCTACGGGAGCCAATCCTTCAAGCAGGTTTGTTTCGTTTTTTTCCAGTTCGCGGTTGGTATAGGGCAGGCCGATGATCGCCACGCCGACGATCTGGCCGCTGCGCAGCAGGGGTTGGATGTAGGCCGGGCCAAGCTGGTTGATATCCAGGCGCGTGTAAAAATCGACCAGTTCGTCCAGGTTCTTATCCGGCGTGAGCGCGCGCTGCATCTTGTTTTTGATGGCGTCGATCAGCGTGGGCTGTTCTTCGAGATTCAGCGCCAGCCCAGGGATCAGCCGCTGTTGGATGTGGTCGTACGCGGCGACGACGTCGGCCCAGTTGGTTTCATCGTGCGAGACAAGCACGGCGACATCCGCTTTGAGCACGCTGGCAATCGCCGTGACGATCTGGCGCGGGATGTTGTCGGGGTCTTCTTTTTCGAGCATCATGCCGATGGCCTTAAGCAGCGTCATCGACTCGGTCGCGCTGGAATACGTGCTGACGGCGCGCGCCGGGCGCGGCGGCTCCGCCTTGATGGCGAGTTGGGGCCGCGAGACGGCCTCGGCATACTCGGAGACTTCGTCGATCACGGTGTTCAGGCGTTCCAGCACCAGCCGGTAGACGACGATGGTCACAATCGGCATGGCGGTCAAAAAGGCCAGCCGCAGCGCGCCAGACGTGTCGCCTTCCAGGTCGTCGGTGCTCATGCGGGCCAGCGTGTAGCTGTAACCGAGCAGCAGCACGACAAAAAAGACCATCTTCAGCGGGATATCGGCGGTTTGTTTGTAGCGCGACAGCAGCAAGCCCATGTACGTGAACAGCAGCAGCCCCGGCGCAAAGGTCCAGGCGTAACCGAGTGCGTCCATGTTGAACTCATGCCGGGCGGCCAATCCGTGCCAGCGCACGGCGGTGATCGCGTAGGCCAGGGCGATGCCAGCGCTCGTCGCGCCGATCAGCCGCCAGGTCGAGTCTTCCGACTCGCCGCTGTCGGCGGCCAGCAGCGCGGCCCCGGCGTACAGGATCACCAGCGCGTTTACGGCACGTTCGAGCGGCGGCAGCACGGCGTTGTCGGGAGTGTCCGTTATCAGGGCATACAGGCCACCCGCGCCCATCGCAATCCACGCCAGCACGACGCCGGTCAGCAGCACGGTGTAACGTCCGGCGGCTTTCTCCGACGATCCGCGCAGGCGCTGGCCGAGCGCCATGAGCATCGTCGCCTGGCTGATGGCAAACACCGCCAAAAAGTAGATCAACTCGCCGGTTGGTTCGATAAACAGGTTTAGAAATTCGGGCGCGGAATCCATCGTGTTGTCCTCGGCACGGTTTCCCTAGAGCAATGAGTCACGTCCAGTATAGCACAGCCGTGCGGGCGGCGCGCGTGCGTTTCACGCGCCTTGCGTGACGGTAAGAAACCGGTTTGGATTATACAAAAGATCGCCGGTTTTGACAGCGGCATTTGGTCCCTGGCGAATCGCGGGCGAGCGCGGTACACTACGGGCGGTTCGGCAATCATGCAGTCTATATGGGGGGCCATATCGCCGTCGAACACCGGGCGACTTTGGCCTCTTGTGGTTTCTGAGATGGGAGCGCGTGTGAACGACTCACAGATGACATCAGGCGTCGTGGCAGCCGAGGGGCGGCGCTGGCAGCGGCGGGCGGCGCGCTTGATGCGCCGGTATGCCTGGTCCGGCGTAGTGATCCAGCGTCTGATGCGGCGCATCCAGCCGCGATTTACGGCAGGCGTGGTGGGCGTCGTGCTGGACGGGCGCGGGCGCGTGCTGCTGGTCGAGCACGTCTTTCACACGAGGTATCCCTGGGGCCTGCCGGGCGGGTGGATCAATCGCCACGAAGACCCGGCGCAGACTGCCGAACGCGAAATCCGCGAGGAAACGAGTTTGCGCGTGCGCGCGGTGCGGCCCCTGGTCATTCAGCGCGGCGCGACGTGGCCCCGGCACCTGGATATCGTGTTTCTGTGCGAATTGGACGGGGACGATCAGCGCGTGCACCTGAACGGCGAGCTGCTGAGTTATCGCGGGGCCTCGTGCGACACGCTGCCCCCGCTGATCGCGTTTCACCAGCAGGGGATTGAGGCGGCGCGGCTGATGGCTGGCCGCTGACGGCGGATGGCTGAGGGCTGTTTTCGACAGGAGAGTGTCGCATGGACTATGGACGTTTGGGAGAGCGCCCGCGCGGGCTGCAATTCCCGCTGCTGGAAATCGCCTCGGCTATTTTGCTGCTGGGTGCGATTGTGCTGGGCATGTTGGAACTGGTCGCCTACAGCAATCAAAAAGACACGCTGCCAACCGATTTGACCATCGCCGGGATTCCGGTCGGCGGGTTGAGCGAAGAAGACGCCCTCGCGCGGGTCGAGTCCGTGTATGCGGCCCAGCCGGTCCAGTTATACTACGAGGGCAGCCCGATTTTGCTCGACCCGGCGGAGATCAACTTCCGCGTCAACGGCGAGGCGATGATGGCGAGCGCCCGCGCGCAGAGCAGCCGCGAGAAAAACTTCTGGGCCGGGTTCTGGAACTACCTGGAGCGGCGGCCTGTCGCCGCCGTGAGCGTGCCGCTGAGCGCCGAATATCCCGAAAGTGACCTGCGTGACTACCTCGACAACCTGGCGCAGCGCTACGATGCCAAAGCGACCGGCGCGGGTTTTGACCTCGCCACGCTGACGTTTGGCTCCGGCACCAGCGGGCGGCTGCTCGACGTCGATCAGGCGATGGTGTTGGTCAACCGCGCGCTGTTCGACTCGAACCCGGAGAACCGCCGCGTGGACCTGCCGACCGTCGCCGCTGCCGCGCCCCAGCAGAATATGGATACGCTGCGCGACGCGATCATGGATTTGACGTACAGCATGGATTTCCCGTACAACGGGACCGATTCGCTCGTGTCGGTGTACGTGATGGACCTCGCGAGCGGCGAGAACGTGAAAATCCTGTCCGACGTGCCGCACAGCGCCCGCAGCGTGATCAAAATCCCGATCATGATCAACCTGTTTCGCAAAGAACTGCTGGTCAGCCAGGACGAAGCTTTCCTGCTGACCGAATCGATCCTGTGCAGCAACAACGCGTCGTCAAACCTGCTTATGCAGGTGGCGGGTGATGGCGCGGGGGTTGAACCGGCGCTGCGCGACGGGCTGAACCAGGTATCGTGTACGGCGCAGGAATTAGGCGCGGAGCATACGTTTATCAGCGCGCCGCTGGACGTGGCCGACCGCGATTACCAGTTCGAGGCGGCGGTCTGCCGCCCGCCGGATGCCGGGAATACGTCCTACAACACGGACCCGGACGCTTATTCACAGACGACCGCCGAAGATATGGGCCTGCTGCTGACGCAAATTTACGACTGCGCGAATTACGGCAGCGGCTTGATGGCCGTTTATCCGACCGACATCACGCAGACCGAGTGCCAGCAGATGATCAACCTGCTCAGCGGCAACCGCATCGACCGACTGATCGAGCTGGGCGTGCCGCCGGGCATTCAGATCGCGCACAAAAACGGGTGGGGCATCGAAACCAGCGCCGACGCCGGGATCGTCTATTCGCCGGGCGGTGATTACGTGCTGTCCGTGTTCGTGTGGGAGCGCGACGTTGACGGCAACAACCTGCCGACGATCCTAAGTTGGGAAGTGATCGAAGAGATCAGCCGCCTGGTGTACAACTACTTCAACCCGGACGTGCCACTGATCCAGCGCCGCCAGCCGATCAATCCCAATACGGCGATCAACTGCGTGACGGTGCGCTACCCGGAGGATGTGGACCTGAACGACATTAACAAGAACCGTTTGGACGAAAACGGCATCCCGCTGCCGAGCGCCTGTTACGGTGGGGCGGGGCACTGTCAGCCGTTCGTAGATTGGACGCAATGATGCGGATGAATCCCCAACTGCTGCGGTGGCTGGTGGTCGTGTACGTGATCGCGCTGCTGTTCGCGCCGGTCGGCCCGCGCACGCGGCTGGCGGCGCAGCCCGGCGAGGCGTACCAGGTGATCGACGCGGTGAACCAGTACCGGGCCGCGCGCGGCCTGCCCGCCCTGACCATCAACCTGCAGTTGATGGCGGCGGCGCAGCGCCACGTCGATTGGGTGGTCGCCACTGGCAATTACGGTCACACCGGCGAGGGCGGCTCGACGCCGACGCAGCGCGCGGCTGCCGCCGGGTACACGGGCGGTTTCATCTACGAAATTTGGGTCACGGCGCGATCCGCGCAGGGCGCGGTGCAGTGGTGGGACAGCAGCCCGGTCCACCAGACCGGCATGACACTGCCGACTCACACCGACGTCGGCGCGGGTTACGCGGATGGCGTGTACGTCATGATGATCGGCAAAGCGCTGCCGCCCACGCCCGTCCCGCCGCCCGGCCAGACCCAGACCGCCGCGCCAACCGATACGCCAGGGCCGGTTGTGATCCCCGTGCGGCGCAGCGAGCCGCGCGAAGATGGGTCGATTGTACACGTCGTGCAGCAGGGGCAGTCCGTGTGGGACATCGCCGCCGTGTACGGTGTGCCGATGGCCGACCTGATCGCGCTGAATCACCTGGGACCGGAAGCGATCATCATCCCCGGCCAGGAATTGTACGTCCAGTTGGGCGAAGGGCAGCTCCCGCCCACGCCCCAGACGACGCACGTCATCCAGGAAGGTGAAACGTATTGGACGGTGGCCGCGCTGCACGGCCTGACGCTCGACGAACTGCTCGACATGAACGGCCTGACGCGCGAGGACATCCCACACGCGGGCGACCAGGTGGTCATCTGGGCACCGAGCGCGACTCCGACGCCGGAGCCGGTCACCGATACGCCGGTTCCCAGCGTGACGCCAATCGTCACCGCGCCGCCGACGGCTCCGCCCACCGTACCGCCCACCGTACCGCCCACCGCACCGCCTACGGCGCTGCCGGCGAGCAGCCTGACCGCTTCCCCGACCGATCTCCCGGCGGCGACGCTGACTCCCGTGCCTGCCACCGCGACGCTTGCGCCGACCGGCACACCGGCTCACACGCTCACATCGGCGGTCGCGCTGGCGGTTACGGCGGGGTCGACGCTTGCGCCCGTGCCCGGTGTCGTGTCCCACGGCAGCAGCGACGACAGCACGACGATTTTGATCGGTGCGATGGTGGCGATTGCCGTATTGGGCGTGGTGATGGTGATCGGCGGGCTGCGGGTCGCGCTGCGGCATGACTGAGGGGATACCGGCTGACTCAGGAAGGAACACGAATCCCGATGATCCAGGGCGCGGCAAGCAACGCCCCTACGCCAGGGGTCATCCGGG
>CAYMTN010000312.1:0-5516 GCA_964393335.1 uncultured Anaerolineaceae bacterium
CTCCTTCTTCACACAACTTGCGGGTGAACCATTTACTTCCGCAAAAAAGATCAGACTAACGAGAACGTAACGTCTTTTCTGCAAGTGTTTCGTATACCGGAGTGAATTCTAAAGAAGGCTGAGTTTTTTGCTGGCATCGGTTTCTGTACGAGATGAGCCCTTTTTCCCGTCCATTTCAATTTACGGATCGATATTAGTACGCAAGGGCAGAAGTCCATCACCGGTTAGGTAGGAGTGCTGCTGCTGCTGCCGAACCGTAGGGGCGCCTGCGCCCAGGGCGGGGCGAGCGTCGCCCCTACGAAAAACCCGCACTTGAACTTGCGCCGGGCTGTACCAGGCGATCAGCCAAGCCCTAACGCGGTCACGCCGATCATCATGGCTCCCGCTGCCAGAACGCGCCGCAGTGTATGGCCTTCCATCAGCAGTTGCGTGCCCATCAGGGTGCCGATCAAGGTGCTGCTCTCGCGCATGGGCGCGACATAACTGACGGGGTTGGACACCAGTGCGGTCAGTACGAGTACGTAGGTCAGCGGGCTGAGCAGGGCCACGCCGAGCACGTAACGCGCGTGTGCGTGCCATTCCTGGCGCACGTCATCCCAGCGCCGCAGGGCGAACGGGCTGAGCATGATCAGCCGGAAAACTTGCGACAGCCACACCAGAACCAGCGGCGTGATCAGCAGGTCGCTGACGGCGTATTTGTCCCACAACGTATACATGGCGATAGTAACGCCCGTCATCAGGGCATAAATCACGGCGCGCGACGCACCTTCTCGCCGCAGCGTGCGTGGATCGCCGGCCAGGCCAAAGATGCCAACCGCGATCAGGAGTGCGCCGCCCATCGCCAGCGGAGACGGGCGCTCACCCAGCAGCACGATCGCCGCCAGGGTGGAGAGTGTCGGCCCGGTGCCGCGTGCGACCGGATAGACCAGCGACAGATCGCCGATCTGGTAGCTCCAGTTGAGCAGTAAAAAATACGCGAGGTGCAGCACGGCGCTGCCGAAGATAAACAGGAAACCGGCAGCGCCGATATGAGGCCGGTCTACGACCAGCAGAATCAGCACTGGCAGGCCATAAAGCGTGATGGAGCACACGCCGAACAGCCATACAAATGGCATGCCGCCGGATGCCTGCTTCGACAGGTAGTTCCAATAGGCATGTAGTACAGCGCTGGTCAACACGAGGCCAATGGCGACGCCAGACATACAAACGTGGTCCGTAGCATAAACTGGCGCATCCCCAACTCAGGCCAGCGTGATGAATTGTAGAGCCGATCAGGAACTCACACAAATGCCTGCTTTTGTGGCGCGCGATAATTTCTCATATAATGGGGCCACTCTGTCACAATCGGCAGGTGTTTTTTTTGATGTGTCTTTCAATAAGGGGATGGATAAATGAAAAAACTGTCAGTATTTGTACTATGTTTATTGGTAGTAGCCGCTCTCACCCCGGTGGTGACTCCGGCAGCCGCTCCTGTGCAGGCGCAGGAAGATACCCTGACCGTACTCTGCACGCCTCAAGAAGACTGGTGTGTCGCCATGACCCAGGCTTTCGAAGCGGAAACGGGCATCAAAACGTCGTATGTCCGCATGTCGTCAGGCGAGTCGCTGGCCCGCATCCGCGCCACGCAGGATGATCCCGAATTCTCCGTGTGGTGGGGTGGCCCGGCTGATGCATTCATCGCCGCCTATGAAGAAGGGCTGATCGAGCCGTACGAGCCGGAGCTGGCCTCCGTGCTGCCGCCGGCAGCAGTGGGTGTCGATCACTCGTGGCACGGCGTCTATATCGGGGCGCTGGGCTTCTGCTCGAACGTGGAGTTCCTCGACGAGTTGGGCCTTGAGCCGCCGACTTCATGGAACGACCTGCTCGATCCCAAACTCAAGGGCAATGTGGCGATGGCGCACCCGGCGACGTCCGGCACGGCCTTCACCGCGTTCTGGACGGTTGTAACGCTCAAAGCGGACGAGCTTGAGGCCGCGGAAACCGGTGCGGGTTACGACGAAGATGGCATGCCGACCCAGGCCGCGATTGACAACGCGTTTGAGTACTTCAGCCAACTGCACAAGAACATCTTGCAGTATACGCGCTCCGGCGCTGCGCCCGGCCAGATGGCGGGCACCGGCGAGATCGCGGTGGCGGTCATCTTCTCGCATGACTGCGTGAAGCTCCAGGTCGAAGGGTTTGAGGGCGTGGTGGTCACTTCCTTCCCCGAAGAAGGCACCGGGTACGAGATCGGCGGCATGGCCCTGATCAAAGGTGCGCCGGAACCCGAAGCGGCCAAGGTGTGGATCAACTGGGCGCTCACGGCGGATGCCCAGGCCATCGGCCAGACGGTGAACTCGCTCCAACTGCCGACCAACCCGGATACGCCTGTTTCCCCTCTGTCGGTGAACCTGAGCGAAGTGAACCTTGTAAACTACAACTTCGTTGCGGCGGGCACGAATCGCACGGCGATCGTCGAGCGGTTTGATGCCGAGGTCGCGCCGCAGCCGACCGAGTAACGCTCTGGCTGTTTATCTCGCTTTTGCACACTGTCCCCCCACCGCTGGCCGGTGGGGGGCTTGTAATCTGCCTGGAGCGCACCTGTGAAAAGGATACGTCATAGCCGTCACATAAATGAATTTCGGCGCATTTTTCAAGACCCGGTACTGTTTATCGGATTGGTGCTGATGGTGATCTTCGTCGCCGTTGCCATCCTGGCGCCGATCTACGCGATGGTGAATGAGAGCCGGACCGATAAAGGCCAGGAGTTATTCGATCGGTATCTGACTTCACCCGTTTACCGGAGAATCATTCGTAACACGCTGGACATGGGGCTGATTGTTGCGGCGCTGGGCACGGCGTTGGGGTTCCTGCTGGCATATATCCAGGTCAGAGTCGCGGTGCCGTTCAAACGGCTGATGCATATCGCGGCGCTGGTGCCCATCATCTCGCCACCCTTCGCCCTGGCAACGGCGGTGCTGATCCTGTTTGGGCGCAACGGCATGATCAGCCGGGGGTGGTTTGGCATCCGGTATGACATTTACGGCCTGGATGGGCTGTCGCTGGTGCTGACGCTGTCGTACTTCACGGTGGCGTATATGAACCTGAAGGGTATGATGCAGGCGCTTGACCCGGCCCTGGATGAAGCCGCGACGAACCTGGGGGCGAACAAATGGCGCATTTTTCGCACGGTCACGGTGCCCATGTTGATTCCGGGCATCGCCGGGTCGTTTTTGCTGCTGTTTGTCGAAGCGATAGCCGACCTGGGTAATCCGCTGGTCATGGGCGGCAATTATGAAGTGCTCTCGACGCGTATTTACGTGTCGATTGTGGGCCTGTACAACACGACGGCGGCGGCGGTGTTGTCCGTCATTTTGCTGGTGCCATCGCTGTTGGTGTTTATGGTGCAGCGCTACTGGATCAGCCGCACGTCGGTTGTATCGGTCACCGGTAAGCCAACCGGCACCACCCAGCAAATCCGGCACCCACTGGTGCGCTGGCCGCTGTTTGCGGTGAATATGTTTGTCGTCCTGTTCATCATGTTGATCTACGGGACGATTTTTGCCGGGGCGTTCACGAAAATCCTGAATGTCAACAACGGACTGACGCTCGAACACTTCGATTTTGTGATCAACGGTTATGGCTCGGAAGCGATGAAAGATACGACGCGGCTGGCCGCCATCGCTACACCGCTGGCCGGGCTGTTTGGCATGATCATTGCGTTTCTGGTCGCCCGTAAAAAGTTCCTGGGCCGGAACGCCCTGGACTTTGCGACCATGTTAGGCATTGCGGTGCCCGGTACGATCATCGGCATCGGTTACCTGTTGGTCTTCAACCGGCCCAACGAGGTGACGCTGCCGTTGCTTGGCACCATCCAGGTGATCCCCAAACTGACCGGGGGCCGCGCGGTGTTTGGCGGCGCGGGTGCGATTGTGCTGGTGTACATCGTGCGCAGCGTGCCCGCCGCCCTGCGTTCGGGCGTGGCTGCACTCTCCCAGATCGATCCGGCAATTGAAGAGGCGTCGATCAGTTTGGGCGCGGACAACCTCGGCACCTTTTTACGGATCACGCTGCCGCTGGTCCGCCCGGCGTTTTTATCCGGCCTGATCTATGCGTTTGCCCGGTCGATGACCACGATCTCCGCGATTATTTTCCTCACGACATCGCGCACGAAGATCATGACCCACCAGATTTTGAACGAAGTCGAAAACGGTCGGTATGGCAACGCGTTTGCGTACTGCGTTATTTTGATCGTGATTGTGCTTGTAGCGATTGGCGTGTTATCCATCGCGGTTGGCACAACGACCGGTGCCGAAAGAACGATGGAGGGAGGCGCATAATATGTCCACGAGTCAGACAGGCAGCCTGGTTTTAGAAGCCGTTTCAAAGACTTTTCCCCAGCATGACGGGCAGGGCGAGATCCACGCTGTGGATCAAGTGTCACTCACGATCCACGAGGGCGAGTTCGTGACCCTGTTGGGTCCGTCAGGCTGTGGCAAAACGACGACTCTGCGCCTCATTTCCGGGTTTGAGCTGGCGTCGGATGGCCGTATCCTGTTGGATGGCAAGGATATCTCGAATCGCCCGCCCAACAAGCGTGATATGGCGATGGTGTTTCAAAGTTACGCGCTGTTCCCGCACATGACGGTGTCCAAAAACATCGCCTACGGGCTGCGCGTCCAGCGTGTAGCGGGCAAGGAGCTAAAAGAACGCGTCGAGCGCGTGCTTGATCTGATGGACCTGCACGGCCTGGGCGGACGCCGCCCGAATGAGCTTTCCGGCGGGCAGCAACAGCGTGTTGCGCTGGCCCGCTCGCTGGTGGTCGAGCCGCGCGTGCTGCTGTTTGACGAGCCGCTCTCGAACCTGGATGCCAAATTGCGCGTGCAAATGCGCAGCGAGATTCGGAATATCCAGCGCCGCCTGAACATCACCAGCGTGTATGTCACGCACGATCAGGTCGAAGCGATGGCGCTGTCGGACCGGATCGTGGTGATGAACCAGGGTAAGATCGAGCAGATCGGATCGCCGGAGGAAATATACCGGCGGCCTACCTCGCGGTTTGTCGCGGATTTTATCGGGCGCGCGAATTTTCTGGAAGCGCGGATCGAGTCTGTCGAAGGGGATCAGGCCGAAGTCGAACTGCTGGGGCAGTGCGTGCACGTGCCGGTTACGTTCAGTGTAGCAGTTGGTGACCGGCTGACGGCTGTGCTGCGTCCTGAAGCTCTGTCCCTACTGGAAGACCCGCAACTGGTGCAGGGCGTTGTCGAACAGGCGATGTATCTTGGCTCCTCCATCGACTATGTCGTGCAGGTGAACGACCAGAAGTTGATCGTAGTCGAAACGGACCCGCGCGCGCAGTTTGTCTTCCGGGAAGGGCAGACGCTGGGCGTTACATTTGCCCCCTCGACCGTTCACCTTCTGCCGCCCACCGACGCTACTGATTCTCGCATAGACAACTAAAATCTGAATGCCCCTGCATACCAGCCTCACCCCTTAACCCCCAGCCCCTTTTCCCCTCTCCATTTTGATGGAGAGGG
>CAYMTN010000313.1:0-5483 GCA_964393335.1 uncultured Anaerolineaceae bacterium
CTGAAGGCGTTTTCCAGCTCGCTGCCCAGGTGCAGCGCTCCGACCGTCTGCCCACCGGCGATCATCGGGACGATCAGGGTGCTGTGCTCGCCGTTCGCGTACCACTCGTTGAGATCGACAAAATTCTCGCGGGCGGCGTCGTGCCCCAGGTTGTACACCCGCGCGCGCTGTTCCGTGTAGGCCAGCCCCAGCGAGGTCCTGTCAAACGGTACCGGCTCGCCGGGATTGACAACCACCGACGAATCGCGCGCCAGATCGGCCCGCAGCATGTCGAAGTGACCGGCAGCCTCATTAAACCGCGCGACGCTCATCCGCGTGAACGGCACCATCTGCTGCAACCCGCGCCCGACCGCTTCGATCACGGCCTCCGGGCTGAGCGAGGCTGAAACGGCCTCCATCACTTCGTTGAGACGCTGTTCCTGTTCGGCGGCGCGCACCGTCTCTTGATAGAGACGTGTCGTCTCGATGGCCGCCGCCGCCTGCGATGCAAATAACTCAAATGGCTGGAGCGACGCCTCGGTCGGCACATGCCCGTCCACCGGGTTTTTCATCGAGATGATGCCGATGATGCGTTTTTGATCCTGGCCTACCAGCGGCAGATACAGCACATCCTGCGGGTGCCACAACTCCTCCGCGATGGTCGGCGGGGTGATCGCGGCGTCCTGTAAGGCGTGCTCGCGCACCCAGGCGTTATCGTAGCGCAGGTAATAGCCCGCGCCGAGTTTCAATTCGTGGAACGCCAGGTCGTTGATCCACGCACGCCACACGCTGCCCGGCAGCACATCTTCCGACAGCGACAGGGCTTGCTCGGCCTCATGGCCGGACTGGATCAGCGCCGTCGGTTCGAGGCGCTCGTCGCGCAGCGTGATGACGACTTGCCCCCACCCGGCCTGGTGAATACCATCCGCCACGACCTGCAACCGCGCGGGCACGTCCGTCGCGGCCTGAATTTCGCTGGTGACAAGGTGAAGCTGCGCCAGCCGGTCGCGCTCGCGGCGAGTCGCCTCCGCTTCGCGGCGGATGCGCTCGATCAAGCGGTAGTTTTCGATGGTAAACGCGGCCTGGCTGGCGAAAATTTCCAACGCCTCGACCGTATCCTGGTCCGGGCGGCGGCCTGAGCGTGGATCGTCCACGCTGACGAGGCCCAACAAACGCCCCTCCGAACCGTACAGCGGCACGAGCAGCAGGTCGTCGGGGTCCCAGGCGCGCGGGCCGCTGCTGGTCGGTTCTTGCAGCACGGAAACCACCGGCAGCCCGGCGCGTAATTCTTCCGCCCCTTCGGCGGGCAAAAAGTAACTGTGGCTGATGCGGTAACTATCTTGCATCAGGCCGCGCGCCTGTGACAGCGGCGGCGTGATGGCCTGCATCTCTTCAAATACGGCCAGCGGCAGGCCGGCCTGCGCCGTGCGCCGCAGCACGCCCGCGCGGTCATCCGCCAGGCTGACCAGCACCACGTTGAAACCAACCGTTTCCTGGATGCTGTGCGCCACTTCTTCGAGCACGTCGGCCAGGTTTGCGCCCTGGCGGAACAGCTCGCCCAACTCAAAAATGCGGCCCATTCGCTCGGCACGCACGCGCAGGCGCTCGTTCAGCGCGAGCTGCTCGTGATAGCGCCGCGCGTTGCCGATGGCAATCGTCGCCTGATCGGTCAGCGAGACGATAAAATCGACCGCGCCCTGGTTGAATCCACCCGGCTCCTGGCTGTACAGGTGGATCAGGCCGATCACCTGCTCGCCAAAATTGACCGGCACGACCAGCGCCGAGCGCGCCTTCGACGGGCGCGGCTCAAAATCGCCGGTCGCGTAATCCGCGACCATCACCACGTCGTTGCGCAGCACCGCCGCACGTTCGACGGGGGCCAGATCACGCAGCGCGCGCCCCTCACCATAGCGCTGATCGATCTGCGGCTGGTCCGGGGCGGGCCAGTCGCGGCGGTCGGCCAGCAGCACAATGCTGACCGCGCTGGCATCGGTCGAACGCAGGGCTTCCTGCCGGATCACGTCCAGGATGCGGCCTAACTCAAGCGTCTGGCTCAATTCGTGGCTGACGCGGCCTAACGCGCTGAGTTCCTGCACGCGGGCGCGCAGGTCCTGGTCGGTGGCCTGGTACAGGCGCATGCGGTCGATCATGGCCGCGATCTGAGTCGCCACCGCCTGCATGAAACTCACGTCGGAGGCGGTGTACGGCTCGTCCTGGGCGCGGTTGCCGACCGTCAATTCGCCGATGCTGCGCTCTTGAATGAGCAGCGGCACCTGGATCGTGCTGCGCAGGCCGAGTTGTTTGATCAGGCGTTCATACCCCGGCAGCACGCGCGCGTCACCGCGCAGGTCGTTGCTCATGAACGGTTGGCGCGAGACTAACACGCTGCGCTCGAAACCGGGCGCGTAAGCGTCGATCCGCAGCGGTTCGGGGAAGGATGCGCCCCACACCGTCGCCGGATCGACCACTAACTCGCCGGTCCCTTCTTCGACCAGCGCCACCGCCACGACACTCGACTGAAGCAGGTTGGCAATCGCGATCATGACCGCTTCAATGGTGGAAGCGTCCGGCGCGGTCTGTGACGCGATCTCGGTCACGGCGCGCAGGCCCTCGGCCTCGTGCGTGCGGCGCTGCATCTCGCGGTACAGCCGCGCGTTGTCGATCAGAATCGCGGCCTGTCCCGCAAAGATCGAGAGCAGCCGCGCGTCATCTTCGGTGAAGTCGGAGCGATCGGTCCGGTTGGATACCTGGATGATGCCCAACTGGTTGCCGCCCACGACCAGCGCCGCCACGACCGTCTGGCGCATGCCGACTTCAGTCGCCAGCGCGGCCAGGTCGGTGCTGGATACCAGCGGATCGCGGCGCAGGTCATTGCTGAACCACGCATCACGCGCCTGCCACAACTGCGCGACCGGGCTGCCGGGCGGCGACGGAATCTGGTAAAAATCAACCGCCTCTTGATCGTCCATGCCGACAAACGGGTGTTGGCTGACCAGCACGCGCGTCTGCGGGTCGTAGAGCAGGATGCCGCACATCTGCACGCCCATCAGTCCGGCAATACGCGCGGTGATCTGGCTGTATAACTCGGCGGGGTTGCGCAGCACGCCAATTGCCTGCGCGATCTGCTGCAAGCCGCCCAATTCCCGCGTGCGGCGCTGTTCGTCCAGGTACAGGCGCGCGTTTTCCGTCACGACGGCAGCCTGGGACGCGAACGACATCAGCGTGCGCATATCGTCGTTGGTAAAACCGCGCTGGTTGTGTTTGTTGGCGACCAGCAGCAGGCCCAAACGCCGCGTACCGACCACCATCGGCACCAGCGCCAGCGTGTGAATCTCAATCGTCGCGGCCAGTTCGTTGAAGCCCATCGCGTCGATCAGGGCCTGTTCCGGTGCATTGGAAAACCACCAGGGCTGGTGATGCCAGATGTTGTACAACTCGGCGTCGGGGACCAGTGACAGGCGGTAATGCCGGATCAGCGCGTCGGGCACGCCGTAAAACGGCGGCTGGCTGCGGAATACCTCTTCCTCGTCGTCGTAGAGCAGCACGCCGCACAACTCGACGCTCATCAGCGCCGCGATGCGCTGGGTCAGGTGAGCGTACAACTCGGCGGGATCGCTGAGCTGGCTCATGGCCTGCGCGATCTGCTGCAAGCCGCCCAACTCCGCCACGCGCGCCGTCTGCTCCTGGAATAACTGGGCGGCCTGGATCGCCGCCGCGATCTGCCCCGATACGCCTTGCAGCAGGGCCAGGTCGCGCTGGCTAAAGGCGTTGCGTTCCTGGTGCGTCAGTTCCAGCGTGCCGAACAACTCGCTGCCGATCAACAGCGGCACCCCGACATAACTCTGGAAATCGTCGTGCCGCAGCTTGGGCAGCACGTCCGTGCGGGCCGACACGTTATTAATCAGCAGCGGCTGGCGATACATTGCCAGCCACCCGCTGTAACCTTCGCCCAGTTCGTAGACAACGTCCGGTGGTTCGTCGGGTGTGATCAAATTGCCGGTCGGCGTGCGCATCACACCCCGCCCCACCGGGCGCAGCGTGCGCGTATCCGGCGACCACAGCGTGACCTCCGCCGTATCAAACGTGATGGCCTGATCGATGCTGGCGATGATCGTATCGACCGTCGTATCGAGATCGAGCCTGGCCCCCAGGGCGCGCCCGATGTCATCCAGAATCGCCAGCGCGCGCAGCGGGTCAAACTCGGTATATGTCTGGAGCGAGGTCGCTGTCAGCTCGCGCATGACCACGACCATACGCTGCCCGTCCGTGCCGGGGATGGCGTGTGACACCGCCTCGACCTGGCGCTGCCCCAGCCGGAAAGAGGCGTGCCCGTTCCCGGCCAACAGGTCGTGCAGGCTGTCGGACGGCTGCACCATGCGCGCCATCACCGCCAGGTTCGGCGCGCCGCCATCCAACCCGAACCAGCGCCGCGCCGGATCGTTGGCGTATACAATGCGCCCGCGCCCCTCAGCCACGAGCACCGCTTCGTCACTTTCCATCAAATTCAGCGGCACAATCGGGCGTGGCGGCGCGGTTTCTTCCGGACGGACGCCGTGCAGCGCTTGCCGCACCAGGACGTACAGCCAGGCAAATATGACCAGGCCGGTTATGATAAGATAGACTTCAGCCATCTACGTCGCTCGCTTGCCACCGCGCCGCCGGGATCACACCCGCCGCGCGGCAGCCTATCCCCCTCGCCGGTTACCATTCCGCATCGACTGGCGCGTCGTCTTCGGTGACGCCCCGGCGGCGGCTTTCGGCGGCTAATTCGGTGATCTCGCGGATGTCGGCAAACTGGCGAGTCGCATTCGAGATCGAACCGACGGCCAGCGTCATCAGCGGCACCTTTTCGTCGTCTTTCATCATGAAGCCGCGCTCGCGGTCGATAAAGGAATAATGCTGCTGGACTTCTTCGGCAAAACGCGCGGTCAGCCGCTCGGTCAATTCCTTCGGCTGCTCCGAATAGGTCACGACGACAAAATTATCGCTGCCGGCGTGCCCGACAAAATCGTTCGGCGTGCCCAGTTCGTCAAGCACTTCGCCCATGACCAGCGCCATGAAACGCAGCACTTCGTTACCCGCCACAAAACCGTATACGTCTTTGAACGGCTCGAAGTTGATGATCTTGATATCCAGGTAAGTCCACACCGATTCCTCGCGCATCAATTCGCGCAGTTTTTCTTCGATCAGCGAGCTGCTGGGCAGGCCGCTGTTGGGATCGGTGTAATTGTCGCGTTCGGCGCGATCGATCTGGTTTTTCACCCGCAGCTTGAGTTCTTCGATATCAAACGGCTTGGTGATGTAGTCGTCCGCGCCCAGTTCCAGGCCCGCGATCTTATCGCTGCGCTCGTCTTTCTGCGTCAGGAAAATGATCGGGATATGGCTGGTGCGCGTCGTCGAACGCAGCTCGCGGCAGACATCATACCCGTTCATATCCGGCAGCATGATATCCAGCACGATCAACTGCGGAAGCTGCTTGCGCGTCAGGGTTAGCGCGTCACCGC
>CAYMTN010000314.1:0-5479 GCA_964393335.1 uncultured Anaerolineaceae bacterium
TGCCGGCCTTCAGACTGTTGCGCGCTTCTTGATCGAATACCAGTTGCTTTGGCATGAGTACATTCACTCCTCTTACGTTGTATTGAGCACCTATTCAATTGCAGCAATTTGCCACATAAAACCGCTGAGTTAGATGCACCCGGTGGGCTGCCGGTTGCACTCAATTGGCAATCTCACCGGGAGAGTGCCAGACCGCCCCATTGTAACGGGTTTGTCCTAAGATCAATACCCCAGGAACATAAGAAACGTATATAAACCGCGCTAGAGTCGTATCAGAAGGACGTAAACCGTTGACCGTAGACCGTACAGTGCGGAGGGCGTATGCACAGGATATCAGCCAGCGTTTTGATTAGTCGGACTGTACGCGGTGGAGCCTCACCCAGCGCAGGTAACGGTCTACGGTTCACGGATAACGACCAACGCCTCACGCGAACTCGTCCAACAACTGGTAAAACGCGATCTTCTCCGCATCCGCATCGACCAGGCCATACGCCGCGAAAAACGGCGTCACCCACGCCGCTCCCCAGTTGTACGTGATGCTGCGCGCCGCCAGCGCGAGGTCCAGGTAGCGGTCGGCGATACCCGCGCCGCCCCAGTCGATGAAGCCCGCCAGCGTGCGCGTCGCCGGGTCGATCAGGATATTCGGCATGCAATAATCGCCGTGCGCCAGCACGAGACACGTTTCGGCGGGGCGCGTGGCGACCAGTTCGGCGTACAGACTGTGGGCCGTGCGGCCCTGCCGGACCGCGTCAAAATCGCTCTCGTCCACCTGCCCCGCGACCAGCCGCCGCTGCGCCGCCGCGATCATCACGTCCAGACGCTGATCGAACGGGCAATCCGCCACGTCAACGGCGTGGATCAGGCGCAGCCCCTCCGCCAGCACCTCGATGATCTGCCGCTCGTGTCCCTGAAACCGCGCGTCAAAGGACGGCAGGCCGGGAATCCCGGTCATCAGCATGACCTGGCGATCCGGCCCGTCGTCAAAAGCCAGCAGGTCCGGCACGGGCAGACGCCCGCGCAGCCACGCCAGCCGGGCCGCTTCGGGCCGCAGGTCGCGCAGCGAATCCGTTTGCGGGTGATCGCTGATTTTCAAGTAGCGCCCGTCCGCCAACCGGAACACGCGCACGCCCGACCATCCCAGCATCGTCTCGTGCCCGCTGGTTGTCCCAATCATGGCCCGCACACCGGCGGGAAGTTGTGAAACGAGCGCTTCAAAACCGGTCATGCTGCTAACATCCCCCTACGCGCGGGACCGACTGCCCCACTTGCCGCAGTTGTGATACTCTAGTGGAAGCACCATTTTTGAACCGGGCAATAGTACCATAACGAGGACATAAAAAGAATGGATTACGCAGAGATTCAAACCAAACTGGAACGGGTGCGGGCCTTGATGGAGCAGCACAACGTCGGGGCGCTGTGGTTGCAGCGCGTGGATAACATCGCGTGGCTGACGGGCGGCGTGGATGTCGCCGTGAACACCGCCGACGTGACCGGCGTGGCAAGCATCGTCGTCACCCAGAACGCCTGCTCGCTGTGGACGACCACCATCGAAGCGCCGCGCCTCAAAGCCGAGGACCGCGTCGAAGAACGCGGCTTTTCGCTGAACGTCGCCCCCTGGGAAATCGCCCGCGAAATCCCGATCGCCAACACGTTAGGCGTCGATATGCCGCTGGAAGGCGCGGTCAACCTGGACATGGGCCTGCGCGCGCTGCGCATCCACCTGCTGCCCGCCGAGATCGAGCGCTTCCGCACGTTGGGCGCGATCTGCGCCAGCGCGATGCAGAGCGCCGTGAACCGCGTCCAGCCCGGCCAGACCGAGCACGAAATCGCCGGGGCGCTGGCCGACGAAACGCGACGCCGGGGCGCGACGCCGATCGTCGTGTTGATCGCGGTCGATGAGCGCATTCATAACGTGCGCCATCCCCTGCCCACCGGCAAAACGCTGGACAAATACGCGATGCTGGTGTTGTGCGGGCGCATGGGCGGGCTGGTCTGCTCGGTGACGCGGCTGGTCCGTTTCGGGACGCTGCCCGCCGATCTGCGCCACCGCATGGACGCCTGCGCCGAGATCGACGCGGCCATGATCGCGGCCTCACAGCCCGGCGCGACGCTCGACGGCATTTTCCGCGTCACGCAGGACGCTTACGCCTGCGCCGGGTTCGACGGCGAATGGAAGCTGCACCACCAGGGCGGGATCGCCGGCTACGGCGCGCGTGAAATCATCGCGGTGCCGGGCGATCAAACCGCGCTGGCAGCGGGTATGGTCTGCGCGTGGAACCCGTCGATCAGCGGCGTCAAATCCGAAGATTCGATCCTGGTCACGCCGGGGCCGGACGCGCCACAGGTCCTCACGCCGGTGCCCGGCTGGCCGGTGCGCGCCGTCACGGTGAACGGGTTGACCATCGAGCGCCCGCTAATCATGGAGGTATCGTAGGGTAAGAAACGACCAGGAAACAGGCACCCGATCGCTCTGATCGCGTACAACTAGATCGGGAGCGCGTGCCAAGGGGGGGCAATGACTCGCTTCTGATCCTAAAAAAGGGGAAAGACAATCAATGTTTCGTCGATCGTTGGTACCATTGAGCCTGATTATCGTGCTGTTGGCGCTGAGTGTGATCACACCGCCAGCCGGCAGCCCACCGAATGCATCCGTCGCACATGCCGCCAACCACACGCAAATAGGCGGCGCGCCGATCATATTTTTGAAGGATGGCGACCTGTGGAAGTGGGATGGCAGCACACTGACCCAGGCTTCAACCTGGGGCTATAACGAACGTCCGGTGCTGTCGCCGGACGGCACGCGCGTCGCCTACAACTCGTGGGCGACAATCACGGCCAACGCCATCGCCGCCGGAAACCCGGTCTACGGCTTGATCCCCAGCAATATCTGGGTGATGGACGTTGCCACGACCGACGCCTTCCGCGCCGCCGATCAACCGCCCAATGCGGTCTTCTGGCAGCCGGGCGTGGACACCGTCGGCGTGATGCGCGGCACGCCCACCTGGTCGCCGGACGGCAGCAAACTGGCGTGGGCTGAGCTGGTCGTACCGGAATATCGTTACCAGCTTGTCATTTACGATGTCGCCACCGGGTCGCTGACGCCCATCGTCCAGAACCTGCCCAGCCCCTTCGCCGACGCGGGGATAATCCCGATCCACCGGGTGATGTGGGGCTACCGGGGGATCGCGGTGAGTACCACCGCCGTGAATCAAGCAGCCAGCGACCTCGAAGAACACGTCTATCTCTACGCACCGCAGGACGGGACGCTGATCCACGATACACTGGTCAGCAGCTCTGCGACCGAATGGGTGTTCTCGAAGCAGTGGGTCATGTCCAACGGCCAGCAGTACATGGGGCTGCTGTATCCGTCCGGCAAACGTTACTTGCTGGACCCGGCTACCGGCGACATGCAGGACATGCCCGCCCTGCCGGAACTTTACAGCGTGCGCACACCGTCCAACTCGGTGACGGCGTACGTATCGCCCGGCGACGACAGCGGCGCGACCAGCGCCACGTGGTCGGCGGTGTACCCGAACCGGCAGGGCGATCAACCGATCAACTTCAACGGGGAAGCGTACAACATCGCCATCTCGGCGGATGGGCAGGCGCTGGCCTACATCACCGACGCGGTGTACATCTGGCAAAACGGCCAGGTGAGCGCGGTCCCCGGCACGCAGGGCATCGCGTCCCCCTGGGATGTGGGCATCGCGTGGGGGCCGAATGCGTGGCGCGTCCGCAGCGACACGCTCACCCAGGCAGGCGGCGGCGTGTACTGCGGCCTCCCGCCGCGCCTGACGGTCGGCAGCCCTGGCCAGGTGACACCCGGCCTGCCGAACGTGATCCGCACCCAGCCCCGGCGCGGCACCGATAGTCTGATCGCCGGGCAGATTCCGGCAGGCGGCGTGTTCGCCGTGATCAGCGGCCCGGTGTGCGGCCCGGAAGGGCGCTACTGGTGGCAGGTCGATTACCAGGGCATCACCGGCTGGACCGCCGAGGGCCAGGGGGGATACTACTGGCTGCAACCCTACCAGGCGACACAACCGACTCCCCTCGCCTGCACGGCGGCTCCCCGCTTGCAGGTCACCACGACGGCTTACGTGCTGCCCGGCCTGCCGAACGTGATCCGCACCCAGCCGCACCGGGGCACCGGCAGTCTGATCCTGGGCATCATCCCCGGCAGCGGCGTGTTTACCGTCATCGGCGGCCCGCAGTGTGACGCGGAGGGTATCCGCTGGTGGCAGGTCAACTACCAGGGCATCACCGGCTGGACCGGCGAAAGCCAGGGAAGTTACTACTGGTCCGCGCCGTTTGGCTGCCCCAGCAGCCCGGCACCGCGACTCGCGCCCGGTATGCAGGTCAGCGTCACGCCCGGCGAACCCAACCGGCTGCGCAGCGGCCCCGGCACCAACTACGACACCATCGGCTCGATTCCGGCAGGCGGCGTATCGCTCGTGCTCAGCGGCCCGCAGTGCGGCCCGGAAGGCTGGTCCTACTGGCGCGTGCAGTACGGCACGACCATCGGCTGGACCGCCGAAGGCAGCGGCAGCACGTACTGGTTGCAGCCGGTCACGTACAGCCCGCCACCCATCCCGACACCGGCCCCGGCGAGCTGCACGCTGGCTCCGCGTTTGTTGGCTGGCAGTTCGGGACGTGTCACGCCCGGTTTGCCGAATGCGCTGCGTACGCTGCCCCGGCGCGGCCCTGACAGCGCCGTGCTGCTCGAAATCCCGGCGGGCGGCGTCTTCAACGTCGTCGGCGGCCCGCAGTGCGATGGCGAGGGTATGTACTGGTGGCAGGTCAGTTATAACGGCGTCACCGGCTGGACGCCCGAAGGCAGCGGCAGCACGTACTGGCTCGAACCCTTCAGCGGCCAGCCCGGCAACCAGGGCTGTTTCCTGCCGCCGCGCCTGACTCTTGGCGCGACCGCCTACGTGATCCCCGGCCCGTCGAACGTGCTGCGCTCGCAGCCCTACCGGCAGGGTGACAGCGTGATCATCGGGCAGATTCCCGGCGGCGGCTGGTTCCGCGTGTTGAGCGGCCCACAGTGTGACGCCGAGGGCATCTTGTGGTGGCAGGTCCGCTACAACGGCGTGGTCGGCTGGACCGGCGAAAGCCAGGGGACTGAATACTGGGTCGCGCCGTTCGTGTGCGCCAACAGCGCCCCGACGCGCCTGCTGCCCGGCATCACGGCCCGCGTCACGCCCGGCGATCCGAACACGTTACGTAGCTTGCCTGGCGACGAGTCCGGCAGCGTGGTCATCGGGCAGATTCCCGGCGGCGGCACGTTCAGCGTCTTGAGCGGCCCGCAGTGCGGCAATAACAACCGCATCTGGTGGCAGGTCAACTACAACGGCCAGATCGGCTGGACCGCCGAACTGGAAGGCAGCGTGTACTGGCTGGAGCCGTTAAACTGAGCGCCCTCACCCCTACATCCCCTCTCCCACAAAGTAGGAGAGGGGACTTGATCCGCTGCGCGTCT
>CAYMTN010000315.1:0-5472 GCA_964393335.1 uncultured Anaerolineaceae bacterium
CGACCGCGCCGTTCGGGCTGGGTGACTGCCGGTAGACGTTCAACACGCCGCCTGTCACGATGTGGCTGATCTCACCCCAGAAGCCCCAGCCAGACTCACCGCTGCCGAACGATCCATTCGTGACCAGCTCAGGACCGTCCGGCGCACCCTCTGCGAAGCAGTTCGTCACGCCTGTGACCAGGTCGGGACGAATCTCAACCGACACGTTATCCATCAAGATCGCCGCGATACCGTCCGCCGGGTCGGGTGTAATCTCCAGCCGTGCATCCGGCCAGTCGGTATGGATGATGCCGCGCATGCCGTAGGACTGCGTCGGGGCGTTGGCCGCCATGCTGTAGTAGCAGGTCAGGTACTCGCTCCAGTCCGGCTTGCGCACGGTGACCCACACCGCTTTGGGCGTGCTCGCCGCGTTGCCCAGGTCGAAGGTCACGTCGAAGATCGTGCCGGTCGTGGGGGCGACGTTCAGGTCTTGAATGACCGCCGCGCCGGTCGGGCTGGGCGACTGGCGGTAGAACTCCAACACGCCCGCATTGACGCTGTGCGCGATCTCACCGAAGAAATCCCACTCGGCTTCGTCCGCGCTGAAATACGGGTTGCGCACCAGATTCGCGCCGCAAAGTGGCGTCGTGTCGCTGGTCACGTTCGAGTAGTAGGAATAGGAACCATCGCCGCTGCGGAACGCCCGCACGCGGTAGAAGTACGATACACCGCAGGTCACGGTCGTATCGCTGTACCCGGTCGAGTCCGCCGGGACGGTGTCGATCTCGGCCCAGCCGGTCGATCCGTCGAGGGATCGCTCAATCGAGAACGCCGTTTCGCCCGTTGAGTTATCGGTCCAGTTCAGGTCGATGGTCGACTCTGATATCGCCGTTGCCACCAGATCGGTGGGTGGCATCGCAAACCCGATGATGATATCGGCGCTGGCCGTATTGTTTCCGGGCGTAGAATCGGTCCCGACGCGGGGCGCGATGGTCGCCGTGTTCGTGATGATGCCCTCGGCGGCGGTATCAACCGTAGCGGTGATGGTCAGGGTCGCGCTGCTGGCTGCCGCCAGCGATCCGACCGTCCACTGCCCGCTGGTGTCGTCGTAGCTGCCCTGGCTGGCGACGTGCGACACGTACGTTACGCCGGTTGGCAGCGAGTCTTGCACGTCCACCACCGGCGATTGGGTCGCGCTGTCGTTCGTGGCCGTGATCGTATAGTTGATCGTGTCGTCGGGGTCTGGATTGATGGTATCGACCGTCTTGGTGATCGAGAGGTCCGACGTCAGGTCGGGTTGCAGGCAGACCGTTTCAGCACGCATACCGGGGATGTTGTGGTGGTGCAGCAGCAGGATACACGGCGGCGTCGGCCCGTAATAGTGCGACCAATCGTAATCGACCTGTACATTCTCACCATTCCGGTCGTCATACAGAGTCGCGTCCCAGAACGTTGCACCGCTTGCCAGATCAAGTCCCGCTGCCTCAAGATCGTAGGTCATGACGTCGCTCGTGTCCGTCAGTTCGCCTTTATAGTAACTGGCGACCCAATAATCGAAGGCGGCATCGCCGGGAATCAGTTCGCTGATGTGGCTTACGTTGAGCTGCATAAACATGACGCTGTTTTGCAGCGCAACGGTGTCTGGAAACGACGAGGACCCAATCGGCGCGTAATAGTTTACAAAGCCCTCGTAGTTGTCAGCGTGAGTGGGCGTGCTCAAATCATCCAAAAACACGTACAGCTCGTCGGTCGGCGTGATCCCGTAAACAACGCCGGCGATTGTACCGTTCCACACCATGTAATCCGCCACGCCGTCCTGATCGATGTCCAGGTAGACGTCAAAGAGCGCATCATTTGCCAGGGTGGACCACTCGCCATAGGTCGCAATAGCGAATAACAGTTCGGTGCTGGCGAGATCGCCGCCTGCTTTCACATAGGTCGAGGCGATCCCCACGTACTGCAAATCGGCAGCAGCCTGGAAGGAATCGAGCGCGGTAAGCTGGTCGCTGGTGTCGCTCAGCTCGAAGGCCGAAACCAGGGAGGTTTCATCATAGGGTTGCAGCGGGCCGGTATGGACCTCGGTGCCCGCCAGCGGGATGTTCGCCGTGCCGCCCAGTCCCGGAGCGGATATGGGATCAGCCGCCGCGCTCATCGTGGCGGCGGGGCGCGGCGCTGCCCAAACCGGCACGCGCAGCACCGAACTGCCGGGCACGACCGGAGTCAGCGTCACAAAACCGGACTCTTCGGCCAGCCAGTAGCGGTAATAAACCGGGTAGTTTTCCTGCACGGTTGGATCGTGCGTATAGGGACGCACCAACAACGCGGGATCGACCGTCAGCGTAACTGCGAGTGTGGCCGTTTGGCCCGGCTCCACGGTGACGCTCGGCGGGCTGACGCTCATGGACACCCCCGCGCCGCCATCCCCTACGCCGGGCGTCGCTCCGCCGTCGTCGTCATCCGCAAAAACTACGGGAACGTATGCCACGTCATACGACAACGTCTGCGAGCCTTTGTTGCTGACGGTGATGTGTTTGGTCCACGTTTGCACGCTGACGACGTTCTGAACGCCGAATGACACACTCACCAACTCAGGATTATCCGTGTTATAGGCGATCACATCCGAGCTAAACGGCGCCATCGCATCCATCCGGCCTGCGCCCACACGGCCCGGCCCAAAGATCGGCAGCGTGTAGTTGTCGCCCCAGTACAAGTCATGCGCGGCGGTATTCATGGCCAGCGCTTTCAGTTCGATGACCGACCAGCCCGGATACCGTTCGCGCAGCAGCCCCATCATGCCGGACACGAAAGCCGTAGCGGACGACGTGCCGCCGCCGTTCGACGCGCCGTTGATGGTGCCGCGTGCGCTGGAAACGATACCCACGGCGGGCGCGGTGATATCCGGTTTGAGTCCGATTGAGTCGCCGTCTGGGTTACGCTGCGCGCCGCGCCCTGTGTTTGAGTAGATGCGGTCCGTTGCCGGGCCGCCGTTGTCGCCGTCTTGCGATCCGGCCACGCTGATCGCGTAGCTGGCGTTACTGGGACTGTCGATATTGAAGTACACGTCGCGGTGATTCCCGGCAGCGCCCACCACGATAACGCCCGCCTGCGCCGCCTGGTTCACGGCGCTCGACCAACCCCGGTGTGGGTCCCCGAACGGCGTTCCCAACGAGAGGTTGACGACATCCAGATGATCGGAAAAATCGCTGTCGCCATTGGGGTCTACGGCCCATTCCAGCGCGGCAATGGTAGCCGCTTCGGACACATACCCGCTGTTGGAAGCCACTTTCAGCGCGTATAGGGTGGCTTGCGGGGCCATACCGGGGCCAATGATCATGCCGCCAAACGGTGTCGTGTCATCCCAGGGGCCGGTATAGGTATTCCCTGCTCCATCCACGCCATATCCGGCTATCGTCCCTGATATATGCGTGCCATGCCCGTACTGGTCCATCGGGTCGGCGTCAGGAATCAGGAGCGGCTGGGTGTTTGGGTCCCAGGTGTCGCCCACGAAGTCATACCCCCCCGCCACTTTGGCAGTGGGAAAACCTGTGCCCGGCCCGGTACCGCCAAAATCCGCGTGCTCGTAGTCGATGCCCGTGTCGATGACGCCGATCGTGATACCCTCACCCCGATATCCCGCCGTCCAGGCACTCGGCGTGCCCAGGAACGGGACAGCGTTGCTGTTTTCTACTTGACCGACCCCGGCCACATATACGTCGAGAGAATCCGACAACTGGGCGATCACAGGGATGTTATCAGGTGTCGTTTCGATGATAAGGCCGCTCAACACAAGTTTGGGCCGAAAAATGACCTTATACGTGATACCCCTGGCGGTCATGGCGGACAACACGCTCTGTTGCTTGCCTTCGATGCGGGCCGCTTGTGCGCTGGCGTCAATGGGGGACCCCATCGCCGTTGCCGCCGGTTCCGCGAATTCGATAATCAGCGTGACGGGTTGTGTGCCAGCCGGGTGGGTGAGTTGGTCTTGCAGTTCCGCATGGGATCGGATGGCTGGCTCCCCCACACTCGCTGACGGCAAACCTGGAGGGGCCAGGACGGCGTCCCAATTGGGCGGATTGCCGTGACCCGGCTCCTGACCGTGTCCTTTCCCCAAAGGAACCAGGCATGCCATCACCAGGATAGTTATCACTATAGATACCCTGTTGCGGTGTTGAATACCCATAATTTCCTGCCTCCTTCATGTGGGGAGCGCGGTATCGAATCGATTGAGCGAAACGCACAACACCCCCGCCGCCAGCAGATCGTTGATAAATAAGGAGATATCCGCCTGCAATTGAGTCAATGGGATAGTATCCTCAAACCGCGCAGAAACAGCCTGGATAATATCGGCCTGAGAGCGCGTTCCATTGCACAGGTACCACACCATCGTCCCCACCTCGTTCAACTGGCGGACAACACCACGTTTCTGAAGCCGTATCTGAGTTGGATGCTCTTCACTTGAAGCCACCATCACATCTGGACTGTGGTAGAAATAAACGTCCTCTGTTGTGTGAACGTCGATTTGCCCGGCGGAAAACGTGCTGCGTAATTTCTGGGGAACCCATAGCGGGTGCTGCTGAAGACTCTCATACCGAATCTCAAATGCATGGGGAATGTGATGTGCTTGGTGCGTTTCCCAGAAATCGTATTTTACTTGGGCAACAATTCCCTCCGCCTGATCATAGCGCATTAGTTCAATTTGATCATGCTCCCACTTGATGCGCTGCTGCGACGCGATGATTGCCTCCAAATCGCGCCGCATCAGTACCACAGCCATCCGTTCGTGAGCGAGGTTGTGCACATAGCGGCACAATGCCGGGCATTGGACGACCACCCGCTGAGGTTGGGCCAACAGCGCTGCCAATCGATACAGGCTGTCAACGCCAAAATCAACCTCGTCAACGTAGTGAAAGCCGGTATCCTGTGCGATCATCTGCGCGCAAATCCGCGTGCCGGAACGCTGGGGGCCGGTGACAAGAATCTGGTCGAACTCTGCCAGCCAATCAAACATGGCTCACGCCTCATGGAGCAGGGCGTTTGATCGCGCGCCTGCCAGGTGAATCACCAACAGCGCAGAATGGAGCGCAACGGAAAACCAGACCGGGCCGAATGTTTTTTCCGGCACGGCGAGCCGCGTCATAGCTTGAATCAGCGCTTCGATTTCGAGGCCATACTCGTTCACGCTGGCGCGTGTCTTCTCGACCATTTCGGAGACAAAATCAACGATGGTGACCCGAAAACCGCGTCGTGCAACATACACGGCTCCGCGCCCGCCGCCACCCCCCAGAATCAAGACTTTTCCACCTTCTACCGGTAGCTGTGCCAGAAGCGTTTGCTCGTCTGGAAAAAGGCCCGATTGGACTGACTGGTTTCCGCTCCGCTGTTTCACCCGCGCCGAGGCAGCATACCGGCGGCGGTTCAATTCGATCAGATCGGTTGAGCGCATCACCATGATCGACGACGAACGAATCAACTGGCCCAGGCGGAACAGGAACA
>CAYMTN010000316.1:0-5432 GCA_964393335.1 uncultured Anaerolineaceae bacterium
GCGGGCGGTCGTCAATCGCTTCGGTGATAAAAAACGGCGCGACCTTCTCCGGGTATTGGTACGGGCCAAAGGTATTACTGCCGCGCGTCACCGTCGTGTGCATCCCGTACGTGGCCTGGTAGGCGCGCAGCATCATTTCGCCTCCGGCTTTGCTGGCAGCATACGGGCTGTTTGGCTCCAACGGATCACCTTCACGGAAGAAACCCTCCGCTATCGATCCATACACTTCGTCCGTGCTGACGTGGTGCAAGCGGTTGACCCCAACCGAACGGGCGGTATCCAGCAAGATGTACAGGCCGACGACATCCGTGTGAATAAACGCGTCCGGGTCAAGGATCGAGCGGTCAACGTGCGACTCGGCGGCAAAGTTCACAACCGCGTCAATCTCGTGCGTTTCCAGCACACGCCGCACCGTTTCACGATGGGCAATATCGCCGCGTTCAAACGCGTAATTAGGCGCGTCGTGAACGGGCAGCAGGTTGTCGAGGTTGCCTGCATAGGTCAACTTGTCCAGCACGACGATGGTGTAATCAGGATATTTCTCAACCATGCGCCGGACAAATGCGCTGCCGATGAAGCCTGCCCCGCCCGTTACCAAGATATTTTTCATCAGCCTCTCCTCTATCACACAGCGCGCGGCGACAAGACCAGTTCGCGGATGGCATGCGCCACACCATCTTCGTCATTCGTTCCGGTTACATAATCCGCACCCTGGCGCACGGCTTCGGGCGAATGGCCCATCGCCACGCCAATACCCGCCTGCCGGATCATGTCCAGATCATTGCAGTTGTCGCCAAAACAGATCGTCGCTTCCGCCGCGATGCCCAGATAGTCAAGCATGAACGCGAGCGCCGTTCCTTTGCTGACCGCCGGCGGCAGCACTTCGACCAGCGACTCCAGACCCGACCGCAGAACGTGCGCGCGGCCTTTGAACACATCTTCCAAATGGTGCTGGAATTCTGGCACGCGGCCTGGATCGCGGTTCATCAACACG
Organism: uncultured Anaerolineaceae bacterium; assembly: GCA_964393335.1. GTDB lineage: Bacteria > Chloroflexota > Anaerolineae > Aggregatilineales > Aggregatilineaceae > CAYMTN01. The sequence continues at coordinate 995 of CAYMTN010000316.1, forward strand.
AGCTTGTAGGGCTTATGGTCATTCTTCAGGGCGGCCTCCAGATCGGGCACCATCGCCGGGACCGGTTCGTGGTGATCGACCAGTTCTTGCACGTTGGCGTCCCACCGTTCGGCAACCAACCCCGTCCGCGTATAGGCAATCGCGGTAAACCCCGCCTCATACGCCAGCCGCAGCGCTTCCAACGCATAATCCAGCGGAATCGGGGCTTCGTGCAGGGGCGTGCCATCCGGCATAAAAACCTGGGTGCCGTTGCCGCAAATCAGGGGAATCTGGATATCAAACTGATCGATCAGATCGACTGTGGAAGGAAACGTCTTGCCGGTCGCGACCGTAAACAGAATCCCCTGTGCCATCGCCTCACGGATCGCCTGTTCGGTCACCGGAGTCACGACATGATCCGAGTTCAGCAGCGTTCCGTCCAGATCGGCGACGATCAACCGGATCGGCACACGAGACATATGGTTTTCCACCCCTACAGCAATCCCAGGCGGCTGTGGTCACCCAGATGCATTTTGATCGATTTGGGCCGCAGCCGCGTAACATCGACTTCCGTGTAGCGACCAATCAGGCTGTCTTGAATCCGAGCCGGGATGTTGTGAATCGCGCTGTGTTCCAGCACGATCGTGCGCTCGATCTCGCTGTTTTCGATCAGCACGTCGTGATAAATGCTGGAAAACGGCCCGACGTAACTGTTGACGATGCGTGTATTACGGCCAATGATCGCTGGGCCGCGAATCACGCTGTTGATGATCTGCGCACCTTCCTCGATCGTTACGCGCGTATCAACTTCCGAGCTGGCGTCAACCTCGCCACTGATCACGGGGACCAGTTCATCCAACACCAGGCTGTTGGCGGTCAGCATATCGTCAGGCCGCCCGGTATCAATCCACCAACCTGTGTGAATATGCGGAAACACAACATAATCATGCTCGACCAACCACTGAATCGCGTCGGTGATCTCCAGCTCTCCGCGCCACGATGGGATGATCTGATCGGTGGCCTCGAAGATGTGGTGATCGAACATGTAGATTCCGACCAGGGCCAGATTCGAGGGTGGCTCTTTGGGTTTTTCGACCAACTGCGCGATGCGCCCTTCCCCGTTCAAACGAGCTACGCCGTACTGCTCAGGATGTTCGACGGCAGTCAGCACAATCTGGCTGTTCCAGTCGTTGTGAAACGCAAAATCGGCAATCAGCGGGCTGATGCCACCCTGGATCACATTATCACCCAGGAACATCACGAACCGGTCGTCGCCCAAAAAACTGCGCGAGATTTTCACGGCATGCGCCAGTCCCAACGGTTCATCTTGCTCGATAAAAATCACCTGCACGCCGAACTGCGAACCGTCACCCACCGCATCACGGATTTCAGGGCCGGTATCGCCGATCACGATCCCGATCTCGCTGATCCCGGCGTCCCGAATGGACTCGATCACGCGGAACAGAATCGGCTTGTTGGCGACGGGGATTAGCTGTTTGGCACGTGTATAGGTCAAGGGATAGAGCCGCGTACCCTTACCGCCGCTGAGAATCAACCCTTTCATCCGGTTTACGCTCCTTAACTGCGCTCGTCAACGCACGTTTTTTCAGCGCGTGTAATAATCGCCAACCGCGCTGTCATGCGGCGCGTTGACCAACAGGCTGCCCAACAGCGGCACGTTCACGCGTTCCAGTTCTTCTTTGGCACGCAGCGCATGGTCTCGCCGTGACGATCCTGCCCGTAACAGGAGCAGCACGCCATCCACTTTCACGCCCAACAGGGCCGCATCCGTCACCGCCAGGACCGGTGGCACGTCAAACAAGACATACTCGGCCTTTTTCTTCAAGAGTGCGATGATGTCGTCCATGCGCCGCGATCCCAGCATATCCGCCGGGTTGGGCGGCAGCGGACCGCTGGTCAGCACGTGCAGATGCTCAACATCGACCGCCTGAAGTGGCGGATTCTCCAGCGCCGCTTTTTTGAGCATCATCGACGTTACGCCGCGCTCGTTATCCAGCTTCCACAGCTCGTGCATCGCCGGTTTGCGCAGGTCGCAGTCAACCAGGATCGTTTCGTGGCCACCCTGTGCCAGGGTCACCGCCAGATTCGCCAGCGCGACACTTTTTCCCTCGCCGGGCAGCGGCGACGTAATGACCAGCGTGTTGACCGGATGATCGACGCTGTAAAACATCAAATTCGTGCGCAGCGTGCGGTATGCTTCAGCAGCCACCGAGCGCGGATCGGTCAGGGTAATCAGGTTAGCAGGCATTTAGGCACCTCGTGAGCGGGCATCGTCGGCAGGAATCGCCGCCAGCACCGGTAGCTCAAGGAAATGTTCGACATCTTCCTTGGTACGGACAATGTTCGATTCAAGATATTCCAGCACAAAAACCAGCACGCCGCCCAACAGCAGCCCCAGAATCCCACCCGCCAGCGTGTTAATTTTCGTGCGAGGCGTATGCTGGCCGTAGGTCGCCGTGTCGATCAAAATCGCTTCGATCCAGTCCTCGCGCTGCAAACCCTGGTTTGCTTCGGTCCGGTATTCGACCAACCGCCGCCCCAATTCAGTTGCGATCTGCGCCGCCAGCGGGCCATTTTCCATATCCACGTCGATTTGTATGATCAGTTGGGTCGGGTCGGAATTAATCGTGGTGTGGCTGCGCAGTTCACCGGGAACCATGTCGAGCTGCAGGCGGTCGATCACGACCGCGGCTTGTTGGTCCGTATCCAGGTACACCACAAAACTGCGCAGGAGCGTACGCAGCGTTTCTGTCAGGCCGTAATCGTTGCGGGCTGGCTGCATCAGCACGCGCTGCGTGGCACGATAGGTAGGCGTTTGCAGCTTGCTGAAGCCAAATGCCGCACCAGCCGAGATGATCACGGCCAGCGCGAGTATCCAACTCCGCCGGATCAGGATACGCACATAATACGTTAGATTCATCGGTTTGATGTCCTCGTACCAAAGCCGCGCCAGGCGCGGCACTCAAAACGCGGGCCATACTCCGCCAGGCGACGTTATTATAGCAAGGGATTGGGCCGTATGGGATGTTTTATCAGGCTATCGCGTACTAATAGTCAGGTTCACGAACGCGGCGGCCCCTGATCACGCGGGATTTGGGCCAGCACCGGCAGCCCCAACGCTTCCACATCCTCGCGCGTGTAGATCGCGTCGTCCAGGTATTCCGCCAGGATCGCCAGCCCAACGCCTGCCGCCAGCCCCATCAGAATGCGGATCAGCGGCGTCAAACGCGCCATGATCGGCGGCGCGGCTTCGCTCACATCCACGTCATCCAATGGAACAACCCGCACCGGTTGGGCTGCATAAGGCGGAAAATACGACTGGTTGCGCATCTGCAAGACCGTGATCGCCGCATCAGCAATCGAACGAATCTCCGAGGCATCGTCCCACGTCACGTACAACGTGAAGATACTGCGATAGTTATCGGCCTGGAAAGCCGTGCCCAGGTCACCGGCGGGAATATCGACAGCCTGTTCGGCAAGCTGAAGGCTGACCTCATTCGCAAACGAATCACTGGTAATCCAGGGCGGCATGTTCACCGCCACGTATTCTGATGCCAGCAGCGGGACGTAAACCGTATCCTCATACGGGGTCGCGACATCGCCGCCTTCAGGTTCGGGTGGGGCCGCCGCGGTCAGGCGTACCTGAACCAGATACGATACAGGCGGCGACACGACATTTTTGAGCGTAGGCAGAGTCACGATCAACGCAGCCACAGCAGGCAGCGCCATCAACCACCAACGCCGTTTGATCAGGTGCCAGAGTGAGATCAGTTCCATAACTCGTCAGGGCAGCAACCTTCCCGCCGCCGTGTTTCCTCCTTTGAGCCAGCCGTGCAGCGATTATACCGGATATGCTCCCGCATGGTGAGGGGCGGTCTGCCCCACTTGGGTTTGCCAAACAACGCTCATTCAGGTTAGGCTCTTAGCGAGTCTGACTCTCATATGCACCGTTGCAGCGGCGCTGCAACAGCGCCAGGAGCGAGAAAGCGCCAGCATGACCTATTCAAACGACTATGACGAGTACGACGACGAGTACGAAACGGAGGAGGCCGATCCCCCGGCCCGCCCGCGCATGGCAACCCGCCGCCGGGAAACACCGATCGCACAGCAGGCATTCGACTGGGGCATCAGCGGCAGCATCATTGCCATTTTGATCCTGACGGCCCTCTATGCGTTTTCGCCCATCGATCTCGTGCCGGACGTGATCCCGATTGCCGGACAGGTCGATGACATCGCCGCCATTCTGGCCGGGGGCGGTTCGATCACATTCCTGACGATCATACGCTACGTGCTGCGCAGCCGGGTTGGGCGCTGGGGCTGCTTGCTGGTGATCGTGTTGACGTCCATCGGGGCATTCGCTGTATTCTGGGTGCTGATGCGCCTGCTCGACATGGTCGTCTGAATCGCCACCATCCGGGCATTATTCCGGGCTGGGTTC
>CAYMTN010000317.1:0-5407 GCA_964393335.1 uncultured Anaerolineaceae bacterium
CCTGTGGGAGCAGGACGGCATGACCAACGGTTCCGGTGCGACGGACGCGCAGTTAGAAGCGTCGTGGCAAAAAACCGAGGACGCCATCGATCGCGCGTTGGGGCCGGAGCTTGACGCGATCTACCACCAGCAGCCGGTGTACCTGGTCCGCCAGCCGGGTGGGGCGGCGCGCCCGTTCCCGGTGCCGGACGGCATCGACGCGATCACGTATAACTGGCACGTCAGCTCCGGCGATTCCGCGCCCTGGAATCCCGGCCCGGATGGCCCGGCGACGCGTCCCTGGAATTATGTGGTGGGCAACGTGGTATTGAGCTGGTTCGAGCCGCACCGTTATTACAGCGTCTACGATTACGGGGATGGCTGCATCGTGTTGATGCACGACGTCGCGCCGGTGCTGCCGCTGGCGCTGCCCGCCATCATCGAGGACTTGCAGGCGCACGGGGCATCCTTCGGCGTGCTGCCGCGCCCCGGCGACGCTCCCGGATCGATGCCGGTCGTGATCAGCGCCCCGCCTGATTGGTACGCGTATCACAACCAGTAGGAGCGCTGCCGCCGAACCGGGGATTTGTTTGCGCCCCGTGCCCTTGACCTCCGCAGTTATTCGAGTTCCACCGCCAGCGCGACGGCTTCGCCGCCGCCCAGGCACAACCCTGCCAGCCCACGCTTGAGGCCGCGCTGCTTCAAGGCATGGATCAGCGTGACCAACACGCGCGCGCCCGATGCGCCGATGGGGTGGCCGATCGCGATTCCGCCCCCGTTCACGTTCAGCTTTTCGAGCGGCAGGTTGTGCCCATCCTTCGCCAATCCCTTGAGGTCGGCCAGCACCTGCGCGGCGAACGCCTCGTTCAACTCGACCAGATCGACGTCGTCCATCGTCCACCCGGCGCGTTCCAGGGCACGTGGCAGAGCGAAAATCGGCGCGGTAAACAGCCACTTGGGTTCGACGGCGGCCTGCCCGTACCCCGCGATCCGCGCCAGCGGCTGGTGGCCGTGCTGTTCGGCGTAGGCGCGGCTGGCGACGACCAGCGCGGCGGCTCCATCGCCGAGGCCCGGCGAGTTGCCCGCTGTGACGCGACCATCCTCGATGAAAGCCGGGCGCAGCTTCGCCAAAATCTCCGGCGTGGTATCCGGGCGGATCGATTCGTCGCGGTCGAAGACGGTGATCGCACCCTTGCGGCCTGCAATCTCGACCGGCACGATCTCCTCTGTGAAGCGCCCGGCTTCCGTCGCTTCGTGGGCGAGCCGGTGGCTGCGCGCGGCGAACTCGTCCATCTCCGCGCGGGAAACATCAAACGCGCGGGCGATGAGTTCTGCCGCCTCGCCCATGATCCAGCCCTCAAGGTGATCCCACAGGCCATCCCACATCACGGCGTCGACCATCTGGAAATGGCCGTACTTGTGGCCCTTGCGGCCTTCGAGGTCCATGAACGGCGCGTTGGTCATGCTCTCGACGCCGCCCGCGACGTACAGATCGCCATCCCCGGCGCGGATCAGGCCCGCCGCCAGCATGGCCGATTTCAGGCTGCTGCCGCAAATCTTGTTGATCAGCAGCCCGCCGACGTGCGGCGGAATCCCGACCGCGATTGATATCTGGCGCGGCACGGCCTGCCCCGATCCCGCCGGGACAACCTGCCCGATGATGACCTCGTCGAAGTCGGAGACGTTCACGCCGCTGCGTTCGACGGCGGCCTTGACCACCATCTGCCCAAGCTGCACGGCGCTGAAGGGTGCCAGCGCTCCTAACAATTTTCCTTGCGGCAGCCGCGCGGCGCTCAAGATCACGGCCTCGCGTGCCGACCTGTCATGCCCTGCCATTTTTGAGTCCTTTCAAATTAAAGAAACCAATTTTTCGAACGAGTATCTATGACACACTATCACTGGTGCTTGGTGAAGTGTTTTTTCGTAGGGGCGGCGCTTCGAACCGCCGGTTCGCCTCCGCCCAGGATTTGCGGTGGGTGCGTCAAGCAGCGTCCCTACCGTTGCATCCTTCGGCCACTAACCACTGATCACCAATCACCAACAACTAATAACTAATCACCAGCTTCGCCCGCCTTGTCCCACACGGTCCGCAGGTGTTCGTACGTGTCCGCCAGCAGATCGGGGATCACGCGCGCGCCGCCGATGACGGTGATGTAGTTGGTGTCGGCGTTCCAACGCGGGACGATGTGCAGATGCACGTGGTCGGGAATGCCCGCGCCCGCGCTCGCGCCGATGTTGGCCCCCACGTTGAACGCCTGCGGCTGATAGACCGCGCGCAGCGCTGCCAGTCCTTTGTTGGCCATCAGCATCAGGTCGGCGAGCGCCTCGGGCGGCATGGCCTCCAGCGAGGCGACGTGCGCGTACGGGATCACCAGCAGGTGCCCGCTGTTGTACGGGTACGTGTTGAGCGACACGTAGACGTGTGACGAACGCGCCACGACGTACTCGCGGACGTCAAAATCGGGATCGGCGGGATCGCCTTTTGCTTTCACGCAAAACACGCAACCGTCGTAGTTCTGTTTGTCTTCGCCGCGCAGGTAGGGCATTCGCCAGGGAGTCCACAGAATTGAGTCATCCATGAGAGAACCTTTGTGAGTTCAGGCTAACCGGGTCCATGCTTCGAATTGTACAGGTTTCACCGCCGCCCTGCACGCTGAACGGCCCGCCAGCCTGCCACCACCATACCGCGCCATAGTTACCGCCAGGTTACAATTGCAAACGGCGCCATTTTGAGGACAATCGAGAGCCAAACCAGACGCACGACAAAGCAGTGGAGGAACCAGCATGGACGATCACTTCACCGGGCAGAATTTGCGGGCAGCGCTGGGCGAGCGCCCCTTCCGGTTTTACGAACAGGTCGACAGCACGCAAGATGTCGCCCGCGAATGGGCGCTGTCCGATCCCGATCTACCCGGCGGCGCGGTGGTGATCGCCGAGGATCAGACCGCCGGGCGCGGGCGGCAGGGACGCGCCTGGATCGCGCCGCCCGGCAGCAGCATCATGTGCAGCGTCGTGCTGCGCCCGCATATCGTGCCCGAACACCTGCCGCGCGTGACGATGGTCGGCGGCGTGGCGGTCGATGATACGCTGGCGTCGCTGCTGCCGGGGCGGGTGGCGATCAAGTGGCCGAACGATCTGCTGGTCGGCGGTAAGAAAATTTGCGGCATTCTCTCCGAGGCGACCTGGATCGGGGAGCGGCTGGTCGCCGTGATTTTGGGCATCGGCATCAACGTGCGCGTCGATTTTTCCGGCACGGAGCTGGCCGGCGTCGCGACCAGCATTGAGGCGGAACTGGGCCGTGCCATCGACCGGCGCGTGATGCTAGCGAACCTGTTGGGGCACGTCTACACGTGGGCGGAGCGTATCAATGAGCCGGCGTTATTCGAGACGTGGCGCAGCCGGTTGGGCACGCTTGGCAAGCGGGTCACGGTCTATACCGAGCCGGATAAACGGCACAGCCCGTCTTATACCGGCGTGGCCGAATCAGTCGATAATGACGGCGCGCTGATCGTGCGCCTGGATTCCGGCGAGCAGCGGCGCGTCCGCGCGGCGGACGTCGGGCTGGCGGAGGACGAGTAAGTGTGAAGTGGAGCAGGTTGAAGAAAGCCGTCGAGGACTTGTTGACCCCCTCCTTGAGGGGGCGTATTCAGTATCACATTACGTCGTATGGCCCTGGGGAATCCGTAATCATGACGCGGGCATGGATTACATTGGACAAACAGGAAATACTGAATTTTTCCACGGCGATCTGGCTGAAAGAACGGGACAAGCTAAGGCATGAAGTGCAAGAAACCGATCCGTCAGGGAAACATGAGCCAGATTTTTCGGCAATCGACGACCTTCTGCTTCAAAGGAGTATTCTGCCAGTTCACCAGTTTGTAACGTATCTCAAAACGTATCTGGAACTGTCTATCGAGGACGCGATATCATCCACGAATCCTATGATCAGGGCGTTATCAATGCTTGACAGGCGAGTGGGCAAAAGACGCTTGAGACAGATCGACCCGGATTTGATTCAAGAACCGCTCGTAAGGCTCTGCTATGCGATTCGATGCGAGGCCGACGGCTTAACCCAGGAGTGAGTGATTGCTGTAGCCCTCACCCCCGGCCCCTCTCCCATGTTCCATAGGAGAGGGGAGCAATCGTGCCCGACAAGCAAAGTCCCCTCTCCTACTTTGTGGGAGAGGGGATTTAGGGGTGAGGGCGCTTCACCGCACTGTCGCGCGCTCCCACGTCACCGCGCCGCGCGCCCATACGCCCCACCGCCCGCTGATCGTCAGCGGAGCCGCGCCGAGTCGCTCGTCGTTGATACGCAGCCGGATCGCGCCGGACGGTTCGCGGTGCAGCGTCAGCGTGTTGGCCGAACCCGGCGGATCGATGCGCGGGTAGGGGGACCAGCGCCACTCCGGGCGCAGCGCGGGGCACGTATCCACGTCGGCGGGCGGATCGGCGGGACAGCGCCGGATCGTGACGTAGCCATCGGCGGTGATGGCGTACACCGCGCGCGCGCCGTCGCCGCTTTCCAGCCAGATACCCCACGCCGATCCCGCCTCCGCGCGGGCGCGCACGCTGATCGTAAATGCGCCGGGGGTCACGGCGCTGTCCAGTGGCGCGGCGGCCCACACGTCGCCTGACGGTCCGATCACCGGCCCGCCAGCCCACGCCAGCGTTTCATCTGACCAGCGTACCGGCCCCGCCACCGGCGGATCGGCGGCCCCCAGCGCCAGCGCGATCACGGCCAGCCCCGTGACCAGCGCCACCAGCCCGGCACCTCCCAACGTCATGCGCCAGACCCAACGCGGCGGCGAATCGTGAGTCGCCTTAATGCTTTCTGTATGGATCATGTTATCAGAATAATAGACTTTTCTTTGAGAATGCACGATAATACACTCAATTATATCACCTGACGATCGTGTCACGCACACCACAGCGTACAAAGGGATGAACCATCATGGCCGACTACCAGATCGAATACCGGTGGAATCTCGCAGGCGGCGTGCCGGTGCTGTCGGTAGTGATTACGGGGCGGCTGCTCGACGATCCGACCGCGATCCCGACCATCATCGACCAGACGCACGCATTCATCGAGCGGCATCCGCAGTTTACGCACGTGTATATCGCGTATGACCTGACGCACACCGAGCGAAAGCTGCCGCTGGCGGCCTTGATGCGGCGCAGCGAGTACAGCGCCAAAGTCGGACGCGTGGCGATCATCGGCGCGGGCGCGCGCACCGACGAGATGGCCGTGTTGATCATGGGGGCTGCCAAACGCGTGCCCTATACCATCGCCTTCTTTGATACGGCGGAAGCGGCTGCGCCCTTTTTGCATGGCGGCGTGGCGGCGCGCCGGTCATAATAACCCGTTCTGACGGTAGCAGGCCCCGGCAGGGGCCTTTTTTGTGCCCCGTACCGGTTCCCCGGCAAATTG
>CAYMTN010000318.1:0-5382 GCA_964393335.1 uncultured Anaerolineaceae bacterium
TCACCTGCCAGTCGTCCTCGTAAAACGCGCGGTCATCGAGGTCGAAGCGGCGCACAAACTCAGAGCCACCGACCAGCGCCAGGTGAGCATCCCATTCCTGCCCGTGTGACGCCGGAAGCCCCCGGCTGAGCACGTTCCCCCAGCGGTCGTGAACGACCACCGGGCGGTCAAGGATGCGCGCCAGCGCGTTTAACATCGTCGTCAGGCCGCGATAACTGGTCGCGTGGCGCTGCAACGTCTGCTGCAACTCGGATGCCCGGTGTGTTAATTGGGCCCTGGGATCGGTCAGCAAGCGCTGCACGGCGCGTTCGACCTGCGGCAGGGCGGCACGTTCCGGCAGAGCGATCAGCGGGAAGTTGTGCGTTTTGGCGATCTGGTGCGCGCGCGGCGACAGCGTGCCGTGCACGCACAGCGCGCTGGCCTGCGTTTGAGTCAACTTTTCGATGACGGTTTCCAACGAAAGCGGGTTCGGGTTGTTGGCAAGTGCCTGCGTCGAAACCAGAATCAGCTCGCTGCTCGTAATATCGGCAAAGAGTGGGGGCCGGGTCCGAAGGTGGGTGACCCAGTGAACCGGCGTGGCGGGATACCCCGTAACCAGGCGGCTGCCGAGTGGCAGCGCCAGTTTTAGCAGGGTTTTGATGTCGGTTGGTGTTGTGACTGCGCTCATGGCGATTCTCCCCCCAGAGAATTGTCTAACCCTGTGTCTCGGTTTACGATACAGATACGCAAAACAGGCTGCAACGGGCCGCCTGTTTGACTTGGTAACATTGTAAGAAGACTGTCACAACCTGTCTTCGGGCATGTTTTATGAGATTTATACTAACGCATTTGGGCACATTGCACAAAATGGGCCTTTTTGCTTGGGCATTTGGGCAAAATCCCTGTAAATAATTGGCGTTTTCGTCAAATGGCCTGCGTCGTGTTCATCCGCGCCTTTTTCCTGTTATAATGACTGTACATACACACGATACCTTTCGATTCACCCTAACATTGTTGCGACAAACGGTACAGACTGGGACACCGCGATGCCACACTTGTTAGTAGTCGAAGATGAAGAAGCCTACCGGCAGTTCCTGGCGATGGCACTCCAGATGGAAGGATATGGAGTCAGCACCGTCGAGAGCGGCGAGCAAGCGCTGGACTTTCTGCGCGTCCAGCCGCCCGACCTCGTCATCCTCGATTTGAGCATGCCGAACATCAGCGGGTGGGACGTGCTGCGCTTCATTCGCGGCTCTGGACCGCTGGCGCGGATGCCGGTGCTGGTGCTGACCGCCAATGCCGACGAAGAGACGCGCCGCCGCAGCTACCAGGAAGCTGCGACAGCCCTGTTGGTCAAACCGGCCAGCCTGGATGAAATCCTCAACGCCATCGATCGGGCGCTCCCCTCCTGCTGATCACGCGTCCCCCTCACAGCGTGCGTTGAGCGGTGGTCAACCGTCTTGGACAAGCCCTCACGGAGTCGCTATAATGCGCCCGCTTATCGCACACCGCACGCGGTTTGGAGATCATGGAACGCACCAATGACTGACGATAATTTCGACCACACCACGCCTGATTCCACGCCGGATCAGGTGAATCCGCCGGAGGATGGCGCGCGGGAACCACTCGAAGATACCAAACCCAAAGCACCCGCCGGACTGCACGACGCCGCCCGCCAGAGCGCCCTCTACCGGCAGCTTGCCGCTGAGGAGCCGCCCGTCGATACGCTGGTCGATACGGCAGAGTCGCCCGTTTACCAGCCGCCGCGCCGGGTGCTGCTGTACGGCGTCGTCATGCTGGGCACGCTCTGCCTGTGTATGATGCTGGTGGCGGCAGCCGGATTCGCCGGCTACCGCGACGGGCTGGCGACCAACGACGCCAGGGTCACCCAAACGCTGGCGACCGGCATCGCGCAGCAGTACGCGACCGGTCTGGCCGACCTGGACCAGGGTTATGCCGAACTGGCGGCGGCGCGCTTCTCGTGGATCGTGGAGACGCTCCAGGTCCCCGCCGATTACGCCTATGACAGCGCCCAACGGCTTGCCACAGCGCGAGCCATCACGTCCTACACGCCGACGCCGACCCTGACGGCGACTCCCTCACCGATGCCGACCGTCCCGCCGACCGCGTCCCCCACTCCCGCCCCGACTGAACCGGCGACGGCGACGCTCAGCCCCATGCAAGACCCGGCCTATCTGTACGACCAGGCCGACCTGGCGATGCGCGTATACCACTACGAAGACGCCATCGAGTTCCTGGACGCCCTGCGCGCCGTCGATCCCACCTACCGCCCGGAAGAAGCCAAAGCCATGCTGATCGAAGCGCTGACGAAACAGGGCAAGATTTACCTGGACGGAGCGAACAAAGATGGTGAAGATAAACTGGCGCGCGGCGTGCTGCTCGTCTATCGCGCCAACGAGCTGGGCACGATCGATAACCGGCTGTTGGGTGCGGCCATCTTCGCGGAGATGTTCATCAACGCGCAGAACTACGTCAACGGGGGTTATTACGCCGCCGCACTGCCGATCCTGGAGGAGTTGTGCGCGCAGAACTGCGCGTGGGGCTACCCCAGCGTGAATCCGGTGACGGTACGTGATTTGCTGGATCAGGCGCAGGCGGGAGTCAACAGCGGGTCGTAGGTTTGATTACAGGTCGGAGAGCACGTCGGCCACAATATCCAAAAAATCGTTGGGCATCACCGGCTTGGCGACCCAACAATCGATGCCCAACCCTTCGGCCTCGACCACCATATTAGGGCGCGCCGTCAGGATCATGACTTTCATCGCGCTCAAACGGGGAATGCTGCGCACGTATTGCAGCACGTCAAAGCCGGATACTTCAGGCATGGCCAGATCGAGGATCAGCAGGTCGGGGGTTTCCTGGTCGAGCACGTCCAGCGCCATCACGCCGCTGCCAACAGCAATCGCGTCACAGTTCAGGCGCTGAACCAGCCCGGTGAATAACCTGAGTAATCCCGGTTCGTCATCGACAACTAAAACTAACGGTACAGACACAGCACCCAGCTTTCCATGAATAGAGCCAACCATGGTCTATACCTGCTGTAATTTTGAAAAAACGTCATGTTTTCTTCGACGATAAAACCGACGAAACTCTCACGCGTGTCTGGATTGCAGTAATCATAGCGTTCCCCGGCTGTTGTGTCCACATCCGGCAGTTACGACGCTTTGGACCCTTCTACCATCTCGCGTACCAGTTCCATAAATCGATCCGGGCGCACGGGTTTGTTCAACCAGCGATCAATCCGACCGGCGACATCGTCCGGCGCGGGACCGGGACCGATCGCCGTCAAAACGGCCACGCGCATGGCGTCCAGGCGCGGCGTCCCCACGATGTACCGCAACACGTCAACGCCTGGAACGAGCGGCATCGCCAGATCGAGAATGATCAGATCGGGCGTCTGTGCTTCAAGAATCGTAATGGCTTCCGCGCCGCCACCGGCCAGCACGATATCATAACCAAGCCGCCGGATCATCGTGGCGAACAGCGAACGCAGCCCGAACTCATCATCCACAATAAGGACTAGCGGTGCCGTCAAACTTCCATCCTCTGTTAGAATGCTGTTACCTTCATGACTCTTGGAACGGGCGCAGCACGGCCCGCACCGGGCTGCCACATACACCGGCCAGTTTGAGCGGGAGCGCCACCAGGTCGTACACGCCATCCGGCACACCGGCCAGGCACAGTGTTTCCAGGTTTACGATGCCGCGCTCGACTAAACGGTGGTGGCACGGCAGGTCTTTGCTGTCGAAACGGTCCACTGAGGGAGAGTCCAGCCCCAACAGGACCACGCCCCTCTCCGCCAGCCACTCGACCAGTTCCACCGTCGGATACGGGAAATCATCTGGCCACGCGCCGTCCGGCAGTTCGCTCACCCAGGTATGCACCAACAGGCGCTGCATGCCGCTGAGGTCGTGCCCGTCAAAATCCGCCGGGACCATACCACCCGCCCGCCGCGCGATCGTCACGACATGCGCCCGGCCCATATATTTTTCGAGCGGCATGTCTGCCGGGTGCAGCCCGTCGTCCAGCAGGTGATACGGCGCATCGGCGTGGCTGCCGGTGTGCGGGCTGAGCGTGAGTGTCGTCAAATTGACCGCCGCACCATCGGCGGTGCGCAGCGCGTGTACAAATGACATCGGCGTATCGCCGGGCCACACCGCCAGCGCGGGCGAGATCGTGCGGCTGATATCATACCAAACCCGGCTACTCATGCGATCATCCTCCGACGGCGCGCCGCAAGTTTCAGCGCGGTGAGATTCACAGCATCGCTGTAAATAGTATACTCGATCCCGGCGCAAATCACGTTACAAATGCGTGCCCGCCGGCATGCTTCTGCCACGTGCCGCTGTCGAGAATATCCTGCACGGCGTCGATCACCCGGCGGACCTCGTCATCGCTGTTGTAAAAATGCGGCGAGACCCGAATCCCGGCCTGGGCGCGATAATCAATGATGATATTGCGTGCCAGTAACTCACGCGATATTTCATACGAGCATTCCGGATCGGGATCCAGGGTTACAGTCCCCCCTCGTCGCTCTGGATCAAGGGGGGAATTCACTTTGTAGCCTTTTTCCCTTGCCAGATCGATCAGCAGCGCGGTCTGGCGCTTCGACTTGGCGCGGATGGCGTCTACGCCGACCTGCCGGATGATCTCGATGCCTGGACGGTTCGCGTACAGGCTGGGGATGGCGGGTGTCCCGTTCAAAAAGCGGAACGCATCCTCGCGCCAGTCCATGTCGTCTACCTCGAAGGCAAACGGGCGCTGGTGCGCCATCCAGCCGGTGAGTCCCGGCGTGACCGTCTTCAGGTGATCTTCGCGCGCGTACAGGAACACACCGCCCGGCCCGCCGCACATCCACTTGAGCACGCCCGCCAGGTAAAAATCGACGTTCAGGGCCGTGACGTCCACCGGCACAATCCCGGCGGCGTGATAACCGTCGAGAATCACGATCGCGCCGACCGCGTGCGCCTTTTCGATAATCGCTTGCACGTCCAGAATGTACGCGCTGCGAAACAACACGTGGCTGATCGGGACCAGCAGGGTCCGCTCGTCGATGGCGTTGATGATCTTATCGACTGGCACACTGATCCCGCCGTCCTCGCTCTCGACCATGTACAGCTCGACGTGCGGCGGCAGCATCCCGCGCAAGACGTAATACACCGACGGGAAAATGCCCGACTCGATCACGATCTTGTTGCGCGGCCCGCTGAAGTCAAACGCGGACAGCAAAATGCCCTGCGCCAGTGAGACGTTCTGGTGCATCGAAACGGTGTTGGGCGGCGCGCCGATGATCCCGGCGATCAGGTTGCCGGTTTCGACGTTCATGTCCCACCAGCCCTCGCCCCAGGCGCGCACGCCGCGCGCTGCCCAGGTATCCGCGTA
>CAYMTN010000319.1:0-5364 GCA_964393335.1 uncultured Anaerolineaceae bacterium
CGGGCGTGATTTCCAGGCGTGCGTTCGACCAATCCGTGTGGATGATGCCGCGCATCCCGTAGGTCATCATCGGGGCGTTGGCCGCCATGCTGTAGTAGCAGGTCAGGTACTCGCTCCAATCCGGCTTGCGCACGGTGACCCACACCGCTTTGGGTGTGCTGGCCGCGTTGCCCAGGTCGAAGGTCACGTCGAAGATCGTACCGGTCATGGGCGCGACGTTCAGGTCCTGGATGACCGCCGCGCCGCTGGGGCTGGGCGTCTGGCGGTAGAACTCCAGCACACCCGCGTTGACAGTGTGTGCGACTTCGCCCCAGAACGCCCACTCGGCTTCGCCCGCGCTGAAGTCGCCGTTGACTACCATATTCGAGTTGCAGGCATTCGTGGTTGCGCTCGCCACATTCGAATAATCGGAATGGATGTCGTCACTGCTGCGATAGGCCCTCACCCGGTAGAAATACTCGTCTTCGCACGCCAGCCCGGTATCCTGATACGTTGTCACGTTCGCGCCCACGGTGGCGATCTCGACCCAGCCGGTCAAGCCATCCACTGAGCGCTCGACGAGGTAATCTGACTCGATGCTCGAATTGTCGGTCCAGGACAAATCGATTCTGAACGGTGTCAGCGGCGCGGCGGTGAGTCCTGTGGGCGCGTTGACGTCGTCGGTCAGGATCGTCAGAGTCGTCGTGGGGCGAATGGGCCGGTTGGGCGTGCCTGCGGCAAACCCGAACTCGGCCGTTTCGCTGTCTTCTTCCAGATCGTCGCCGATGACGGTTACGTCCAGATCGGCCTGAATCTGACCGGCGGCGAAGTTGACCGTCGTCGGGACCGTATAATCAACCCCTTGGGTCGCTGTGCCCCCAGTCACCACAATATCCACCGACGACGACGCGCTGACATCACCCAGGCGCCAAATTGTTACCATGCCGGTCACGTCCGTATCGCCTTCGGTGACGGAAAACGCCGCCGCTGCAAAATCATACGTCATTGGTAGGGTGGCGCAGCCCAGGATCGGGGCTGTGAGGTGCGCGCTAGCGTCCACATTGGCGCTGATCGTATCGCCGGAGCCTGGCCCCACCGGCCCTGCGCCGGTCGAAGCACCCCACCAGTTGCCGATTGCATCGACAATCGTCATGTCCGTGTTGACCACTGACATGTGACTGTTGCCGACAATGCACCCGTCTTCGACCGTGAGCGTGGCATCATCCCAATTGTAGATGCCGCCGCCCGAAACGGTAGCGTCATTGTTGACCAGGATGCTGCCGGTCAGTGTTAGGCTGCTGCCATCGTTCATGATGCCGCCACCATACGCGGCGGTGTTAACTGAGATCGTGCTGCCGGTCAGAGTTCCGGTGCTTGCCTCCCAGTTAAATATTCCGCCGCCGCTGTTTGTGACCGAATTGTTCGAGATGGTGGTGTCGGTGACGGTGAGATCGGCGGAATCAAAATTGAAAATGCCACCACCGTAAATTGCCGTGTTATCTATGATTACGGTATCACTGATCGTTGCAGTGCTGCCGGTGCGATTTCGAATCCCGCCGCCTTGGACTCCCGTGTTGCCGGAGATGGTGCTGCCGGTCACGATCAGCGTGCCGTGATCCCAATTCGTAATCCCCCCACCGAGCGTGACGCCCATATTGCCAGACACAGTACTATTGGTCACGGTCAGAGTCGCGTTATAGGTATTCATGATACCGCCGCCGGAATTTGCTGACGTGTTGCCAGAGACCAGGCAGTCGTCCAGCACGACTGTTGCAGCCGCGTTGCAGATACCACCGCCATCATAATAGAGTGTTGAGTTGTCAGAGACTGTGCTGCCAGTCAGGCTCAGCGAGCCGCCATTAACGTTATAGATTCCGCCACCAGATTCCGCGGCGGTGTTGCCGGTGACGGTGCTCGACTGCAATGTTACAGTTCCGCCGCCGTTTAGAATGCCGCCGCCGTAGGCGTACGCTGTATTGCCCGACACGGTGCTCGATGTTAACTCGACGTTACCACCATCGTTCGTAATCCCGCCGCCGTAGTACCCGGTATTGCCGCTGATGGTACTGCCGGTTGCGGTGAGGTCCCCGCCAGCGTTGTAGATGCCGCCAGCGGTACTGCCCGCCGAACTGGCAGTGACGGTGCTGTTGGTCAGCACCAGCGTGCCCCCGTTATAGATACCGGCGCCTTCGTAAGCGTAGCCGTTCTGCACAGTTACCTGATTCAGCGTCAGGTTGCCGCTGCTGGTGACATAGAACACGCGCCGCCCGTTATTGCCGCTCACGTAGAATCCGCCGCCCTCGATCACGATCTCGGTCGTGATTTGTGGCAGACTGGTGGTCAGAGTGATGTTGGCTGTCAGAGGGATGGTATCGAGGTCGGGATCGGCATTCGCTGCCGTGATGGCGTTGGCTAATTCGGTGGTAGTTGCGGCGGTGTGGGTCGCCGCCAGAGTCGTTGGGGGCCGCGCCCCGTGGGCCCAGGACCCAACTAGCAGTAGAGCCGCGATGATCAAACCGTTGCGAAAAACCAGGTGTTTGCCGAAATTCATCTGGGCACGCTCCTATCTGACCAGTCGTTCGATTCCCCCTATCGCAGACAGGATGCGAATGCAATGAAAGCTGCACATAGATACATTGAGGATAGGGTTATCTGGTAGTATATACCCTTATTACCGCTCCTGCCCGATCACCAGGTGGCCGATCAGCGGCGCGATCCGGTACGGGAAGCCTGGGAACCTCAGAAGAAAGGGAGCATCCTTGGAGTGGGGTCACCCCTACGATGATACCGATTGTTCCGCGCTCTACATGAACAAGACCTCCGCCAGGAGCAGGCAAGCTGGCAATCGGGTGGGTCAGGATGACATGTTGCCCTACCCAACGCTGCTGAAGACTGCGCCAGAACGCGTCCAGCGCCTCCAGGGCCTCCAGCAGATCAGCTAGTTCCGAGTCCATCGGTCTCATTGCGTCCGTCGTTCCTCGATGACGACCCACACTTGAGTAGCACACGCGTGGGTGATCACTATAATGACTCCTGAAAATGGGGCCACAAGCTAAGGTGGATCGAAGTATAATCCGAAAGCTTGTGGAGGAACGAATGGGAAAGCAAAGACGACAATTCAGTGAGCAATTCAAATTCAAAGTCGCGCTGGAAGCAGCCAAAGGGTTGCGAACCGTCAACGAGATCGCCAGCGACTATAACGTACACCCCAATCAGGTAAGCACCTGGAAAAAACAGTTACTGGAAGAGGGGGCAGGCGTGTTCAGCCGGAAGAGAGCACGCGCCCAACAGGATCAGGCCGAACAAGAAGCAGCCTTATATGAGCAAATCGGGCGACTCAAGATGGAATTAGAGTGGCTGAAAAAAAGCTGCCCGCTTCGAGTAAGGTGAAACGCACGATGATTGAGCCGAATCACCCTGAACTGAGTGTGCGTCGCCAGTGCGAACTGGTCGGGCTGAACCGGGCGACATTCTACCATCAACCCAGCGGCGAAACGCAATTCAATCTGCGCTTGATGCGACTGATTGACGAAGAATACACCCGAACACCCTTCTATGGGTATCGGAAAATGACCGCCCGCCTGAAAATGCAAGGCTATCAAGTCAATCGTAAACGGGTGGCACGACTGATGCGCACCATCGGATTACAGGCGATCTATCCGCGCCCACGCACCTCAACACCTCATCCGCAGCATAAGAAATATCCATATTTGCTGCGCGGGTTGAGCATTACGCGGCCCAATCAGGTGTGGTCAGCGGATATCACTTATGTCCCGATGCCGACCAGCTTCATGTATCTGGTCGCGGTGATGGATTGGTTCAGTCGGTTTGTATTGACCTGGCAGTTATCCAACACGCTGGATGGGCTATTCTGCCGGGAAGCGCTGCAATGCGCCTTGAACCAGGGACAACCCGACATTTTCAACACCGATCAGGGCGCGCAATTCACGGCCAACGATTTCATCGGCGAGTTGGAAGCCGCACACATCCAAATCAGCATGGATGGGCGTGGCCGCGCTTTCGACAATATCTTCATTGAACGCTTGTGGCGCAGCGTCAAATACGAAGACCTCTATGTCAAGGAGCATCCGACCGTCCCTGCGTTGGAAGGCGGGTTGCACGACTAATTCCAGCTCTACAACTACGAGCGCCCACACCAAAGTCTGGACTACCGCACCCCGGCCAGTGTTCATTTTGGCACTGAGGCGAGCCAATGATCCACCCTATTTTGCTCGGTTTTTGGTCTTGACAACGAGGGTTACTTTAGCGGTGCCCACGGTGTGTACATGAGGCAATGGTGATGACTGCTACAGGTGAAGGAGTAGAAATCGCAGCGACTTTGGGTATTACGCTAGCACCATCCAATGCTGGATCGAACGCATGGCACGCGCTGATTTGTCCGGGGAGAGGTTTCACCCTACACTCAAGGTCACAGCGCTTGGCGCTGGATATTACTTAGAGAGAGGATCATTGATGATTTGGCGAAGGGGACTGTGTGCCAGCCTGTTGATCGTGCTCGGCCTGATTTTCCTGGTTCCAACTACTCCCACCCACGCGTTTAGCCCTTATAACACACTCTACGTCGATCACCTCACATATAGGGCCGGAACTCCTTACGAATTCCCTTACACCTACCACAATGAGATTACGCACCACGCATTCACATTCGATGCTGCGGCGGGTGATGTGCTGACGTTGGCAATCGAATGGACCTCTGATCCACCTGTTAAAGGCCATCCTGATAACGGCGAGTTCTGGCAGCCGGAACTTACGATCACCGAAGGTGTACCGTCCGTTGGACAGGGGGAAGTCTTCGTGTGGGATTGGGAGGCGGACTTCGACGCTGATAACCTGCTGCCCAAGGATATCAACAGTCGTGGGGAGACGCTCGAGGACTGGGAAGTGCCGAACAGCGGGACGTATACGCTGTACGCGGGCTTCTATCCGTACGAGGAAAGCTCCGGCGGCACCTACAGCGTGAGGATTACGCTGGGGACTGCCGCCCCGCCCGCCCCTGCGCCGCCGGATGGCTGGACTGGCGAGTTCCCGGAGGTTGAGGGAGGCGATCGCTTCATCAACGGTACGATCGACGGGAATCCGTCCTGGGCGGTGCATTCGTTCCCAGCGGATCCGGGAGACATGCTGTCGATCATGGTCTGGAACCAATTCGACACGCCAGCGGACGGGCTCGCGCCGCGTCTCGTGTTGTGCGAAGGAGGCTGCGATCCAGCGAACGCTGACGCGTTGGTGTCCAATAACGGAGACGAGGGAATCGCGGTCGTCAATTACCAGGTGCCGGGAACGGTTCCGCCGGGGATGCTCCATACGGCGCTGGTGGATGGCGGCGCGACGACCGGCGGCTACAGCCTGTGGATGCGCCAATGG
>CAYMTN010000320.1:0-5361 GCA_964393335.1 uncultured Anaerolineaceae bacterium
ACACGATCTTTGAAATCTACCCGACTCAGGTCGAAGCTGTCGGCAGTTTCTAGCCGGTTTCGTACCCAACCTGCTGATCATTCCAGCCTGGACTGAGGATAGATATGCCCCAAGAGAGCCGCCTCGTCATTTCTGCTCGTCTCGAAGATGTGCGTCATGCCTGCGATTTTGTGGTAGAGGCGGCTGAATCAGGCGGGTTGGATGAACGCGCCGTCTATCACTGCCAGATGGCCGTGGACGAAACGCTGACCAATATCATCGAGCACGGGTACGCATTCGAGCAAAACGACGGCCAGGTCGAAATCATCTGCAAGGCCGAAACCGACCAGTTCCTGATCACGATTGTAGACGACAGCCCGGCATTCAACCCCCTGGAACACGAAGCCCCCGATCCGACCGAGCCGCTGGACAGCCGCGAGCCGGGCGGGTGGGGGATTTATTTTATCCGCCGCTTGATGGATGATGTTTCCTACGAACGGGTCGCCGGGCACAACCGCCTGATCCTGGTCAAACGCCTGCCGATCCCCCAGCGAGCCGCCGCCCAGGCCATTGACGCCGAAAGCGCCTACCCCGTGCGCCCTCTAGACGACCACGCCGCCGTCGTATCCCCGTCCGGTCGGCTCGACAGCAACACCAGCCCGCTTCTCGACCAGATTCTGAACGTGCAGCTTCAACGCGGCGTGACCTGGCTGTTTGTCGATATGTCGGACGTGGAATACATCGCCAGCAGCGGCCTGAAGGTGCTGGTATCCGCCTGGCGGCGCGCACGCGAAGACAGCGGCGACGTGGTCTTGTGCGGCCTTCAGCCGCGCATTGTCGAGATTCTTGAGATGGTCGGCTTTGACATGCTGTTTCAGATCTTCACCGACCTGAACCAGGCACTGGCCGCCCGCCCCCAAAATAGCTGAGCGGTGTCTCGCGCCGGCCTGATCTTCCACGAGGGGACTCAACACAGTGGATAGCACGCTGATCGTCGTAATGGTGGTGGGAGCCACCCTGGCGGTAGGCGGGGTCGGCCTGGGGCTGATCACCGGCTATTGGCGCGGGCGGGCGCGTGGCCTCAGCCAGGCCGACGCGTCCAGCCCGGAACTCGACGTGCTGGCTGGAGTCGGCAACGCGATCCTCAGCGTGCAGCTCAAGGTCGATGCGCTGTGCGAAGTGATCTACCAGCAGGCGACGCGCATCGTCGATACGTCGAGTTTCCAGATCGGCCTGTTTGACGGCAAAGATTACGTTACCAAGGTCTGGCTGAAGGATGCCGAACGGCTCGCGCCGCAGCGCTTCGAAGGTCAGGCCGACGACGGGATTACCGGGTGGGTACGGCGCACCGGCAGCGGCCTGCTGGTGCGTGACTTCCAGCGCGAATGGGACAGCCTGCCCGCCCGCCCCAGCGGCTACACGCAAAAACCCGCGCGTTCGGCCATCTTCGCGCCGTTGATCTCCGGCGGCACGACGCTCGGCGTGCTGGCCGTGCAAAGTGACCGCCCGAACGCCTTCAGCGACGAGGATATGCGCCTGCTGACGCTGCTGGCCAACCAGGCCAGCGCGGCGATCCGCAACGCGCAAACCTTCGAGGCGGCCCAGGAACGCGCCCGACAGCTCCGCCTGATCAACGACGTTTCGCGGCAGCTCACGGCGATCCAGCCGCTGCCGGACCTGTTCCGCCAGATCGTCACGCTGATTCACGACGCGTTTGGTTATTACGCGGTCAGCATTTTTATCATGGACGATCACGCCGAAACGATCCACCTCAAAGCCAGCAGTCACAAGCAGTTCGACGCCGGTAACCTGGTGCTGAAGCTCAATCAGGGCATGGTCGGATGGGCGGCAGGCACCCGCCAAACCACGCTGTCGCCCAACGTCAGCGACGACGAACACTATCTGCCGACGGCGAGCCTCGAAGCGACCCGCTCCGAGATCGCCGTGCCGCTGCTCGTGCAAAACCGCGTGATGGGCGTGCTCGACGTACAGAGCAACCGTGCCGACGCGTTCGGCAACGACGACGTGTTCATGCTCGAAACGCTGGCCGGTCAGCTTGCCCTGGCGCTGCAAGAAGCCGAAACCTACCACGCCGAACGCCGCCAGACTGAGCGGATCAAAGCCATGACGGAAGTCGCCCGCGCGCTGGTCTCGATCTTAAACATCGACGACCTGCTGGACGAAGTGGTCGATCTCGTCACGGAAAACCTGGGGTATGACCGCGTTCACCTGTTCCTGCGCGTGGGGGATCGCATCGCGTTTCGCAGCGGCAGCGGCGTGCACAGCGGGCGCTGGGCGCTCGAAAAACTCGCCTACGACATCCAGGCCGAAGCCGTCATCCCGCGCGTAGCCCGCACCGGCCAGCCTGAGATCAGCGGCAACGTCCTGGCGGGCAACGGCCAGATCGGCCCCGGTGTCGAAGATACGGTCAGCGAGATAACCGTGCCGATCCGCATCGGATCGCACATCCTCGGTGTGTTTGACATTCAAAGCACCGAGCGCGATGCCTTCACCGGGGACGATCTCGGCCTGATCCAGGCGCTGGCGGATACCGTCGCCATCGCGCTGCGCAACGCGACCCTGTTCGCCAACGAATCGCGCCGCCGGATGCTCTCCGAAACCCTGCGCGAACTCAGCACCGTCCTGGGGTCGTCGCTGGACCTGAACAGCGTGCTGGACGGCATCATGGTCGGGCTGGAACGTGTCGTGCCGTATACGTGCGGCCTGATCCTGCTGCACGACGAGGACGACGACCTGTACCAGATCGAGACCGGGCACGGTGATTTTCTCGGTTCGGACAGCGAGGTATGGGTCGAAACCATCCCCGCCAGCGAGGTCAGCGACGAACGCCTGATCGACCTGCTGCACCGGCTCAACGCCCACCCGGAAGAATCCAGCGCCCTGCCGCACGATGAAATCCTGGTGCCGCTCACCATCGCCGGGGAGCGCATCGGGTTCCTGGTGCTGGAACGCATCGGCGCGGACCATTTCACGCCGGAAGATACCGAGATCATCACCACGTTTGCCAACCAGGCCGCCGTCGCCATCACCAACGCGCAGCTTTACATGGCCCAGCGCGAAGAAGCGTGGGTATCGACCGCCCTGCTGCAAGTGGCCGAAGCGACCGCCCGCGCGACCGACCTGGACGAAGTGTTGAGCACCGTCGCACGCATCACGCCGCTGCTGGTCGGCGTCGAGTGGAGCGCCGTGCTGCTGGCCGATACGCCCGACGCCTTCCGCGTGGTCGAGATCGCGGGCATCGACCCGGCGATCGGTGACGCGATGATCGACTTTGTCATCACGCCGCTGACGTGGCCGCCGCTGGCCCAACTCAAACAGGAAGGCGCGCCGATCCTGATCGACAGCCACACGGAAAAACCTGCCAACCTGCCCGTTGACCTGCACATCGAGCAGGGAGTCGCCCTGCCGCTGTTCGCCAAAGGTGAGGTGACCGGCCTGCTATTGATCGGCCAGCGTGACGGCACCGTCCCGATGACCGACCGCAAGATCGAGCTGGTCAGCGGCATCGCCAACCAAGCCGCGCTGGCTATCGAAAGCGCGCAGCTTGTCGCCGCCCAACAAGAAGAAGCATGGGTCACGACTGCCCTGCTCCAGGTGGCCGAAGCCGTCAACACGCAGATCGACCCCGACCAGAGCCTCGACACAATCGTGCGCCTGACTCCGCTGCTGGTGGGCATCGAGCGCTGCGGCATCATGAAGTGGGACGCCACCGAGGAACACTTCACCGGCGGGCCATCGTGGGGCCTCACGGCAGAACACACGCAGGTCTTCGCAAACCTGCTGTTTTCAGAGGAAGACGGGCGTTTTTTGCTGCAACTGGCCGAATCCGCCGAGCCGACCTCGTGCGGCGCAGGCACCGATTACCCGCTGCCTCCAGTCCTGCACAAACTGTTCGAAAGCCCGACCCTGCTTGGCCTGCCGCTGATCGCGCGCGGGAACCTCGTCGGCGCGATGCTGGTCGATCATCCCGCGCTCGGCGGCGAAATCGACCCGCGCCGCCACAGCATCCTGAACGGGATCGCGCACCAGACCGCGCTTGCGCTCGAAAACGCCCGCCTGCAAGCCGAAGCGTCCGCCGCGCACCGTTTCGACCGCGAGCTGGAAGTCGCCCGCGACATTCAGGCCAGCTTCCTGCCGGACCACTATCCCACGGAAGAGGGCTGGGAAGTCGCGGCGGCGTACCGGGCAGCCCGGCAGGTTGGCGGTGACTTCTACGACTTCTTCCCGATCGACGATCATCACTGGGCGCTGGTCGTCGCGGACGTGGCCGACAAGGGCGTCCCGGCGGCGCTGTTCATGGCCCTGTCGCGCACGCTCCTGCGCGCCGTCGGCTCGAACCGGCACGCGCCGTCCGACACGCTCGAACGCGTCAATGACCTGCTGCTGCGCGATACGCACAGCGACCTGTTCGTGACGGTGTGGTACGGCCTGTGGGATTCGCGCAGTGGGCGTATCGTGTATTCCAGCGCCGGGCACAATCCGCCGCTGGTCGTTCACGCCGACGGCAGCACCGACCTGCTCAATGCGCGCGGGATCGCGTTGGGCGTCGTGCCGGACATCAAGCTGAAGGAAGACGAGATCGTGCTCGCACCGGGCGACGTGATGGTCGCCTATACGGACGGCGTGACCGAGGCACTGCGCTCGGATAACACCGAGTTCGGCGTAGCGGGCTTGCAGTCCACGCTGGTGACTCTGCGCAACAAGCCCGCCAGCGAGATCGCGGAAGGCATCCTCGCGGCAATTGATTCGTTCGTGGCCGGTACGCCGCAGTTTGACGACATCACCATGATCGTGCTCAAACATGTGAAGGGTGCGCCGGATACACACAAACATAACCCGTCCCGTGCGCACCTGTTCGGCCACGACTGATCCGCTATGACGACCGCCTTCGTCTCGGCCAGTTTTGCGCACAAAGACACGCTGGCTCCTGCCCTGAACGCCATCCGGGCCGCGCTTGACTCGGCAGGGATTCACGCGCACGTCTTCGTCGAGGCGTATGCCTTCGCGCCGGACCAGCAGCACGCGATGATGGCCGCCACCCAGGCCGACCTGCGCGCCGCCGACCTGCTGATCGCGGAAGTCACCCACAAAGCAATCGGCGTCGGCATCGAGATCGGGTACGCGGCAGCGCTGGGGATTCCGGTCATTTACGTGCGCCACGCGGACGCGGAGCCGTCTACCACCATCGGAGGATTGGCGGCGCGCTGCATCGTGTATCGCACGCCCGCCGATCTGCGTGATCAACTCGCCGCCGCCGTGTCCGATTGGCCCGCAATGCGATCATGAGAAAAATTCGGGAAGACGTGTCTGATCGAAAACCCAGATGACCCCTGGCGCAGGGGTGTTGCTTGCCGCGCCCGA
>CAYMTN010000321.1:0-5357 GCA_964393335.1 uncultured Anaerolineaceae bacterium
GTCTGAATGTCCCAGCACACTAGCCTCACCCCTTAACCCCAGCCCCTTTTCCCCTCTCCATTTTGATGGAGAGGGGCCAGGGGTGAGGCTCACTGGCGAACGTCAAAGCTGGCATAGATCGCCGGTTTGGAATGGTGTGTAAGATCAACAACGAGCGGCTACGGTTCGGCTCGATAGGAGCATAGGATGTCACACACACGATGGATCGCGGCGCTGGTGGTGATCGCGCTGCTGGTGGTCAGTTTCGCGGCCTGTTCGACTGACGAAAAAGACGCCGGTTCATCCGGCAGCGCGACGGGCGGCATCGACGTGAAAGACGCGTGGGTCCGCGCGACCGCGCCCCAGGCTGCGCCGGACGCCGCCACACCGGGCGCTGCGATGGGCGATATGGCGTCCGACGAGACGGGCCGCGTCTCCGGCGCGTTCATGATCCTGGAAAACACGTCGAGCACGGACGAGCGGCTGGTTGCGGCGTCGGTCCCGGCGGACGTGGCGGGCAAGGTCGAGATTCACGAGACGACCATCGACGAAAACGACGTGATGCGCATGCGCCCGGTGGACGGCATCACGATCCCGGCGAAGGGTAACACAGTGCTGAAGCCCGGCAGTTATCACATCATGCTGCTGGACGTCCAGAAGGACCTCAACCCGGGGGACACGGTCCCTATCACGCTGACGTTCGAATCCGGCCTGACGCTCGACGTCCAGGCGGAAGTCCGGCCACTGGAGTGATCGATATGCTGTTCGAGCGGCGAATCCTGGCAGCGCTGGCGGTTTTGCTGGTGGCAGGCGCGATCGGGCTGGCGGGCTGCGGATCGGAGCCGGGCGACTCCGGCCCGACGGCGACTCCCCTGCCGGGTACGGTGCTCGATCCCCCGAAGAACGTGGCCGACTTCACGCTGACCGACCAGACCGGCGCATCGTTCAACCTCAGCGACCTGCGCGGCAAGGTTGTGCTGTTGTTTTTTGGCTACACCAACTGCCCGGACGTATGCCCGACGACCCTGTCTGAGTTCAAACGGATCAAGCAGCTCGTGGGCGCGGACGCGGACCGGGTGGCGTTTGTGTTCGTCAGCGTGGACGGCGCGCGCGATACGCCGGAGCGGCTGGCGGCGTACGTCGGCGCATTCGACCCGGCTTTCATTGGCCTGACCGGCGACGACGCGTCGATCCGCACCATCGGCCAGGATTACGGCCTGTTTTACCAGCGCCAATCGTACGGCGACGGCGACAACTACCTGGTCGATCACACCGCCTCGACCTTTGTGATCGGCCCCGAAGGGCGGCTGCGCGTGATCATCCCATACGGCACCGCGCCGGATGTCGTCGTGCAGCGCGTGCGTGCGCTGTTATAAACGCACAAACAGGGTGCATGTGTGCACCCCGTATGTTAGTTGCCCGCGAGACAGGGAATCCGGCTGCTCACACCAGCCCCAACCCGCGCCCGGCCAGTTGGTAGGCTCCGACCACCAGGATCACGGCTATCACCGCCAGCCGTTTCATACGATCTGACGAGTCGGTTTGCGGCAGCAGCGTCGTCGCGATGTAGAGGCCGATGCCAATCGCCACCAATCCCAACACAATGGCGACGAAGTCGGTCGAGCTTTGCTCGACCACGCGCCCGTTGACCGTTTTCTTAGACGATGAGGTGAACTTGCACACGAAGGGTACCAGGGCGGCAGCCAGCCCGGCGATTTCTACCGTCGAGGGAAAACGGATCCCGCTGCGTGGAGCATTCTGGATTTCCGACATAAGTGACACTCCCCTGAACGAATAACCCGCAACCAATAGTTACAGTGTGCGCCCGCAGCGTGACAGCGGCGTGACCGGGTGGCCCGGCAGCGAACAGGCGGCCCACTTTTTACAGCGTTTTTATACTACACTTAGTTCAGGAGTGAAAACGGGCGAAAAACCGGGTTTGCCCGCGCGCCTCACTGGCGATCAAACAGGCCGGTCAGGCGCGCGCAGACCGAATCGGGCACGCTGACGCCAAACTGATCGTCTAATGCTGCCAGCAGGTCCGTTCCCCAGCTCCACGCCGCGCGGTAGGCCCGCCGCAGCGCGCCGGGATCGAGCGCCGCCGTACAGGCCGCAAACCGCGCGTAGGCGTCCGGCGACAGGTCAGTTTCCAGCGCGCGCGACGGCGTCAGCCAGTGATCGGTCGAGCCTTCGACCAGCCGCGCCATGTGCAGCAGGTGGCGGTGGAGGATCGTCACTATCTCCAGGGACCGCGCGTATTCCCCGCGCCGCAGCACGTTGTAGCCAAACAGCGCCCAGTTCACGAATCCATCCGCGATGGCCTGCATCTGCGGCTGGATGGCGCGCGGCAGCGGCGGGCCGATGATCGGCTCCAGGTACGGCGTAAGTTGGCCGGACTTGTCCACGATCAGCGTTGAGTCCAGGCTGGGGAAAGTCAGCACGCCCGGCCACGCCTTGCCAATCGACACATCCGAGAGACGGTGAAAGTGAAACTCGGCGCGAATCAGACCCGCGTCCGCGACGTCGAACAGCACCGCGACGATACCGTGCTCGTTGACGTACCGGTGCGCGAGCGGCGCGATCTGGCTGAGCCACGCGGGCGGGTCGATCCCCACGAAAGACTCGTCGGTGAAAAACAACAGAAACTCAATATCGGACCACGCGTCGCCCTCCCCATAGGCAAACGATCCGTACATCATGGCCGCATCCAGCCGTGAGTCGCGGCGGCACAGGTCGCGCACGCGCGCGATCAGGCGTTCTTGAGGGTACATGAACACATTCCTTCCTGGGAGCGTGCAAAAAGAGCGGCGCTGTGACAGCGCCGTATGGACTTATGGAACGATCGTGCGGTGCGGGTATCGTCAGTCCGCCTGCGGCGGCTGTTGCGGCGGGCGTTTGTGCCGCCGCCGCGTCGTGATGCCGATCAGGTACCCGGCCACAAAACCGACCAGCGTCGTCACCAGGATCAGGATGATGCTGGGGATATTCTGGTCAAAAACCAGGAACGTGACGTGCGTCTCGCCGGTATTTTGCAGCAGGAAAATGATAAACAGGATCAACGCGGCGGTGATCAGGCCCAGGCGCAGCGTCGCTTCGATCTGAGCCAGGCGCGTACGGATGCGTGACAACATGTGCTTTTTCTCCTCTTACGGCAAGGTGCAGTTACGCGAGCCACAAATGTCTAGCAGAACGCTCAGGTTATCTTGCGCGCCGAGCGACGCGTAATTATCAATCGCCGCCTGGTACAGCTCCGTCGCCTGCACCGGGTCGTTGATCGTGTTGGCCTGCCGCGCATAGGCGAGTCCGGCGCTGGCGGGGTCGTTCACCGCGCTCGCCAGGTCGAGGGCGCAGCGATAATAACGCAGCGCGTCGTCCTTCAACCCCAGAATCTGGTACAGTTCGCCCAGCCGCAGGTAGACGACGGGCGTGTGAACCAGCAATATCTCGTCGCCGGATGGCGGGTCAACCGACGGGCGGCGCGCGCTGCATCCCAGGTCCGGCAGGGCCGTCAAGGCGCTCACCGCTTCGAAATACAGGTTTTTGCCGGTGTAAAAACTGGCGAGCGCGAACACTTTGGCGTCGGCGGGAATGTCCAGGCCAATGATCGTGTTCGTCTGGCTGATCACGGCGTCCAGGTCCCCGCCGGACAGAACGATCTGGTTATAGACGCTGGCGTCGATCTCCGGCGGAGGCGAGGCCATGTCGGGCGGCAGCATCGTCACGGTGATCGGACCATCGGGCGGCGTCCAGACCGGGTCGTCATAATAATAAAATGCCGGGTTGGTGGGGTACGGATTGCAGCGCGGCACTTCGCTCCCGCGCTGGTCCAACACGACGAGATCGGTGCACAGCACCAGCACCGTCGAACGCCCGGAGAGATCGATGTAGTCGCTGGCGCGCACCGCCGAGCCGGGGAAGACCGGCGCGAAGGCGTTGACGTCCCAATCCATGCGGTTGATACGTGCCTCACCGCCGCTGCCGACGCTCAAGACAAGGTGCGCGGCCACAGGCGACGCGCTGCCTGGGGTGTAGTCCTGGGCGGTCACCAGGGGCACCGCCCCCAGCGCCACAAAGACGATCAGGATCAAGCCGGTAATCATTAGTTTGCGCATGGATTTATGCTCCGTGTTTTAAATACGTGCTCATCACACCCTGGGCGCTCAGCCCTCGCTTTCGGCGATCGATCGTTCGCGCCGTCACGACGCGGACACGGCAGGCTCGACTGCACCGCCCGGCGGCTGGCACGTCTCGCCGGATGTCAGGCGGCGGACGGCTTCATCGCGCCACGCTTCCTGGCGGCTGCCGCTGGGGCGGCCATTACGCACCTGACGCCATTCCTCGGCGGCGGCGTCAACCGTCGCCTGATCGTTGCACAGTGCGTCATACGTGCGCGCCAGGTGATAATGCAGGTTCAGCGCTGTGCCCAGGACAAACGGCTGCAAGTCGTCCTTAGGGCCGCACAGCAGATCGAGCCGTTCGGGTGCCGTCGTGCCGCGCGAAGCAGCCTGCTCCGGCTGGGGCAGCGACGCGATATAAATAAACAGTTCTTCGGCGTCACGCAGGTTACTTTTGGCCTGTTCGGGCGCGCCGCTTTCCAGGTAGGCCCGCCCGCGCGCCAGCCGCAGCAAATATTCCAGTTCGTCGGCTTTGACCTCGCTGTTGACGTTGGGCAAGAAGTTGTAGTCGCCGTTCGCCATGTCTTCCCGCGCCTTGTCGAGCAGGTTCAGGCCGTCTTCGAGCAGTTGCAGCGCCTGATCAGTTTCGCCCCGGTCGATGTAAAGCTGCGCCAGGTGATAACGCGCCAGCAGCAGCCGCGAGTCGGCTTCCAGCACGCGCTCGAATACCGTCTGCGCCCGGTCCGGCGCGCCGAGTGTCTGGTACAGGCAGCCGACCTCTAACAGCGCGGCGGCGTGCGGGTCCGGGTCGAGCCGCGCCGCCGATTCGAGGTACAGTTCCGCTTCGGCGGCGTTGCCCGAATCGATGGCACGCTGGCCGAAAATGTTGTAGATCGTCGCGGCGGCGGGCGGTGCCAGGAAGTAGAAGACCACCACGACCGTCAGAAACAGCGTCGCCAGCGCAAACGTGATCTGCCCCTGCCACGACGCGTTGGCCCCTTTGAGGATCAGGTCGTTGAGAATCTCGCGCCCGGCGATGATGCTGCCCAGGCCCAACCCGACCTGCGCGATCACCGACGCGCCGGAGAGCAGGTCCGGCCCGTTGATTGCCAGCCGCTGCGCCAGCAGCGTGACCAGCACCACCGACGCCAGCGCGGGCACCAGCGACAGCACGAACAACAGCGTATTCAGGCGGCGGGCGCGTTTGGCGCGCGGGTAATTCAGGAACCACCACCAGCGATCCGGGCCGGGCGGCGTCGGCTG
>CAYMTN010000322.1:0-2760 GCA_964393335.1 uncultured Anaerolineaceae bacterium
CGTTGGCGGCGTTCAGACCGATGGCGATCTCGACGTCTTCATCGCCGAGCGGCGGGTCTTCCGGCAGGCGGCCATCGACCACGCGAACCTGGTTCTGCCAGTCGTCGTAATAACCCAGCCGAGTCCGCACGCCGACCAGCGGGACTTGCTCGCCCGTGTCGGCGTCCACCTGCACGATGCCGGTCGCCTCGGATTCGGCATAGGTCACGAACTGCCCGACCCAGCCGTCGATCGCGCCCAGGTCACGCGCGGCCATGTCGCGCACGGCCCCGGTGGACTGGGTCGCTTTATCGAGCAGCCCGCCGCCATCGGCCCACTGGGTATTGGCGCGCAGGCTGATGCTGGCCGACACGTTCACGTCACGCGACGGTTCCTGGTCGAGGCGCTGCGTCATGCCGACCTGGGCCACCGCCGTCGTATACAACGGCACCAGCGCCCCGATCGAGGCGCTGAGAATCGTGCCCGCGATAATCGTCAGCAGCGAACGCCACTGCGTGATCAATCGTGCTACTGCCAGGTGAAACGCGAACCGGACGGGTGTCCGGCTTAGTTCTTTGAGTCCATCCCAAAAACGCCGGGTCCAACGAGTCTTGGTGCGTCGACGACCTTCCATGCAAAAAATCCCTTGGTGATCCCTATACCATCCCCCGAACAAGGGTAAGCGCCGTTGCGTCGGACGGCGCGTATCAACACTTTACCTGCTATGTTTATACGCAGTCATCCGGCCAGGCTGTCACTAATGCGCCAGAATCTGCGCCGGACCATTTATTTTAACGCATTTGGCGCTGTCTGTAGAGGTACAATCCGCGCGGAGTCGCCCCCAACGTGAGATACGCCCGCGGGAAACAGCCGCTTGTTTAGATAGTCCCGGCAAGTTATACTTATTTATGGTGCTCACAGTCGGGCTCAAACGGCGTGACAACTGCTCGCTCCTAACATTCATTTTTATGCTATCATTATCCTGTGGTGGACTGCACGGATAACGTCACATAAAATTGCAGCGCGGGGCTGCATGGCACGACGCCTACACAGTGCCCACCTGCGAGCCGAGATGACTCCCAACATAAGGTGGTAGATAGAGCATGGACTTCGAGGAAAACAAGCAGCAAGAGCCGACTCCCTCCAACGGTGATTCGACGAACAACTCTGACGCCAATGACGACGCAGGCGAAAGCTTCATGGAGATGCTGGAAGCATCCTTCGACTACGCGCCGCCGCACCGGGGCGAGATCCGCGATGCTATCATTCTGCAAATCGAGCCTAATGAGATCATCGTGGACATGGGTGCCAAACAAGATGGCATCGTTACGGCGCAAGACCTGGAACGCCTCGACAGAGACTTTCGCAAATCGCTGAAAGTCGGGCAGAGCGTGCCGGTCTACGTCCTGAATCCGCGAGACAGCGATGGTAATCTCGTCGTGTCGATCAACATGGGCCTTCAGCAGTATGACTGGGACGCGGCCCGCCAGCTGCTGGAAAATGACGAGGTGGTCGAGGTAACCATCACCGGCCATAACCGGGGTGGGATTCTTGTCCGGTGGAATATGCTGGAAGGGTTCATCCCCTCGTCGCACATGGTCACTATCAGCGCCGGGCTGCAAGGGAACGAACGCCGCGAAGCGCTTGACGGGATGCGTGGTCAGAAAGTCGGCGTGAAAGTGATCGAGGTCGATCAGGACCGCCGCCGGTTGATCTTCTCCGAACGCGAAGCGCAGCGCGAATGGCGCGCCCAACAAAAAGCCCGCCTGCTGTCCGAGTTGAACGAGGGCGACGTGGTGCGCGGCACCGTCACCGGGCTGCGCGATTTTGGCGCGTTCGTCAACCTGGGCGGCGCGGACGGCCTGATCCACGTCAGCGAACTGGCCTGGCACCGCGTCGATCACCCGCGTGACGTGCTCAAAGTCGGCCAGGAAATCGACGTGTACGTGCTCAGCCTGGATCGCGAAACCAACCGTATCGCCCTGAGTCGCAAGCGCCTGCTGCCCGATCCCTGGGATGACGCGTTGGAGCGGTATTACGAGGGCATGTTGGTGGAAGGCACGGTGACCAACGTCGTCGATTTTGGCGCGTTTATCGCGCTGGATGATGGGTTGGAAGGGCTGCTGCATCTCAGCGAAATGGGCGACGGCTCGCTCAAAGAGCCGTACAGCTACGTCAAAAAAGGGGATCGCCTGCAACTGCGCATCAGCCGCCTGGAACCGGATCAGCGGCGCGTCGGTTTTACGCAGCGGTGGGGCGTCGACCAGGACGAACCGCTGAGCGCGCCGGATGCGGCCCCCGCCGAGGCAGCGCCAGCCGGCGAAGTTGAGGCCGGCGGAGCGGTCGCCGAGATCGAGGCTGAAACGGCTGAGGGCCAACCCGGTGAAGAGGTCGCCGTCGCGGAAGCGGTCACGGCTGAAGACGCCTTGAGTGAGGTCTCTGACGAGGTCTCTGACGAGGCCGATGAAGAAGAACTGGCCGACGAAGAAGAACTGGCCGACGAAGAAGAACTGGCCGACGAAGTCGCCGTCGCGGAACCGGTCATGGCTGAAGACGCCTTGAATGAGGTCTCAGACGAAGAAGAAGAGGTCTCGGACGAGGTCTCGGACGAAGAAGAACTGGCCGACGAAGAAGACGATGCCTCTGATGAGGTCTCGGACGAGGTCTCGGACGAGGCCGAAGAAGAGGCCGCTGACGAGGCCGCTGACGAGATCGACGAAGAAGAACTGGCCGACGAAGAAGACGATGCCTCTGACGAGGTCTCGGACGAAGACGACGAAC
>CAYMTN010000322.1:2860-5348 GCA_964393335.1 uncultured Anaerolineaceae bacterium
CTGGCCGACGAAGAAGACGATGCCTCTGACGAGGTCTCGGACGAAGACGACGAACTGGCTGACGAGGTCTCGGACGAGGTCTCGGACGAGGACGACGAGGACGAGAGCTAGCCCCGGCGTCTGCACGTGGTGCGTCCCAGTTGGATACGTGATGACCACCCCTCCAGCGGAGAGGGTCAGGGGTGGTTGTGTGTTGCTTACATCTCCCCGTAGCGACCGGCCCCCGGCGCTATTTTTTTGCCGCCATGCAACAGCCGATCCGGGCCGCCGCGCCCGGATCGGCTGTGAGTGATTCGCAGGAAGACGATCAGGTGTGCGGCTACTCGACAACGTCCGTCGGCAGGGGCTTACCGTTCCACACGGCGTCGAAGTTCGGCCCGACTTTGTCTTTGAGGACCCACACCCAGTTGCACGCGATCAGAATCTTCCGGTACATGTGGGTCGCATCCTCTCCAGCCACCAGGTAGGTGTTGCCAGCCGGGATGGTCATTAGCGGCTCGACCAGTTTGCCGGGTGCCCAGTAGATTTGCGCGTCCTGCGTGAACGCGCCGCTCACCGCCTGGGACGGGATCGGGACCAGCGCGTCACAGCCCGCCACCTGGCAGCTCACCGTGAGACGGACATTGCCTCGGTCCCCGCTGTCGAAGTAATAACCGAGTCCACTGGGCTGCGAACCGGCAGGCGGCATGGCGTAAGTGAGCGTGCCGGGAACGCTGATCGGACCCGCCAGCGTACTCGCGGCGCTGCCGCTCCCATCGCTCACCAGACGCACCGTCGCGCCTACCGCATTGATATTTTCGAACGTGAAAATGAACGTGGTCTGTTCAAAGGTACCGCCCAGCCCATCCGTCGATCCATGATAGGCGGAGACAACTCCCGAAAGGGCGCTGGCATACTGCTGGCACGAGACCGTACCGCCCGGCTGTGGCAGTGGCCCTGGTTGCTGGGCCTGGACGACTGGCTGAAATGCGAACGCGAACGCGGCCACCAACATCACAACCAACAACACGCGTGAAACCTTCATGACTCTGCTCCTCTTACTTATTCTGAAACCATACAAATGTTTCAGTTTAATTTATACACGAATTGAGGCGAAATGTCCACACAAACGCGGCGTGCCATCACAAATGGGCGCAGTCCACGCCCGTTTTGGCATCCGATCCAGCTGCCGAACCTCGTTTGTGCAATCGTTATCAAATGGTTTGACAAACCCTGGTGTCACGGCTATAATGCACAGCCGACTTTGGAAAGGAGGGCGCGCTCGCGCTTCTAATCGCTTGGTTTCTGGGACGCACGCAAGCTCGACAATTGAACACGCCCGCTTGCGCGAGCCTTCCGGTACCGGCACAGGTGCCGCGCGCGGCTAACGCCCATCACCAGACCGGACGCGATCCCCACATGGGGTCGTCGCCGGTTTGTTTTTTCTCCGACCACGGTCACCCAAAAATCGACCCCTGGGGGGATATTTAGAGAATCATGGTAGATACTACACACGCAACAACTGAACCAGCAGAAGCGGAGATGGATTTCCTCACCTTGCTGGAGGAATCCTTCGCAGTAGAACAGCCCATACGCGGTGACATCGTCATGGGCATCATCCAGTCTATCGACAGCATGGGCCTGTTGGTGGACCTCGGCATGAAGCGGGATGGCGTCGTCCCGCGCAACGATCTGGAACGGCTGGGCGATATTCCTGAATACGCCATCGGCGACGAGATTCCCGTGATGATCGTGCGCCACGAAGACGACGAGGGCAACATGATCGTCTCGGTGGCACAGGCCAAGCAGAATGAAGATTGGCTGCGCGCGGAAGAGATCATGAACGCCGATGACATCTGGAAGGGCGAAGTGGCGGATGCCAATCGCGGCGGCTTGATCGTGCCGTTTGGCAACCTGCGCGGCTTCATCCCGGCCAGCCACGTCATCGACCTGCCGCGCGGCCTGAACGAAGACGAGCGTAAAGCGCACCTCAACGCCATGATCGGCCAGCCGATCGCCGTCAAGGTGATCGAGGTCAATCGCCGCCGCCGCCGCCTCGTGCTCAGTCAACGTGAAGCCCAACGCGAGATCCGCGACGCCCGCAAAGATAAACTGCTCGACGCGCTGCAAGAAGGCGAAACCCGTCGCGGCGTGGTCAGCGGCCTGCGTGATTTCGGCGCATTTGTCGATCTGGGCGGCGCTGACGGCCTGATCCACATCAGCGAGCTGGCCTGGCACCGCGTCAAACACCCGCGCGAGCTGTTGAACGTGGGCGACGAGATCGAGGTCTTTGTGCTGCGCCTGGACCAGGAAGGCCGCCGGATTGGGCTGTCGCTCAAACGCTTGCAGCCAAACCCCTGGACCCAGGTGGACGAAATATACCACGTCGGCCAGACGGTCGAAGGCACGATCAGCCGCGTGACGCAGTTCGGCGCATTTGTCAGCCTGGAACCGGGCATCGAAGCGCTGCTGCACGCCAGCCAGATCTCCGATCCGGCTCCCGAAGACC
>CAYMTN010000323.1:0-5263 GCA_964393335.1 uncultured Anaerolineaceae bacterium
CAGAATCTGGACGATTGATTTCGTAGGGGCGCAGCAAGCAGCGCCCTGAATTGTCCGAATTTGTTTCAGTCTCTCCATTAGCTGGCCGTGTACCACTCCACCTTGCGGTTTTTGGTCGCCCAGAAGATTTCGTGAACCTTCTTCACCGCGTCCATCAATTCGGTCGCGTGCTGCAAGCTGACTTCCTGCTTGCAGGACGAGCACAGCTTGGCCGCTTTCCAAAACGTATCGTGCAAATCAGGGTACTGCTCCAGGTGCTGCGGCTTGAAATAATCGGTCCACAAAACCAGCAGCTCGGACTTGGCAATGTGCGCCTGTTCTTCCTTGATCTGGATATAACGCGCCATCGAGTTGAAATAGGACGCCATCGCCTGCTGGTTGCTGGTATCTTTCGGCATTTCGAGCGCCAGCAGTTTTTTGGTCATCGACAGCACCGCTTCGGCGGCGATACGTGACGACGCCGGATCGTAAACACCGCACGGCCCGTCGCAGTGGGCATGGACTTCCTCTGCGGG
Source organism: uncultured Anaerolineaceae bacterium (assembly GCA_964393335.1). GTDB lineage: Bacteria > Chloroflexota > Anaerolineae > Aggregatilineales > Aggregatilineaceae > CAYMTN01. The sequence continues at coordinate 516 of CAYMTN010000323.1, forward strand.
CAGCAAATCTCTCAGTTTGTTGATCATGATCGGTAGGACCTTTCTGTTAAGTGCTTGAACGGTAACGCAAAACGACGCACCGGGCACACCAGCCCTGCTACTCGGCGGTCGTGTCGAAAGAGAAACGCAGGTGGTCGAATTCCTCTACACGGGATTATAGGAGAATGTCCGGCCTGGCGGCAATAGATTTTCGTAGGAGTACAAACAGAAGCACAAATACGCGGAAAAAATCAGTGATAAGTGGTTGGTTTTAGGTTCTGTTGACATGTGAGACAATAATATTTCAACTGCCCGGCGAGGCTTGGCAGCAGCGTCGAGCGGCTGTACTGCGTCGATGTCTGATCAGCCTCTTGGAGGATGTGTCATGCTCCCCGATGTGGATCGATTCATCGAACGGTTATCCACCTGGGCGCACGCGCGCGAGGATATTCGCTGTGCGCTCGTGTTTGGATCGCGCGGACGGAGGGACGCTCACCCCTGGTCGGACATTGACCCGGTTATCATTACGCGCCGGGCGGACCGCTACGCTCACGGCGATCAGTGGTTACCCGAACTCGGCAGCCTGTGGACGTACCTGTTCGAACCGCACGATTCATTTGGCGGGCTGGTGACCGGAGGCATTACGCTGGCCGTGTTTTCGGATGGACTCGTCGCTGACTTCACCATCATGCCCGAACGGCAGACGCGCTGGTGGCTGCGGATGGTCCAGATCGGGTGGGTGCGCCGCCGGATTGGGTATGATGAGGCCGCGCGTTTGGCAAGTCATATGCTGCACGGCGGGTATGAGGTAGTACTGGACCGGGACAACTGGGTTGATCTGCTCAAACGGATGCTGCGGCGGCTGCCCGAACTCACCACCGGCCCGCCGACGCAAGCCGCGTTTGAAACCGCCGTGCGTGACTTCTGGTACGGCCCGGCCAAGCTCGTCGGACTCTTGCAGCGTGGTAAGTGGTTTGCGGCCCGTGAGGAAATGGTCGAGCGGGGCAGTCGTCTGATGCTGCAAATGGCCGAATGGCACGCGCGCAGCCAGGATAGCTGGGACAGCCAGCACGTGTTACGTCCCAAACATCTTGAAAGCTGGGCCGACTCGCGGCTGGTTGAGGCGCTCCCTATCATTTTGGGCGCGTACGGTGAGGAGTTGTGGCAGGCCTTATTTGCGCTGCAAGACTGCTATCATACGCTTGCCGATGAGACCGCCGCCAATCTCGGCTTGACGCTTCCGCCAGTACCGTCTGACGCGATCATCGACTGGACACGTGCGCAGTTCGAAAGCTGGCAGGCGTTCAATTCCTGATAGAAGATGCGTCAGACTCAGTAAACACTACTGATCCGTGCATTGAAAACTAAACTTTTGGGCATTGACAGCAAGCCTCACCCCTTAACCCCCGGCCCCTTTTCCCCTCTCCATCAAAATGGAGAGGGGCCAGGGGTGAGGCTATCTGGCGAGCCTTTGCTACGTGATCAGTTTAGAAAGTTACGTCAGGCTCAGTAACTACCAACAACCACTAAATCCCGACCAGGGTGCGGCGCAAAAATGCCAGGTCTTCGATCGCACGCCCCGCCCCAACTGCCGTCGCGACCATCGGGTCTTCGGCGCGATAGGCAGGTACGCCAACCTTACGCGTGATGTAATCGTCGATGCCGCGCAGCAGCGCGCCGCCGCCCGTCAGCACGATGCCCCGGTCGATAATGTCGGAGGCCAGCTCCGGCGGTGTTTTTTCCAGTACCGCCTGCGCCGCCCCGACAATCGTGGACAGTGGTTCCTCGATGGCTTCCACGACCTCGCTGGTCGTCACGGTGATCGTGCGCGGCAGCCCGCCCACCTGGTCGCGTCCCTGGATTTCCATGCTCAGTTCTTCGCCAATATCGACCGCCGCGCCGATCTGAATCTTGATCGATTCAGCCGTCGGCTCGCCGATCACCAGGCTGTACTTGCGGCGAACGTAGTTGATGATCGCGTCGTCCAGGCGCATACCGCCCATGCGCACGCTGTCGGCCACGACAATACCGTTCATCGCCAGGACCGCCGCCTCGCTGACCCCGCCGCCCAGGTTAAACACCATGTTGCCCGCCGGGGTGCTGATCGGCAGGCCCGCACCCAACGCCGCCAGCAGCGGCTCCGGCAGCAGGTACGCGGTGCGCGCGCCCGCGCGCACCGCCGCTTCGTGGACGGCGCGTTTTTCGACGCTCGTCACGCCGTAGGGCACGCTCAGCATCACCTCCGGCCCGCGAAAACGCATCCGCCCGCTGACTTTGCGGAAGAAGTAACGCAGCATGGCCTCGGTGACCTCGTAATCGGCGATCACGCCGTCGCGCAGGGGCCGCAGCACCTCGATATGCTCCGGGTGACGCCCGTACATGTCGCGCGCCTCCTGCCCCACCGCCACCACGCGCTCTTCCTCGATGGTCAGCGCGACCATGGCTGGCTCCTGCAAAATAAGCTGCCCGCCCGCGTAGATCATGACGTTGATCGTTCCCAGATCGACGCCGAGTTTTCGTGAAAACATACCCATGGTGTTTACTGCCTTCCATTGGCCGGAAATGGATGCCAACAGTCACTTATACCGCAAGCCGCTGTTTGGCGCGAAAACCCATCGACTCACACCCGCCAGATCAGATCGGTGACCAAGCCGGAGGGACCAGCCGCCGCCTAACTGCGCCTGAGGATCATGGATTGGAAATGGTGTTCTGTTTCGCTGTCGAACAGCACCGCTTTGAAGGTCACCAGCTCGAAAAACGCGGCCACGACCTGCTTGATCTGTTCATCCGTATGAAAAGAGAAGTAGCGTTTTGGCGAACAGGTATCTTGCGGCGATATCCCCTCAAAATCGTTGCCGCCATAGACGCCGAAAAAAAACAGCCCGCCCGGTTTCAGTAAACGCTGGATAGCCTCCAAGACCGTCTTCAAATCACCTTTCGGCACGTGCAGCAGGCAGTTGAGGGCGTACACGCCATCGAACGACTGGGCCGGAAAATCGAGGCTTAAAAAATCCATCGTATAGGCTGTCAGACCTTTGGCGCGGCACAGCGCCACCATTTCGGGCGACAGGTCCGTGCAGACAACATCCAGGTCATTGTCCTGAAAGAACTTGCCGGCCCGATCCCGCACCGATTTCCAGCAGACGTTGTTTGCCTTCCTCCTGGAGCAGTGATAGAAAGTGCTGCCGTTCTTCGACCTTCCACGCTTCAATGCTGTATTTTTCTCGTTCCGGGGCGTTTCGATTGTAGCTCTCGCGCAGGTCAGCCAGTATCCGGTGGTACATGCGCCGCATCCCTCCTGAGCACGTATTAGCTAGAGCATAAAACGCTGCTTTGAATGATCGATCAAAACAGGCCAGCGTGCCACTGAGGGCGTTTTCAGCAGGGAGCCATAACCCACTGTCAAAAAAACATCGCGCCGGGCAATCGACTCCCGGCGCGATGGAATGCACGCGCGGCATACCACAACCGCTCGACAACCGGCGCTACTCGTCTTCCTCCAGGCTGCGAATCCGCCGCCCAGGCTGCCCTAGAATCCGCCCGTGAATTTTGGCGGCGATTTCGGCGCGGCGCAGTTCCTGCACGATCTGGGCACGGTGTTCCCCGGTGGGACCCTCCGCCATCAGGTCGCGGGCGCGTTCGCGCGCCGCCTCGATCTGCTCCAGGTCGATCTCGTACACCGATTCGGCGTCGTCGGCCAGCACCGTGACCCGGTGCGGGCGTACTTCGACCACGCCGCCGTATACCACGAAGCTCACCACGTCTTCCCCTTCGATGATGCGCAGTTCGCCATACGCCAGCGTCGTCAGCAGCGGGGTATGGTTGGGCAGCACGCCCATTTCACCCTCGCTGCCGGGGATGATCACCATGTCGGCGTTATCGGTGTGGTACAAGCGCCGCACACGCGATACAACTTCGACCTCAATTGGCATCCGTTTCTCTCCCTTCCGGGCGTCACGATTCCTGCTGAGACTCCTCGTAACGTCGCAGCACGTCTTCAATCGGCCCGGCCATGTTGAACATCTGCTCCGGCACGTGGTCCATCTCGCCATTCAGGATCATGCGGAAACCGCGCACCGTATCCTTGACCGGCACGTAACGCCCCTCGCGCCCGGTGAACTGCGTCGCCACAAACATCGGCTGGCTCAAGAAAAACTGGATGCGCCGCGCGCGGGCCACAATCGCCTTGTCTTCTTCCGACAGTTCATCCACACCCAGGATCGCGATGATGTCTTGCAGGTCCTTATACCGCTGCAATACCTGCTGGACCTCGCGCGCCGTGCGGTAATGTTCGTCGCCAACCACCAGCGGGTCAAGCACGCGGCTGGTGCTCGACAGCGGGTCCACCGCCGGGTAGATGCCCTGCTCCACAATCGCACGATCCAGCGCGACCGTACCATCCAGGTGCGCGAACACCGTCACCGGGGCCGGATCGGAGTAGTCGTCAGCGGGCACGTACACCGCCTGGAGCGACGTGATCGAGCCGGTCTTAGTGCTCGTGATGCGCTCTTGCAGGTCGCCCATTTCCTGCGCCAGCGTAGGCTGGTAGCCCACCGCCGACGGCATACGACCCAACAGCGCCGATACCTCGGACCCGCTCAGCGAAAAACGGAAGATATTGTCGATGAACAGCAGCACGTCGCGGCCTTCGTCGCGGAAATATTCGGCCATCGCCAGCCCGCTCAACGCCACGCGCAGGCGCACGCCGGGCGGTTCGTTCATCTGCCCGAAGACCATCGCCGTCTGCGGCATCACGCCGCTTTCGCGCA
>CAYMTN010000324.1:0-5220 GCA_964393335.1 uncultured Anaerolineaceae bacterium
CTTGAAGATGCGGTACAATTATTTTCAGATGGAACGGCAGGCGGCAGGTGGTGAGAAAGACTGATAGGACGACCGCATGAATACAAGATACTTTGACACGTTTCAGGAGCTTCTCACCGAAATTGAGCTTGAATTGAGGGACTTTTGTTTTGGCTATCCGAAAATTTCCAGTAGTTTTTGGCAGATGGTCTATTATCATTTTGGCTGGGATGAAGAAACGAACGGGACTCAGCAGACTCTGTCCGTCTCAGGAAAACGAGTGCGCCCTTTACTGACCTGTTTGGTGAGTAGAGCTTTATCAGACAGGCACCGCCATGTTTTGCCCGCAGCAGTCGCAATAGAACTCATCCATAACTTCACGCTGATCCACGACGATATCATGGACCAGTCGCTGGAACGACGACACCGTCCAACTCTGTGGAGCAAGTGGGGAGCAGGGCAGACTATTAATGCAGGTGACGGCCTTCACGCGTTAGCCATGTCCGCGATAACTCGGGCCGATGCGCCCGCAGAAATCATTGTCAAGACCTGGGAGGTTATCTCACAAGCCACTTTGGCTGTGGCCCAGGGACAGATGCTTGATGTTAGTTTCGAAACACGAGATGATGTGACAACGTCCGAATATTTGGAGATGGTATCAAACAAGACAGCTTCGCTGATAGAATGTAGTGCACGTATCGGCGCGCTGTTTAATACGGAAGACGATGAAACTGTGAATGCGTACGCTCGTTTTGGAAGAGCGTTGGGCATCGCCTTCCAGATATGGGATGATTTTCTTGGAATTTGGGGACAAGCAGAAATAACTGGGAAACCGACCGGAATAGATATTGCTCAGAAAAAGAAATCCTACCCGGTCGTATATGCCTTTGAGAAAGCTGGTCATGAGAGCAGGGAAAAGCTGTTATCTGTTTTTCAGAAACCGGCTTTAGAGAGTCAGGATATCGAGGCTGTGATTTCTATCATGGAACGCTCAGGCGCGCATCTCGAAACCCAGAAGGTAGCCAATTCGTATTATAAAGAAGCGATCTTTACTCTCGAACAAGTTCAAATCGACAATGTTCACCAGAAGCAGTTGTTCGATCTGGCATCATTCCTTGTTAATCGCGCCTTTTGATGCGGAAAAGGGTTCTTCAATGCCTCTTCAGTTGTATCTGAGCATTCCAATCAAATACTGTTCTCAAGCGCAGCTCATTGAGTCTGCTTTGAAGAACGCAGGTTTGGTTATACTGAATCCCTGCCACATTACCCCGCTGGATATGCCAAAAGAGCACATACCGGCTGCCATCGCCAGACAGTGTATTGAATTGATTGAATCCAGTAAGGGTGTAATTCTATTTACTGACTACTATGGTAGAGACTGCTCTGCTGAGGTTGGATACGCAATTGCTCGACAGAAACCGATTTTTCCAATCACTCTATCAGGCGCTAGCCCGTTCATCGAGCAGGACTGGATGATCAAACCATTTCTTCAACCACTGTCGTATGGTATAGAAGAAACTATCGAACGAATAACCAAGTTCTTCTCAATGCCAAGAGAGGGAGCAGGAAAGCAGTATTTTCCGCAAACGCGACACGTTGTCGACACTTCTGCCTCGAAAAACCCTCGCAAACCGTGATTGCCGGTCACAGCGAACTGTTCAAAAGTGAGATTGATTTCGAATTGGCGTAGTGTTCAAGAACCAATCCGGCGTAGAATTCGAGCCTTACGCGATCTCGCGACCGTAATCACGGATAATGCTCCCAGGGATATTTCGACAGTGGATCATACTCCTGGAAATAAGGAACGGCTATGGAAGTTGAAAAAAAGGTTACTTTGACTACACAAAACTCCGAAAGGGTGTTAAATGCTCTTCGCGCCTTGAATGTGACTTTTGATAGCCTCTTGGAGCAGGTAGATATTTATTACAAAGAAGCTCATTTCCGTTCACATACGCACGGGGCTGGCTCCTGGATAATTCGTGTGAGGTACGAGAACGGCATAAGTAGCTTGACGATGAAAAAACTTACTGAAATTGACGGTGTTTGGAACGAGCAGGAAACTCAAGTTGAGAACGGTAATGTGGTCGAGCATGTCCTGGAAACAATAGGAGTGGAGAAAGCAACGGAGATCAGAAAATCACGGAAACAAGGGCGATTTGGGAACATTGAAGTCAACCTTGATGATGTAGCAGGTTTAGGGAGATTTCTTGAAGTATCGATTGAGACTGAGGGTGAAGATGCTCTTCAAATAGAGAATGCCCAGAAAGAGCTGGATCAATTCCTCGATACCTTGAAGGTAAACAAAGACGATATTGAGTTAAGGGGATATCCGACAATCGTGTTGGAAAATGAAGGCGTTCACTTCCTGAGTTCTGATGACGTCTGATGCAAGAGACGAACTCAAGGCCAGCGCTGTGTGTTGAAGAGCGATTGACCGTCGCTCTGCCGGATCGCCTGCCCCACATTCAGCCAGCACAACAGCTTATGGAGAACCGAAATAAAATCTAGATGATTGACTTGGTAGGGGCGTTTGCCGCGCCCGGATCATCCGGATTTGTTTCAGTCTCTCCATCAGCCGCGCTGTACCGCTAGTCGGAGTCAGGGTGCACCAGCGTCACCGGGCAGCGCGCGCTTCTGAGCACCTTTTGTGCGACACTTCCCAGCAACCAGCGCGACAGCCCCGTGCGGCCATGCGTGGACATCACCACCATGTTGATGCCATCCTCCGACTCGACAAAATCGACAATCGCCTGGGCCGGGTTGCCGCTGCGAACCATCACCTCGCGTACCTGAAGCCCTTCCAGGCGCAGCCGGTTGCGCAGCGATATAAGCTGCTCGCGGAGTTGATCATACGTTTGATCCGCGATCTGCTGCTGGCCCGCCAGTGCCCACTGTCCCGCGTAATCGCCGGTTTTGGGCTGGTAAACGTGCAGCAAGATCAACTCGGCGTCGTGCACGCGGGCGATTTCTACCGCGCGCGGGACCGCGCTCTCAGACCAGCGCGAACCATCGAGCGGCACGACAATTTTTTGGTACAGGGGCCTGACCAACATCACCGGAACCGGCATCGACTCCAGCGCCTTTTCGACGTGGCTGCCAAACAGCCAGCGCAGCATCCCAATGCGGCCCTGTGTCGAAAGCACCACCGCGCTGATGCGCTCCGTTTCGATGAATTGCAGCAGCGCGCCGCGCAGGTCCCGGCTTTGCAGCATCTGTTCTTGCACACGCGCGCCTGACACGCGTATCTCGCGGCGCAGCCCGGCCAGGTAATCGCGTATTTGATCGGGCGTTGGCCCGTCTGAGTCGCCATGTTCACCGGAATCCCCGACGGGCACGGTTACGTGCTCAAGGTACAGCAACACCAGTTCGGCATCATGTTTCAGTGCCAGGTCCGCCCCAAAACGGATGGCAAACTCCGCCGCCGTCGAACCGTCCAGGGGCACCAGTACCCGGTTATAGATACGGGCAGGGACAGCCATACGATCTTCTCCAGGCCCTTTACAATATCTGTGAGAGGAAAAGCTTGGTGCGCTCGTGTTGGGGATTGTCGAAAAAGTGCTGTGGAGTCCCCATTTCTACAATGCGCCCTTCGTCAAAGAGCACGACCCGGTCGGCCACTTCGCGCGCGAAGCCCATTTCGTGAGTTACAACCAACATGGTCATGCCGGACTGCGCCAGCTCTTTCATCACGTCCAACACTTCTTTGATCATCTCCGGGTCCAGCGCCGAAGTCGGCTCGTCAAACAACATGATGTTGGGCTGCATCGCCAGGGCGCGGGCAATCGCCACGCGCTGCTGCTGCCCACCGGACAGCTGCGCCGGGTATTTACGCGCTTGTTCCGGGATACCGACCCGGTCGAGCAGTTGCAGCCCGATCTCTTCGGCTTCACGGCGCGGCTGGTGGCGCACAAAACGCGGGGCCAGCGTGACATTCTCCATCACCGTCAGGTGCGGGAACAGGTTGAACTGCTGGAATACCATGCCAATTTCGCTGCGAATCGCCGCAATATTGCGCACGTCATGACTCAGTTCGATGCCATCGACGATGATCGTGCCCTCCTGGTGTTCTTCCAGGCGGTTGATGCAGCGAATAAACGTCGATTTGCCCGACCCGGACGGGCCAATGATCACCACCACTTCGCGTGGGGCCACTTCCAGGTTCACATCTTTGAGCACATGAAAACTGCCAAACCACTTGTTCACGCCCTGGCAAATGATGATGGGTTCGTTTGATCGAACGCTGTTTTCACCCATAATACGATCGTCCTCTGAATTCGTAACCCGTTATTTTTGATGACGCAAGCTGCCAGCCCCTGATTCTTCCAGGCGGCGGCTGACATCGGACATCGCATAACTGATGATGAAGTACACGATGGCGATGAAAATATACGCTTCCCGCTGGTATGGACGGTAAATCGGCTGTCCGCTCACAATAATATCCACAATGCCGACTAATTCAAACAGCCCCACCAGTGCGACCAGCGACGTATCCTTAAAGAGGCTGATGAACTGGCCCACAATCGCCGGGATTACAGCGCGCAGAGCCTGTGGCAGCACGATAAACGTCGTCGTCAGCAGCGGGTTCAGCCCCAATGCGCGCGCCGCTTCAAGCTGCCCATTGGGGATAATTTGCAGGCCGCCGCGCACGTTCTCCGCCAGGTAGGCCGCGCTGAACAGCGTCAGCCCAATCATCATGCGGATCGTCAGGTCCAGGTTGGAGAGGCCCGACCAGAAAAACGGCACGATCAACTTTGCCATGAACAGGATCGTGATCAGCGGTACGCCCCGGATGGTTTCGATGAAAACAGTACACGTCCACTTGATCGCCGGCAGATCGCTGCGACGGCCCAGGGCCAATGCCACGCCCAGCGGGAACGACGCCGAAATCCCGACGATGGTCAGCAGCATGGTCAGCAGCAGGCCGCCCCACACCGAAGTCGGCACCAGGGGCAGCAGGCGCGAACTCTCAAAGCCGTGCAGAATGACCAGGATCGCGGGAAAGGCCAGAATCCAGCCGCCCAACGCGGCGCGCCGCACCTGTTTTTCTCGTTTGCCCAACACGCCGATCACCCAGCCGTTGAAGAACAGCGCTGCCCCGACGACAAACGAGGGCGCAGTCCGCCCGAACAACGGCGATACTTGCAGGCTGATGAAGTCGGCAAAGCTGCGCGGCCCGACGAACCGGTGTTTGTTCTCCTCCGGGTAGAGCGGGTGCTCTACCGTCGGCGGTAAGCCATATTT
>CAYMTN010000325.1:0-5180 GCA_964393335.1 uncultured Anaerolineaceae bacterium
GCTGACCGTTTGCCACCCAGCATCTTGGTGTAAACCTGGTTGAGTTTGCGGCCCACTTTCACTGTGCGGAACTGACCATACGGTACCTCCGGCAACGGGTGCCAGACCGGTTTCCGCTTGCCTTCCTGCCAGCCCCATTCCCCAACATGAGCCGTGCTGGCATAGCCGTATTGGCGCAGCCCATCACTGCTGAAAGCGGGGACACAGCTGGGTGCTGAACACGCCCGGACGCGATGCAGCAGGTGGGGGGCATCGTCTTGTGTCCGACCGCCAATGTGCCAGGTCAACCACGCTTGGCTCGCCGCATCCTCGGCCGTCCAGACCCAGACGCTTTGGCCCAGCGGCGCACCCGGGTGAAGATCTCATCCACTTGAATATGGCTCAAGACCAGCTTCCTGAACCACTGATCATGCAACCGGCCACTGTGAAGGCCGGACCGTTCCAGCCAGCTGGTGATGGTTTGTTCGCTGTGTTCCAGGACCTCGCTGATGCTGGCGATATGCATGCCTTTCATCGCCAGATGCACCGCCAGTTTCACCGCATCACTGGCGGTTTTGAGCCGGTACATCGGCGTGCCCAACCGGGCCGTATGTTTACTCCCCCACGCGCCACATTCCCATGGGTCGGTGGCCTCACACACGTTGCGCTGCCCAGCCCATCGTCAGGCATCGATCCGCCCATCCGTGACCTTGTAGTATTCCCACCGCGTGTCCATGCCGGCATTTCCATGGCTATCATGTTTGGGGGCACGACCACGCTTGCTCTTCACTTCACGCCACGGACGTGGCCCTTCGGCTCGGCTGGGATCTTGTTCGGCTTGCGCCAACCGGCAGTCCATCCAATCATCTGGTGTACGTGGCCTCAGGGTCCACTTCCGCTTCGGCCGTTGCCAGAGCACCAGCCCAATCAACCAAACCAGCAGCACGCTTTCCGCGATGAGAACCTCTTTTGGCACCCGTCACCTCTCTGGGGTAGTCTTCGTCCTTCTGACGCTACCCACCTTGAGACGTTCTGGCTGCTTTTTCCTCCCCCCTGCCCCCATCCTGAATTTCCCCGCATCTAACTACGCTATACCTGCGGCTCAGCATTGGGCCGCTCATCTTTTTTTGTTGCTGTTTTCCGCAATAATCAGAGGCTAATTGAGGCTCTTTGCCAGCCATTTCTTACACTCTGCCGAACGCAAAGACACACCGGAGAGCCCGCAGACTCTCCGGCATTGCTCGTGGCTGGCAGATCGTTCTTGCCAGCCGGGGGGAACCCCAACTCCCACGTCTCACTAGAACCCGGTCGTCTCATACGTGACACCCGGGAATTGTACGGCATTTGGTGCAAGCGCAGCGGCAGCGTCGGCGTCATCATAGAGTTCCGCCAGCAAGAAGGCAGTTGTGAAGTGGTTGATCAGATCGTGCGCACGGTCCATATCCCACACCGGATCGGAACACGCGTAAAAGAAATCTGGAATCGTCCATGCCTCCGGGCACGCTCCGAACACATAGTGATTGGCATTTTCCAGAACAACCAGGGCTTTGGTTTTGTTAGGTAGCGCTTCGTATGGTTGATAAAAATCCAGTTGTTCATCGCTCTCAACGTCTGCCGTCCCGGCGAGGATCATGGCCGGGACGGTCATGCGGGCCAGCCCTTCTGGCAGAAAACGTCTGAGGGATGGCGCAAACCCGACTATCACATCCACACGCGGGTCGCCCATACTCGGCCATAGGCCTTCGGGAGCGGCATCCAATCCCGCGGCCTGGACAACAGCAGCAAGATTGTTTCGGTTGCGCACACAGCTTGCATCTTCAGGATACTCATCACACCACTGCCGGTAAGCCCGATCGTCGATCTGCGCGCCACCAACGGCAAAAGCGGTGTAACCACCATAGGAGTGCCCCATAACTGCAATGCGCCCGGCATCGATGATACCGGCCAAGCCACCTTCAGCCTCGTTCAGAGTCACCGCGTAATCAATCACTTGCTGAATCTCCACCGGACGCATAACCGCTTTGAGTGCGGCGGTTGTCTCAAAGACAGTTTGATATTCAGGATCGAACATCGCCCATATCAGATCGGTCAACGTGTTGCCAGGATGATCGCATGTGATAGCGACAAACCCGTAGGAGGCAACATGTTCAAGCAGAAAGTGGGTGTAAAGACGGTTTGAGCCATGGCCGTGCGACCACACGACCAGCGGATACGGACCGTTGGCGGCATCTGGGGTGGCATCCAGAATCGCTCGCACCCCGGCGATCTCCATTTCCGGCGGCAGCAGGCCTTTCAGGTCGAGGGTGAGTTGGGCTTTTTCCTCAGCCCCCTCAGGATTCAGGGCTGGATAGAATGTGTTGCAGGGAATTTCATTCCCATCAACCTCATACGCCAGGTCCATGACGCCGACAGCGAAAGAGCCCCGCACACCGTAGGGCGGTGCATCGGGACGCAGCCCAGTGCGTTGAGGATCCTCTTCCTGGGCGCGTAGAGGCGTATTGATCGCAAACGTGGACAACGCTAGGGCCACAACAACGGCCACAGACAGTTTACCTCTCTTGATGGATGCTAACATCAGAATTCCTCCTCTTGCAGCTCTATCGTAGACTATCACCGCTTGATTTGATGCGTGCTCTCCTTTATCCATATCCAGTGAACTTGAACACCATGACCTCATGAGGTTTCAGTTTCATTTTATAGGTTTCACTCGCCGCAGGAGGCTTGGAAAAGGTCTGATACGAGGTATGGAAAAGGTTTGGAATTTCCCCTGTGGGCACCCAACACGGTCTATAATGGGACTAGAAACCAAAGAAGCCGGAGCCATAATATGGAGGATGTGAGCGCCATCAAGGGGTATGAACTACGCGAACGAATCGGTAGTGGTGGCTTCGGCGTAGTACATCGCGCTTACCAAACAACCGTTGGGCGCGAAGTCGCTCTCAAAATCATCTTGCCTCGCTTCGCGAACCATCCCGATTTCATCCGGCGCTTCGAGACCGAAGCACAACTTGTGGCCCGCCTGGAACACTTGCACATCGTCCCACTCTATGACTACTGGCGTGATCCCGATGGCGCGTTCTTAGTGATGCGCTGGCTGCGCGGTGGGAGCTTGCGCGACGCGTTGAAACACGGCCCCTTCGACGTGGAAACCGCAGCGCAGCTGGTCGACCAGGTGACCTCGGCACTATCGCTTGCGCATCGCAATGACGTCGTTCATCGGGACTTGAAACCCGCCAACGTGCTGTTGGATGAGGATGGCAATGCCTACTTGGCCGATTTTGGTATTGCCAAAGATATCGCAGATCCCCTCGGAAGCCAGACTGGCAGTGACTTGATTCTCGGCTCACCGGATTATCTAGCCCCGGAACAAGCACGCCGCGAACCGGTTACCCCTCAGACTGATATCTACAGTTTGGGAGTAGTTCTCTACGAAATGCTAACCGGGCAACATCCATTCCCAAAAGGGACGACTGTTGAACGGATGTATAGACATCTGAATGAGCCTCTACCACACATTACCAGCCTACCGCCCGAGACAATGGACGATGTGAATGGTGTCATTCAACAAGCAACGACCAAAAACCCAACTAAACGCTATGCAGATGCTCTAGAAATGTCAGCTGCGTTTCGCGCTGCAGCGTCGATCGAGCGCAGCACAAGCATTGTCGAACAATTGACCCTACGCGAACAGGAAATCCTGCGACTCATCGTCGACGGATGTTCCAATAAAGAGATTGCCCAGAAGCTCTTTGTCACGGTATCAACTGTCAAGTGGTATACCTGGCAACTATATCAAAAACTGCGTGTGCGCAGCCGCGTCCAGGCCATGGTGCGCGCACGCGAACTCAATCTGGTTGTTCCCGATACTACGCCAGAAACCGCTGTCACCCCGGCCACATGTGTGTCCTTACGCGAGCCAGAAAACCCTTACAAAGGTTTGCGTGCTTTTCAGGCCGCGGATGCACGTGATTTCTTCGGGCGCGAACAGTTGATCGGAAAGCTCATCAACCGAATGGGCGAAAACGCCAGATTCGCGCGTTTTCTGGCCATTGTTGGCCCAAGCGGCAGCGGAAAATCGAGCATCGTCAAAGCTGGATTGATCCCCGCGTTGTGGCGTGGGGCTCTTCCGGGTTCAGACCAGTGGTTCGTGGTAGAGATGACACCCGGAACGCGCCCGCTGGACGAACTGGAAATCACCCTGACACGCGTGGCTGCTGACCAGGCCGGCAATTTGCGAGAACACCTGGAACGCGACAAATATGGTTTGCTGAGAATCGCCAACCTGATCCTGCCTGATGATGGCAGCGAGCTGGTAATTATCATCGACCAGTTTGAAGAAGCCTTCACGCTGCTGGAAGATGAGAACACGCGCACGCACTTCCTCGATCTGCTTTTTGCCGCCGTTAATGATCCGCGCAGCCGGGTACGCGTGGTCGTGACACTGCGCGCCGACTTCTACGACCGACCTCTGCACTATCCTGATTTTGGCGAATTGGTGCGCAATCGTATGGAAACAGTCCTGCCGCTTTCGGCAGACGAGCTAGAAGCAGCGGTCGTCAAACCGGCTGAGCGTGTCGGTGTATCGTTTGAGCCTGGGCTAGTGGCGAATATCATTGCCGAAGTCAATTACCAACCAGGTGCACTCCCGCTGCTTCAGTACGCCCTGACCGAGCTCTTCGAGCACCGCGATGGACACACCCTGACGCATGCTGCGTATCAAGCCAGCGGCGGTGCGATTGGCGCGCTGGCAAAACGGGCTGACGAGGTGTTCCACGAGCAGGACAACTCTGGCCGGGAGATAATCCATCAGTTGTTTCTTCGCCTGGTAACACTGGGCGAAGGAACCGAGGACACTCGGCGGCGTGTCCCACGCTCCGAGTTGATCGATGTTGCACCCGACGAAGATGTAATGGACGAGGCAATTAACACCTACGCAGCTTATCGTCTGTTGACATTGGATCATGATCCTGCCACCCGAAGTCCGACCGTCGAAGTGGCACACGAGGCGATCCTGCGCGAATGGGAACGCCTGCGCAAGTGGCTGAGTGAAAGCCGTGAAGATGTCCAACGCAGCGACAACTCGCTGCCGCTACTGCCGAGTGGTATGAAGCGAATCAGGACGCGAGTTACTTGCTGCGAGGTTCACGACTAGTGGACTAACCGCAGTGATTTGACAAGTAAAGGAAAAGGTGGTTTTCTAA
>CAYMTN010000326.1:0-5145 GCA_964393335.1 uncultured Anaerolineaceae bacterium
AGGTAGGTCGAGGACTTGCCGTAGTTGGGCTGGTCCAGCGTCCCGACGATGATCAACACGCTCGGTCCCTCGTGTGCCTGGCCGATATCGTCTGTCAGGTTCAAAAAGCCGTCATAGGCATCGGCCAGGTAATTGGCGGTCGTATCGCGCCACGTGGCCTGCCCGATCAGGCGGACGTTTTGCGGCACGTCGGCGGCGGTCAGCGTCATGACGACGATGGTCGGCGCGATGGCTTCGAGTTGGTCCAGGATTTGCATGTTCAACTGGCCGTTGGCGATGATCAGGTCCGGTTCGAGCGCGGCAAGCGCTTCAAGATTGGGCTGGTAACCGGAGCCAAAGGTCGGCAGACTGGCAGCCGCAGGCGGAAAGTCCATGCCGTCCGTGACGCCAACCGGCGTGACGCCGACCGCGAACAGCATTTCGCTGATCGAGGCGCTCATGCCGACTACACGCTGCGGCGGCGCATCGAGCGTGACGGGACGGCCCATAAAATCGGTGATGGTGCGTGGTTCGGTGCCGTCTTGGGCCAGCGCGGCTGGTACCAACGGCCCGGCCAGCGCGACGAGCAGGGTCAGCGCCACCAGCGCGATCAGCGTGCGGCGCAGGAAATGGTACTGTGACATAGAGAGTGTCTCCTTAAAGGGATCGTAAAGTTGAATAAGCAAAGGGAGATTTTTACCCCCAATACTATGCAGATTGTAACGAGAGCGTATCCCGCTGACAATATAGAAATCTATAGAAAACTGAGTCGAATCTTCAGAATTGGGCCAACATGGCGCGCGTGTGTCCGTTTTTCGTGCCGCCGCGGAATGTGGCATAATCTAATGGAGCAATCGATCAAACGTGGCAGAACGTAGGGGCGCTGCTGCCGAACCGCCGGTTCGCCTGCGCCCAGGGCGGGGCAAGCGCCGCCTCTACAAAAAAGCCATGCCAACTCTGATTATGTTCTCTATAACGGGATGGCAACAGACAGGGCGGACTGACTGATCCAGGGAAAACGCAGATGATGAACCGTACAGAATCCTCGTGGGCGCGGCGCGCGGTGCGTGCTGCCGCGTGGGGCGCGTGGCTGGTGGTCGTGGCGGCGCTGGTCGTGGCGTTAGCCGCGTGGGGCGCGCGCACGGTGACCGCCGATCCACCCCGCCAGCCGGGCGCTACGCCGCCCGACCAACCGGGGCCGGAACGGCCTGAACCCGGAAAACCGAGCCAGTCCGCGCCGCCACAGCCGGGCCAACCCCTGCCGCCCGTCCAGGCACAAGACGGGCCGTACTGGCACCAAATCTACCTGGCGCGCAGCGATGATGGCCTGACATGGGAACCGGTCGGCGGGATGCTGCGCGATCATACGTCCGTGCCGGAGATCGTGCGCTGGCACGATACGCTGTGGATTTACGCGGTCAATGCCCAGCCGCACCGCCTGATCGCGCTCGAACAACTCCCGGATGGAGCGTGGGAGCCGCATTATGTCGAGATCGACGGCTTTGACGTGTCGCTCGCCGTTGACCCGGACGTGGTCGTGCTGCCGGATGGGCGGCTGCGCCTGTATTTTTACGGGTTCTCGCCTGCGCGAACGGCCAAAACGGATGAAGGCCCCGCCACGATCTACAGCGCCGTGTCCCGCGACGGACTCACGTTTGTCATGGAGCCGTACCCGCGTTTTCAGAGCGATAGCCTGATCACCGATCCGGACGTGGTGCAGGACCGGGATACCTGGTGGTTGTACGTCACCGGTCACGACGGGCTGGTGATCGCCAGCAGCACGGATGGCCTTGTCTTTCAAGAAACCGGCAGTTCGCAGAATGGCACGATCTCCGGCACGGTCGTGCTGGACGATGGCACGCTGCGCCAATACGTATGCCGGCAGGGCGGTATCGGCAGCCAGGTTTCCTCTGATGGCGTGACCTGGACGCCCGAAGAGGGGCTGCGCCTCACCGGCCCGGTGTGCGATCCCTCCGTGATCCGCGAGCCGGACGGATCGTGGTTGATGGTGTACAAGCGTTTCGTCAACCAGCCAGCCCGGCCACCGGACCTGCCCGGTTACGACCAGGCGGCACCGCCGTCCGCGCCGCAGATTCCACTGCCTTCCCTGACGCCGTCAAGTGATGAGGCTGTAGGATGACAAAATCACACCACGACCCTTCCCTGCCGGTGCACCAGAGCGAGACGGACCAGGACATTCTGGAGGCGTTCCGTGCGGCAGGGCTGCGGGTCACCAACCAGCGGCTCGCGTTGCTCAACGTGATGCGCGAGCAGGGCGGTTTTTTGGACGCGGAAGCTCTGCACCGGCTGGCCAGTCTGCGCGGGGAAAATCTCAGCCTGGCGACGGTGTACCGCACGCTGGCGTTGTTCAAGGAGATGCGCCTGGTAGAAGGGCGCATTGTCGGCAAAGAGCAGGATCGGGAGGAATACCGTTTTCGCTCGCTGCGCGAAAAATACACGCTGACCTGCAAACGCTGCGGCGCGATTGTGCCGGTCGAGCCGGACATCGTGGACGCGTTCCGCCAGGAAGTGACCGCGTCGCTGGGCGTGACCGTGTTGAGCGCGCATTCGTGTTTTATCGGCTACTGCGCCGACTGTACGGCAGCTCTGGCGGCGGAAGATGCGCCAGAGTCTGCCGGGACGCTGGATCAAGTGTAAGCGGACGCGCAGCCGCGCGCCGCGCCGCAGCCGCGCGCCGCAACCGCGCGCCGGACGGCACGTATATACAGGCAGAGCGTACCGCTCACCACATGCATACCAACCCCAGGGGGGAAGTCAATGGATTCCGATACCTTTGAGCAGGACGAAACAAACGACAAGCCGAAGCGCGGCGTGAACGACGACAAACCAAAACGCGGCCTGAACGATGACGAAATCGGCGGAGCGCCGATGCCCGATTCCGGGTCCGGCGTTTATGTCCCCGTGCGGGGCAGGTCGGGCTGCCGGTGGCCGGTGGTGCTGGCGCTCGGCTGCCTGGGCGCGTGTATGGCGTGCTGCGTGCTGCCGCTGTGCGCGCTGGCGATCACCGGGGCCGGATTTGCCGCGATCCTGAGCAACAGCGAAGCGACGCAGAGCGGCACCCAAACGGTCGCCCTGGAACCGGACGCGATCATCACGCTGGCCGTCGATAGCACGGTCGGCGCGATCACGATCGAGCCGGGCAGCGGCGACGCCGTTGAGGTCGCGTACACCAAAAAGGCGTATGGCCTGACCAAAGGCCAGGCGCAAAACGAGCTGGATAACATCAAACTTGATGTCACGCAGCCGTCGTCTGACCACGTCGAGGTCACGGTCAAAAACGACCGCACCAAAGACAGCTTCTGGTCGTTTGCCAACAAAGTTGACATGACGATCGCGGTGCCTGCATCGCTGAACGTCGAAGTCAAGAGCGACGTAGGCAGCATCACGATTCAGAACGTGCAGGCCCGGTCGCTGGACATTTCGACCAGCACGGGCAGCATCAATTTTGACGGATCGTTACAGCCGGGGGCCTCGTCGCAGTATAAAATCGAGACGAACACAGGCGCGATCACGGTGACGCTGCCGCACGACAGTTATGTGCGCATGGACGCCAAAAGCGACGTGGGCAGCGTGTCGGTTTCCGATGGCTTCGACAGCCTGTCCGACGTCAAATCGGAGCGCCAGACAGTCGGCGCATCGTGGACGGGCACGCTCGGCACGGGCACTGAAGTCCTGCCGGTGCTGACGCTGCACACGGATACCGGGTCAATTTCGGTGCAGGCCCATTAACGACCGTTCGGGGAGGGGTTTACTCCGCAGGCTGCGCGGCGTTCCGGGGCAGGGCAGCCTGCCGCTGTTACGGCGTCAGCGTGTCTCTGGACAGCGCGTTATACTGCGCGATGAAGTGATCCGGTCCCCTGGCGATGGCCGCGCGCAGCCCGTCGTCGCCGTAGGTCTGCGCGATAGTCCGCGCCGCGAGGTAACCCGCGATATCAATGCACGAATCGCCCGGTTGGTGGTCGTGCAGCCACCGGTTGAGCGGTTCGTCCGCCGCTTTGTTGACGCGCAGATCGTCCAGGATCGCGTTGCAGCGTGCGACGGCGGCGGATAGGCTGGCGGCATTCAGGCCGAGCGCCTCGTCGTAAAACGCGAGATTGTGGCGGTAACTGAGATACCACGCGATCCCCCGGCTGAGCAGCGCATCTTTGACGCGGTCCGCCAGTTTATCCGGCACGCGCCTGATCTGCTCGCAGTATTCCTGGTACGCCAGCAAAAACGCCTCGTGATTGAAAAAGCCGTAGCAGATCATATTCAACAGCAGTTCCCGCGAAAAGTGCCCCAGCGTGTTTTCCAGGTGAGGCCGCGCCTGCGCCAGGTTGACGACCAGGCCGTGATATTCCTCGCCCTCGGAATCCTTGAAGGTGCGCACGTAGCCGAAGGCCTGCACCCCGACGGTTGTCAGCGCCAGCGTCAGCGGTAACTCGTGCTCAAACGAGAGCGGGAACATCTCGGCCACTTCGTAGAGGGCGACCAGTTCGGGCCGCATGTCGCGCAGATCGTCGAGCAGGTCTTCCAGCGCGGCGCGGTCGGCATAACAGGCCGCCAGCGCGTAGGGGTCGCTCTCGGTGGGGCCATCGTTGTCAAAATAGTAGGCCAGCTCGTCGTACAGTGTAGCCCCGGTGTTGAGCATGTGTTGGGTCGTCAGCTCAACCAGTTGAATGCCGGGCGTGCCGCGCAAATCGGCAGCGCGATCCCATACTCCATCTGCGCTGCGGATCGCCAGCGGCAAGCGTGCCGCGCTGTCATCGAGTGTATACTGTATCTTCATTCAGTATCCAGGTCCTTTTTGTGTTCGAGTCCGGTTGTGTCGTGACACTTGATTGTATAAAGATACGGTATACTTGGCCAGCCCTGTTTGGTTTTTCGTGGGCCGTTTTCCGTAGACTGTGATCGTTTCTGCTAATTCTTGCATAGACAACAGACGCTTGAACGGCCCTGCACATCAGCCTCACCCCTTAACCCCCAGCCCCTTTTCCCCTCTCCATCACAATGGAGAAGGGCCAGGGGTGAGGCTACCTGGCGAACAGCAGGGTTCATAACAGAACTGTGGTTTCGAGTGTCATGCAAGGATCAGTCAATGGGGCAACGCGCTAAACGCCGCTCAAAGGGGCAGGGGATATGGGCGTTTGGCTCCTGGTTGAAGCG
>CAYMTN010000327.1:0-5129 GCA_964393335.1 uncultured Anaerolineaceae bacterium
CGACAGCCGGTCGACTGCCAGGAGCGCCCGCACGCAGACAGCAGGCGGGCGCTCCGGCCCGGTGAGGTACGCAGCCAACGCGGCCTGGAATCCCGGCGTCTGCTGCTCGACGTGAGCCAGCACGTCGTCAAATAACGCGCGATCCCAGCCGCCGCGCTGCTGCAACCGTTCGGCAGACACTTCTTGCAGCGCGTCACCCATCTCGACCAGGCAGCGCAGCAGGTCATCCGGACGCGCTCGCCCGGCAGCCCGGTCCGCTCTGGATCGCGCCGTGTACACACGCGCCGCGTAGATACGCGCCGCAGTCCCGCCAGTGCTAAGCCCGGCCAGCGCCGCCAGCGGCACCGCCAACCGGACATCAACGCCCCACGCCAACCCCACCACCCCGACTCCGGCGACCAACATAATAATAAGCATCCGAAACGACATCATAACCGCCCTTTTGCAGTGTACGCGCCTGGTAATAACACAAAATACCCGACCCATTGCATGTTCGATTTCTTTCTGTTACCATTATAAATTAAGACGCCATTACTTCAGCCAGCAACCGATTTCTGAAAATTATTGAGTTACAGGGAGCGCGCAATGGCCTACGCGCTGAAAAAACTTAAAGGCGTGCCGATCATCCTGCTGACCATTGATCTCCCCCTCGAACGTCACATGGAGAACGCGCGCAGCTTGCAGTCGCAAGTCAGCCGGTGGGCGCGCGAGACACACGGGCCGTTATACATCATTCTCGACGCCGGCGCACTCGACCTGTCATGGAGTGATGTTTTGCTGTGGCTGGGGGACCAACGCCTCCAACGAGGCAGCCCGCTCGTATTTTCCAACGTACACCTGCTGGTCGCGGGAACCGATCCGATGGTATGCCTCGGCATCAAAAAAATCCAGCAGCAGCTTGGATTCACGATCCTGCGTTTTGACACGACTGCCGACGCTGTAGCATCGGCCCTCCGCGCGCTCAGCGACGCGGACCCGGGACTCGCACTATCCTCATAATCGCCCATCCTGGTTATTGATATGTTAATAATGGCATAACCTCGCCGCCATTTACGTTTTATAGATTCAAGGGAGAGTTGGAAGACGTGTTACACCTGTATTTATTAACAAGTTTTTTACAGGTTCGTTGTGTTATTTTTACAGGTCTTGCCTATACTGAAATAAGTAGAAGTATGTCAAGCGCGGCCTTGACGCCAATCCGGCAGTGGCAGCCGGGCAAATGAGGGTTGGTTTCACATGGCGTTCGCGGTCACCAGATTCCCTGAGGAACCAATCGTATTGGTTCAGCTAGAGTTGGCGAACCACGAGGAAGCCAGCTTTTTGAGTTTACAGGCCCAGCTTGACCGTATCGCCTCAACGGTCACACCTCCGCTGATGATGATCATCGATTTGCGCAAGCAAGACATCCGTTTTTGTGATGTGCTGCTGTTTCTTGAATGCTGCGCAGACGATCCGCGAGGCACAGCCGCCGACCCGCGCATCCATACCATTTTGCTCGGCGAACACCTCATGCTGTCCGTGCTGCAGAAGCGTTTCAAGCAGCGCTTTCGGGTGACCGTTCGCCAAGCACACCAGTGGGACGAGGCGCTGCACACGGCGCGGGCCGCGTGGAACAGCTTGCACAAAAGCATAAACGATTCGTGAATTTCAATTAAAATTCTTAATATTCCCTGGACGGACAGCGGCGCAGTCTGGTACGATATAGGCAGGTAAACGGGATCAAACAATGGCCTTTGTCGTGACCAAACTGCCGGATGAACCGATCATTCTGCTGCGAGTCGATCTGCCGTTCGAACAGCACCGGGATACGCTGCACCATGTCGCGGCCCGCTGCGCCCGGCTGGCAGTCGATCACGGTGGGTTATTGTACCGGATTCTGGATGGATGGTGGCTCAACGCGTCGTACAGCGACATTTTGTTGCTGATCGACGACCACAAACACGATTATCCGGGATCGCTGCGGGACCCGCACATTCGCACGGTTTTTGCCGGTGATTCCCCCCTGCTCGAACTCGCCGCGCGGAAAATCCACCAGCAGCTTTCGATCACCGTGCCGGTCTATCCCACCCTCGACGCCGCGTTGGTCGCCATCCGCGCCGAACTCGCCGCGCAGGTCGGGTAAGCGCGTTCGGTTCAAATCACCAGCCGGGGTGTGGTAAAACTGCGCCGGTCCGGGTATACTGGGCCTGTTCGCGGCAGATTATCCAACGGGAGGCGCGTATCAGTCCAACGAGGGGAAGCCTAGCGCAAGGCCCTGTCCAGACAGGGATACGAGGTGGCGGCTGCCCCGGTTCACCGGGGTGAAAATCGATCGTTTCTGCGGATACCGCCAGGGCGCACCCACCGCCCTTGTATGACCCCCTCCTCAATGAAGCTGTGTCACAAAACCCGCCGGTAACGGCGCGCCGCCAACGGCGGCACCAAAACACACAGCAGTGGTTCACACACCGTTTGTCAAAATTCGTGACGGCAGCCGGCACGCGCGCCCACCAGGCGCGTCGATCATGCCTGCCTGCCCTGCCTCGATGCAGGAGGGAATAGCTTATGTGTGGAATCGTCGGATATATCGGACCGCGTGATGCCACGCCGGTCATCCTGACTGGCTTGCAGCGCCTCGAATACCGGGGCTACGACTCCGCCGGGCTGGCCGTGCTGCAAAACGGCCAGGTCGCCATCCGGCGCGATGTCGGCAAGCTGGGCAACCTCGTGCGCCTGATCCAGGAAGAACCGCTCAACGGGCGGATCGGCATCGGGCACACGCGCTGGGCGACGCACGGGCGGCCCAGTTCGCGCAACGCGCACCCCCACATCAGCCGCAGCGGGCGCACGGTCGTGGTCCACAACGGCATCGTCGAGAATTTCCGCGATCTGCGGGCCGAGCTGGAAGCCAGCGGCGTGACGTTCGCATCGGATACGGACACCGAAACGATCGTGCACCTTGTCCAGCGTGAGATCGACGCCGGGCACGACGTCACCGAAGCGACACGGCGGGCCGTGCTGCGGCTGCGCGGCGCACATGCCATCGTCGTGCTGAGCGCCGACGAGCCGGACAGGCTGGTCGCGGTGCGCATCGGCAACGCGGGCGGCGTCGCGCTGGGTATCGGCCAGGACGAGATGTTCATCGCGTCCGACATCCCGGCCATCCTGGAACACACACGGCGCATGGTCTTTTTGGAAAGCCGCCAGATGGCGACCGTCACGCGCCATGCGTACCACCTGCAAACGCTGGACGGCGATCCGGTGGATGGTGAGATTCACAACATCCCCTGGGACCCGGTCAGCGCGGCGCGCGGTGAGTTCAAACATTTCATGCAAAAGGAGATTCACGAGCAGGCCCGTTCATTGACCGATACACTCGGCGGGCGCGTGGATTTCCAGACCGGCGCGGTTGACCTGCCGCACCTGCACATCAGTCCTGAGGACGCGCAGCGCCTCAAGCGCATCGTCACGGTGGCGTGCGGCACCAGCGCGTACAGCGGCCTGGTGGGTAAGTTCATCATCGAAGAACTGACGCGCGTGCCGGTCGAGGTGGATTACGGCAGCGAATACCGCTACCGCGACCCGATCCTCGACTCCGACTGCGCCGTGCTGGCGATCACGCAGTCCGGCGAAACGGTCGATACGCTGGCAGCGATGGAAGAAGCCCGCGAAAAGGGCGCGCGCCAGTGGAGCATCGTCAACGCCATCGGCAGCCAGGCGATGCGTGTCGCCGACGGTTACATCACCATGCAGGCCGGGCCGGAGATCGGAGTCGCCAGCACGAAGGCGTTCACGACCAGCATCGCCGACCAGTACCTGCTGGCGCTCTACGTGGCGCAGCAGCGCGGCACGATCACGCCGGAGCAGTCGCTGGCACACGCGCAGGACCTCGCGCGGCTGCCGGACCTCGTCGGGCAGGTGCTCGACCGCGAGCCGGCCATCGAAGCGCTGGCCGCCGAGTTGTACCAGTATACCAACTTCCTTTACCTGGGACGCGGTATCAACTACCCGATCGCGCTCGAAGGCGCGCTCAAGCTCAAAGAGATCAGCTACATTCACGCCGAAGGGTATCCCGCCGGGGAGATGAAACACGGCCCCATCGCGCTGATCGACGAGCACATGCCCGTGCTGGCGATCACGCTTAAGGATGCCGTGTACGAGAAGATGCTCAGCCAGGTCGAGCAGGCCAAGTCACGCGGCGGGATCGTGATCGCGCTGGCGACGGATGGCGACGACCTGATCCGCGAGAAGGCCGATCACGTGCTGTACGTGCCGCAGACGCCGCCGTTGCTCAGCCCGGTGATCAGCGTGATCCCGCTGCAACTGCTGGCATATCACATCGCGGTGTGGCGCGGCGCGGACGTCGATCAGCCGCGCAACCTGGCGAAAAGTGTGACGGTCGAGTAGCGGTCAGCTTTCAGCGGTCAGCGATCAACTTCTAGCGGGGCGACTCTCATCGAGTCGCCTCGTTTCTGTCATTGGTAAGAACCAAACTACTGCCCATATTGGTTCAATCTACACGACCAGGGGGAGGTTTTTCAATTCTAGAAAGCAATTTTAGAGAGAACTAATATAACGGGGGATCATAAAGAGTAGACTTTGTCACCGATTTTTCAAAGCCGTATGTTCTGAGAACTCGTTCGACCAGATCTTCTAGCCAGAGTGGTGCTGTTGGACAAATGAACACCCTTTCAATTAATTCACCCAAATCAACTGTTTCCCATATTCCATACTCAGGTGGTGGCGGTAATGAAATACCTTCAGACTTGGAATATTCACCTAGACCTTGTGCATATCTGGACGAAAGCCATACCACAGCTCGCAGCTCACGCTCGTGCTCAAAAGAACGCCTTTTGTGCATTATGCTTTCTAGAAATTGCAGTTCATCCGTGAAAACATCACGTCCATAATCTATATATTTAACGACTCCAACATATACATCATCTGCCAGGCATTTCCGCAATCGCGCGTATGTCGATTGGACTGCAATCACATCGTCAGAATGGGAGTACAGACTCCACATTGCTGCCGATTCACTCTCATTCATATGCCAGCAGCTAACTGAAAGATATTCACGCTGACACAATTGCAGCGGCAAATAATCGGGTATATTCTCCCTAATTTTCCGCAAAGTTGGTTCAGGAAGTGTC
>CAYMTN010000328.1:0-5090 GCA_964393335.1 uncultured Anaerolineaceae bacterium
CCGATAATGCCGGCAGCCGCGACGAGGATCAGTGCGCCTTCAAATCCACTTGAGAAGTACTCCGCCTTGCCGTGTCCGTATTGGTGTTCGTCATCCGGCGGTTGAAAGGCAATGTTGAGCACAATGAGCGCCACAATCGCTGCGGCTAGATTGACCATCGACTCCAATGCATCGGACAACAAACCAACTGAACCGGTTAGAAAGTAGGCTCCCGCTTTGAGACCGATAGTTAAGAGCGCTGCCAAAATAGAGAGCCAAGCAAAACGAGTTAGTGATACAGGGGGCATGTTGGAACCTCTTTGCGCAATTTTACCTAAAAGCAGATCGATGGGCACTATGCTGGAAGCCTGATGTACCCACACTATCATTCATCGAACAAATGCATTTGAAAGAAAATTCCCGCGTTTGCCTTGATCAAAGTGGGGTGTTTCTGACAATGAGAATGAGGTTGATCCAGGCCATCGACGAAAACTAATCCACCTCAATCGCCCGGTAGATCAACAGCCCCCAGTGTCTTGTGCGTGGGAAACGTCAGCCGCTTTTCCTCAAGACACACTTCGGGCGGATCCAGATACCAGTGCCTTGCTTCTGGATGTGCTCGCTGCACACCACATCCAGGTTAGCATCAGCGGTGTTGGGAATTGTTATGACAATGCCCCCATGGAGAGTTTCATCGCCCGACTGAAGACGGAATGTGTGGCCTATCGCTTCGCCACCCGTGCCGAAGCTCGCCGGCTGATCTTCGAGCACACTGAGGTCTGGTACAATCGCCAACGCCGTCACTCGTCGTTGGGCTATCTCAGTCCACTTGCCTCTGAACGACAATTCTAAACCGTCCGGTAAAATGGGGCAAGATCAGGGACCTTTCCTAGCCTTTTTTCGAATTACCCACACTTAGGGGTCGCTTCGTCCGCGCTATCGACGGAATAGAATACCGCGTCATCCACTTCGATGCTGAACAGACCCAGCGCCGGGTGTTTGACGTAAACCACGTCCACGCGCGAACCGGTGAAGGCAAGCGTCAGTGTATCATCGACACTGCCACTGCTGAACAGGTACGTGCAGCATGGTGTGCAGAATCGCGTTGGCCTCGGCTTCGTAGTCGAAAATGCCCTCGCCGTTACCCCCGCGCGCCACCGCAAAGAACAACGCCGTCACGAACCGCTCCTCGCCGTCTGAGGCGGGATTCTCATCGATCTTGGAGCCGTTGGGGTTGCAGTGCCACGCGAAGTAGCCTTTATAGGGGTGGGGTACATGAATCGCGTATGATCAATTCGGTCGGGAGTTCCACACGTTCGCCCGGCAGATCGGGATCGTCGAGTCGCGCGAGCAAAATTTGCGCCGCAAGACGCCCCATCTCTTCTAGCGGCTGGCGCACCGTCGTCAGGCTGGGATGCACCTGCTGCGCCTCTTGAATGTCATCAAAACCGATGACTGAGATGTCGTCCGGCACGCTTAACTCACAGTCGCGCACCGCTTCCATCACACCAAAGGCGGACAAATCGTTCGCGGCGAAGATGGCAGTCGGCGGATGATCGAGGGCGAGGAACTGGCGTGCGGCTTCGTACCCCTGGGGGCGGAAAAAATCGCCTGCATGGACCAGGGCCGGATCATACTCAATCGCATGTTCCTTCAATGCAGCACGATACCCCGCCAGACGATCCAGCGAGCACTCCATCTCTTTCAACCCGACGATGTATGCGATGCGACGATGGCCTAACTCGATCAGGTAACAAGTCGCTTCGTATGCACCGTCAAAGTTGGTAGATTGCACGGTAGAGGTGAACTTGTTGTCTACCGCCTGATAATCGATCAACACGTGTGGGAACTGCTGTTGTTGCAGCGAGGCCATATACGCTTCGACATTGGTCGGCAGCAAGAGCAGCAGCCCGTCAGCCAGCCCGCGTGTGATCGTGGCGACGTAGGTCGATTCTTTGGTTTTCTGGCGATGGGTGGTGTACAGCATGAGGTCGTACTGGTTGGCGGCGAGTTCGGCGTCGATGCCGCGAATGATCGCGCCGATGTAACTGTTGCCCACGTCCGGGACGAGCAGCCCTACCATCTGAGACCGTCCGCCGCGCAGGCTGCGCGCTTGCTGATTCACGACATAGCCCAGGCGCATCATGGCAGTGAGCACTTTTTCGCGGGTTTCGGGTTTGACATGCTTGTAGTTGTTGACTACCCGTGACACCGTCGAATATGAGACTCCTGCTACGCGTGCGACATCGATGATAGTAGCGCTGCCTGGTTTTTTGTCCTGGCCGGTCATATGCTGTACCCTTTTTGACAACGTTCGCAGAAATGCTTAAAAAAAGAGCGTGTTATTACCGGTGATTCCTGTAATTGTTTTCAAGATACTGCGTGAATTTACCTCAGGATTCCGCCGTGCTGCGTGGGAATTTTGAGGTTGTGCTTGCATACGTTGTCAAAAACAGCCTATAATGATTTTCAGTGCATGTCAAGCGGACACTGATAACGTTTGCATACTGACGCGAGGCCTATACGCGAACTACACACAATCTCAATTGAGATTTTCGACAGGAGTTTTCGATGAGCGATACAACAACTGTGAACGGGATATTGTACAAGGACGCGTCCCAGCCGGTGGACGTGCGGGTTCGCGATCTGCTGGCGCGGATGACGGTGGACGAAAAGCTGGCGCAGCTCGGCAGTATCTGGGCATTTGAAGTCATGCAAGAGGGCCTGGCGTTTTCTGAAACACGTGCGCGGGAGCGTCTGCAACACGGCATGGGGCAGATCACGCGGGTTGGTGGTGCGACCAACCTACCCCCAACCCAGAGCGCTGCATTGGCGAATACTATCCAATCCTTTGTGATCAACAATACGTGCCTGGGCATCCCGGTGATGGTGCATGAAGAATGTTGCAGCGGCTATATGGCGCGTGGCGCGACCGTTTTTCCACAGACTATCGGTGTCGCGAGCACCTGGGACGCGGAAATCACCGAGGCGATGGGCGAGGTGATTCGTGCGCAGATGCGTGCGGTGGGCAGTCACCAGGCGCTCGCCCCCGTGCTGGACCTGACTCGCGATCCTCGCTGGGGACGCATCGAAGAAACGTTTGGCGAAGACCCATATCTCGTTGGGCGGCTTGGCTCTGCGTATATCAAGGGACTGCAAGGTGATTCGCTGGCGCAGGGCATCATCGCCACCGGCAAACACTTTGTGGGATACGGTATGAGCGAAGGGGGGCGCAACTGGGCTCCTGTCTTCTTACCGGAACGCGAACTGCGCGAGGTCTTCGTACGTCCGTTCGAAGCGGCGATCCGCGAAGTGGGTCTTGGCTCGATTATGAACGCCTATCAAGAAATGGACGGTGTGCCCGTCGGTGGCTCAGTGGAAATATTACACAAGCTGCTGCGCGAGCAGATCGGGTTCGAAGGGTTAATCGTATCCGATTACTTCTCGATAGACATGCTCTCCGGTTATCACCACGTTGCGAACGGCAGAACCGAAGCGGCGGCGCTGGCGTTGGAGGCCGGAATTGAGGTCGAACTGCCAAGTACGACCTGCTACGGCGATCCGCTGAAAGTGGGGTTGGAGGCGGGGCAGATCGATATCGCGCTGGTGGATGCGGCGGTGCGCCGCGTGATCGAACTTAAGTTCCGCCTGGGGTTGTTCGAGCAGCCGTATGTCGATGTCGACGCAGTGGTCGATGTCTTCGAGACGCCAGGGCAGCGCCGACTCGCGCGCGATCTGGCGCGTAAGAGCATGGTGCTGCTCAAAAACGGGGGCAGCCTGCTGCCATTGAGCAAAGACACGGCCAGGATCGCGGTGATCGGTCCCAACGCGGACACCGTGCGCAACCTGATGGGGGACTATTCGTACCCCGCGCACATCGAAACGCTGCTCGAAACCCAGGCGGTCAATATTTTCGACACCGCGACGCCGGACGTGGTGCAGGCGGTCGAGCGCCCGGTCGAGATGATCACGATTCTGGAAGCGATCCGGGATGCGGTGCCCGGCGCGGATGTGCAATACGCCAAAGGCTGCGAGGTGTTGGACGACTCCACCGATGGGTTTGCTGAGGCTGTCGCGCTGGCGGAACAAGCGAAGGTGGCGATCCTGGTGCTGGGTGACAAATCCGGGCTGACGGATGATTGCACCTGCGGCGAATCGCGTGACCGGGCGAACTTGAATCTCCCTGGCGTGCAGGAGGGTTTGCTGCGCGCGGTGGTTGCGACCGGGACGCCGGTCGTGCTGGTGTTGATCAACGGGCGACCGCTGACGATCACCTGGGCGGCGGAGCATGTCCCCGCGATCCTCGAAGCATGGCTGCCTGGCGAGGAAGGCGCGAGCGCTGTTGCGGATGTGCTGTTTGGCGACTACAACCCCGGCGGCAAACTGCCCATCACGTTCCCGCGTGACGTAGGCCAGATTCCGCTGTTCTACAATCACAAGCCATCTGGCAATCGTTCACACTGGAAAGAGCACTATGTCGATACCAGCGTGCATCCACTGTACCCGTTTGGCTACGGTCTGAGCTACACACAGTTCGAGATCGACAATCTACGCATCGAGCAGGACACGGTGCGGGCGGACGACACGGTGACGATCCGCGTGAATGTGACGAATACCGGGGAGCGCGCGGGCGATGAAGTCGTGCAGCTTTATGTGCGCGACCCGATTGCGAGTGTCACGCGCCCGGTGTTGGAACTCAAGGGGTTTGTACGCGTGTCGTTGAATCCTGGTGAACGCAAGACCGTCACGTTTGAGCTGCCGGTGAGCTTGCTCGCGTTCTACGACCGGGAAATGCGCTACGTGGTGGAGCCGGGCAGCGTCGAAGTGTCGGTTGGCAATTCCTCAGCGAATGTTTCCTGCAATGGCACGTTCGAGATTGTGGGCGACGTCGTCGAAGCGTGCAATCAATGGTTTTTCGTAGGGGTAAGCGTGGCGTGAGGCGCATGTGTCGCGCCGGAGATTGGTTATACTTCGTCTGTGGGAAGGGGGCACCTGTCCAGACGTGTAAGGTAATTTCGAGATGTGCCGAAGCGCGCGCCGACTGTCACTTTACGGGCGACAATGTACCCGTGACTGACATGCCAAAAGGGTTCATCGGCAGGTTTGGTGCT
>CAYMTN010000329.1:0-5048 GCA_964393335.1 uncultured Anaerolineaceae bacterium
GCGTTGCGGATCGCCGTTTCAACCGATGGCTGGTAGGTCATGTACGGCATATCCCCGATCAGCCAGGCGGTGGGCGCACCCCGGCGCACAGCCTGCGCATGTGGGATCATGTCCTCCATGCGCACCGGCAGCGTGCTCTCGTAGCCCAGGATCGTCATGCCCAGGCTGTCGCCGACCAGGATCATTTCCACGCCTGCCTCTTCTTGCAGGTAAGCGGTCGGATAGTCGTAACAGGTCAGCATGGTGATCGGCTCGCCAGCTTCATACTTTTGATACAGGGTGGGAAGCGAAATTTTCTTGCGGTCGGTCATACAAATAACCTCCTGAATGAGAAAACTTTCTCTAATTATGTCTCATTTTGGGGGATCAACACAATCCGATCAGAAGATCCACTTCAAATAGGCGGCGAAAGTCACGTGTTGTTGGTTGAGCAATTCTTGTTGGCGTCTTTCCAGTTCGGCGGTTTTCTGGTCGATGACCAGGCGCTGCGCCGCTTCTTCGGCATTGACCGCCAAACGTTTACGCTGGTATTCCTGGTGCAGCGTGGCCTGTTGCGTATGCCGCCAGTCGCGCAGCAGCCGCGCCTGCTGCCGCCGGACGCGCTGCTCGATGCCGTCGCGCCAGGCGAGCAGGCTGTCGGCGCGCGGTTGGTCGATGCCGTTCACGCGTATGATGCGGCGTTCGACGATGTCGGCGGCGGTGCGCACGCCAAACAGGCGCAGCCGCACCTCAAGCAGCCGGTTGATGCCGGGGATGTCGGCATGGCGGAGCGAAACCTGTGCCAGTTCATGCGTGATAGCCTGCTCGATGGCGTCGTCCAGCGACGCCAGGCGCGCGGTTTCTTCCCGGTTGAGCCGCTGCCGCTCATTGGTGAACTTTTGTATGTACTGGTTCAACACCAGCAGTTCCCAACGCAGGCCCCACACGTGCAGCGTGAGGTGGCGCTTTTTCTGCACCTCAGGGAAGCGCGCGTATTGCACGGCCAAAAAACCGCCGACAGGCATGGACCCCGCCCCAATGGCGACGACGAGGGTCAGCGGCACGATCAGGCCGGTCAACAGCCCGACGACGAGCAGATACACAAACACGCAGTACGCGCTGAGCACGTAGCGTTCGCTGAGTTGGGGCGGCGTTTCGTCGTCTGGTTCGGCGTCTGCTGCTGGATCGATGTAGTCCAGCACCCACGTCGCGCCGCCATACGCCTCGTGAATATCCTCCCGTGCGGGGGGCGGTGGGTCGGCGGCGGCTCCTCGATCAAGATAGTCGTCGAGCCAGCTTCCGGCCCGCCGCCGGACGGAATCGATCATCGAGGAGCGCGGCCCGCCGGTGCCGGTCAGCGGCGCAACCCCGGCCAGGTCACCGTCGGCCAGCGCGCGAAACTGGCGGGCCAGCTCCCGTACGGCGGGATCGTTGACTTGCTCGACGGCGCGCATCGCGCGGGAGTCCGCCACGCGCACAAAATCCTCGTGGCGAAACAGCAGGCATTCGTCCCCGGCGTTTAACTCGTGCCACAACGCGGGCCGCACGCTGAGCGCCTTGAGCGACAGGTAAATGACCCACGCGGAGAAGTTGTCGATGTGCGCGCCAAAATCCACCATCGCGCGCTGGGGATGCTGGTAATTACGGTGGCCGATCTCGTGGCTGTCCATGCCGCGCAGGCCGGGCACGAACATGCCGTCGTAATCGATCAGGCGGAATTCGTGATTGACGATCAGGATATTACCCTGCTGCAAATCGCCGTGCGCGATGCCGGTGCGCCCCAGGTCGGCCACCAATGTGTGGAAACGCTCGGCCAGGTCGTTGAGCAGGGGCGGGTTATCGAGGTGCTGCTCGATGTAGAGATGCAGCGGCAGCCCGTCGATCCATTCCATTTTTAAGATGGGATACCACTCGTTTTGGATGCGGATGCCCTGTTTGATCAGGTTGAAGGTGACCATATACGGCAGGCGGACGCGCCCCAGGTAGTTGCTGATGGCCGCGTACCGCTGCTCTTGATCCGCGTGGTAGCGCAAAAAACAGCGCACGGCGTACTGCGTGCCGTGACAGCTCAGTTGATACACGCTGGCGAACGACCCGCTGATCGGCTTGGGCAGCCCTAACGTCGTCAGCACGGGCGTGCCCTGCCGCAGTTCACGGTCGGCAAAACAGAACGACGGATTTTGTATGGCCTCCTGGTAATCCGTCATGGTCGGCCACGACATCGCGCTGCTTGTCCTTATCTGATCTCGATGCTGACCAGGGTCACGTCGTCGTTGCGCATACTGCGCGCGGCCCGCAAGGCGTGCACATGGCGTTCAAAAGCCTGCCGCTGAAGATGCAGATTGTCCCAGGGGGTGCGCCCGGCTTCACACTCGCTCAAAAACCAGTACGCCAGCGCGTCGGTCATCAGGTAGAACCGGTCCCCGCTGCGCCAGTCGCTGCGGGTCCGGCGCACCCGCTCCAACAGCCCGGCATTGTTGGCCGGGTTGCTGGCAATCAAAAAAGGGCGGCTGTCGAACTGCGTCGAATTATCCAGGGGGAACGCCGTCAACAGCTCGCCGTCGCGCACCTGGAACAGGCAGCTATCCCCCAGGGCGACCACGTCCCAGCGGTTGGATGGTCCGTGCAGCAGCGTGATCCCGATCAGCGTCGAAAACGCGCCTTTTTGCAGGCCGGTTTCTTCAAACCACTGGATCGGGCGGTTCTGCTGCTCGCGCAACTGGAGATAATACCCGCGCCAATCCGTCCAGGCCTGGTAAGCACGCTCCAGCAGCGTGTTAAAACGGGCCGGGGGACTGTTCACGCGGCAGAAAGCGCGTACCAGGATTTGCGCCCAGGGGCCGCTCAACATGCCTTCGCTGGCCCCATCGGCCACCGCAAAACTGATCCGGCTGCCGCCGCGCTCGCCTTCATAACTGGGATAAAACGCGTCTTCGTATTCCTCGGCTGAGTTCCCGGCCTTCGGGAGCCAGAAGGATCGCACGACTACCTGCATCATCGCGCCCACTCAGCGGAGGTTACCGGGTCGCGTGCCGATATCCAGGAACTGGATCACGGACACGATATCGGCGTTAAACACGAAGCCGCGCGTGTTTTCACCGACCGGGTAGCCTTCCTGCTGCGCGATGACGCGCATGTATTCCGGCAGCGTGCTCGACATGCTGTACAACAGGCGCGTGTGTTTATCCGGCAGCCCTTCTTCATGATCGGGGAACTCGACCGGCTTGGCATTTTGTGATGACAGGTGCAGGTTAAAGAGCAGCACGTTGCCGTCGCTGCTGCTCAGTGCCTTCAGGTTTGCCGCCGGGTTGCTGGGGTTGCCATCCGTTGCTTCGCCGTCAGAAATGTTGATGACGATCGGCGGGAAACACGCCGGGTGGTCTTCCAGCCACTTTTTGAGGGTCGAGAGCGCGCGCGTCAGCGCCCGCGACATCGGCGTGCCGCCATCGGCCACCGGGTCGAACCACACCGGGAACTTGATCGTCTGCTCGATCAGGCCGCCCGCGCCGTCGTCTACCTTTTTGGTCCGTTCTTCGATGCGCGCCGGCATTTCGGCTACGTGGCTGAGCGGTACGAGGTCCTTCCCGGCCAGCGGGCCGCTAAACGCAGGTTTGACGTCGCGCCCGTAGCCGATCACGCCCACGTGGTAATAGTCGCGCACGCCTTCGGCTTTGGCACACTTGATCACCAGGTTTTGCAGCAGGCGGTTGATGGCATCTGCCACGCCGTCGGCCTTCTTTTTGCGCACTTCTCCGGCCCCAAACGGATCGCCCATTGATGCGGATTGGTCGATCAAAAACAAAAAACACGAGGGGTTAGACCGGCTAATCTCGGCTGAATAAGACATCGATTCCGACTCTCCTTCGCTCTCCGTCCGGCAGATGTGTATCGATCACGTATACGAATTCTAGTCCGATTCGTTCCGAGAAGAAACCTGGCCCCATTGCGCTAGAGAATCTACCGCAAGTACGTTAGAATTCCTCCTCTGGATAAGCCGCCATCAATCGGGAAACCATCATGACTCAACCCACCAACTCCTACCCACTCGCACGCCTGTTGAGTTACGCACGCCCTCACCGCCGGAACGTGGTCCTGGCGACGCTGTTTTCGGTCTTGAACAAAATTTTCGACCTCGCGCCGCCCGCGCTGATCGGTGCGGCGGTTGATATTGTCGTCCAGCGCGGCGATTCATTCATCGCCCGGCTAGGCGTGAGCAATACGCGCCACCAACTGCTCGTGCTGGCCGGGCTGACACTGATCGTCTGGATACTGGAATCGGTGTTCCAGTACGTGTACCAGATTTACTGGCGCAACCTGTCGCAGACGCTCGAACACGAGCTGCGCCTGGACGCCTACGCGCACGTGCAGGACCTGGAGCTGGCGTATTTCGAGGATCGCAGCACGGGCGGGCTGATGTCCGTGCTCAACGACGACATCAACCAGCTTGAGCGTTTTCTGGACGTCGGCGCGAACGACATGATCCAGGTCACGACGACCGTGATCGTGATCGGCGGGCTGTTCCTGGCGGTCGCGCCTGGCGTGACGTGGATGGCGCTGCTGCCGATGCCGCTCATCATCTGGGGATCGATCCGCTTCCAGCGCAGGCTCGCGCCGCGTTATGCGGCGGTGCGCGAACAGGTCGGCATCCTCAACAGCCAGCTTGCCAACAACCTGGGCGGCATCGCCACGATCAAAAGTTTCACGTCCGAGGCGCACGAGGTCGAACGAATGCGCGTCTCCAGCGACGAGTACCGTGACCGTAACCAGGACGCTATCGCGCTGAGTGCCGCGTTCGTCCCGCTAATCCGCATGGTGATCGTGGCGGGTTTTCTGGCGATCATGATTTTTGGCGGGCACATGGCGCTCGACGGAAGGTTGAACATCGGCGTGTACAGCGTGCTGGTCTTCATGACGCAGCGCCTGCTGTGGCCGCTGACGCGCCTGGGCGAAACACTCGACCTCTACCAGCGGGCGATGGCGTCTACGGCGCGCATCTTCGACCTGCTGGACGTGGATTCGCAGATCACGGACGGTCCCTTGCGGCAGCCGGTCGAGTCGGTACGCGGCGA
>CAYMTN010000330.1:0-5029 GCA_964393335.1 uncultured Anaerolineaceae bacterium
CCCGTCGTGCCTGACGCATATACCGCTGAATGGTTCGTTTACTCACGCGAATCCCCAGCTTGCGTAGTTCGTCTCGAATACGAGGTGCCCCCCACGATCGGTTTTCAATAGCCATCTCTTTGATCAGAGCAACCGTCTTTTCCGAGATCTGCGGTCGGCGTGGTGTCCCCCGTGATTTGCGCCGCCAATATAACTTGAAGCCCTGCCGATGCCAGCGCAGCACAGTGTCCGGTTTGACGATATGCAACGCATCTTTCCACCCACCTATATGATGAGCCAGAAACACCAATAACCGACGATCGTGCGGCGTGAGCTGCACATGTCCTTGTTTCTGACGGTTGAGTACAATCACCTGCTGCCGCAGAAACGCATTCTCCGCGATCAGGTCCTTTCGGCTGCGGAAGAGATCGCTCACCGCCCCCTTGATGGCGCGATCCGGAGCGGGTTGGGTCCAGGTCTTTACTTGGCTTTCGACCGCTTGAACCCCACGTGCCAGCCACTTCTGCCCTTCATTCCAGAGGTATCTCAGATGCATCAGTAGTTTGCCTTTGCAGGAAATCGAACACGATTAACCGGATTTTCGAGCGCGGATTATACTACACGTATCTTAAATTCCCCCTGGATGACGAGAGTAGCCGGGACAGGCACTCTCATACGGCCAGGGCGTATGAGTCAGTTCTTCCCAGCGCGGTCCGACGATGCTGGCACTTTTGAACTTAGTGAAGAGGCGTCCATCCAGGCCAAGGATGTTATAGCGGCTTCCCTTGCGAGTAATACGATAGCGGGATGGTTCACTGTTCTGGGGATCAAACGCTGAAACGGATCGTCGCGAGTCAGACACGGGGGAACTCCTGTTGAACTACCGCGGCAGTTATTTCAATTGTAGCGTAAGCGAAGGCGTTTGTGGGTTAGGATTGGGTTCAAATTGTACGTCTTCATATCAGCCTGATACCAACTAACACGCACCAATAGAGGCCCCCAAAGCGAAACACCTTTTGTGGGAAGAGTTGTCTCCAGAGAAGAATTACCAAGAAAGGCATCCTGCCCATATTCCGCACCGCCAGAAAGTAAACACGGAATAAATACCCTGTCCGTTGGAGTAAGGGCGGAAGGTGGTACAAGGTTCGCACTCGGCTTTCAAATGAGAGCGGGTGAAATCAGGGTGTATCAGCACCGCCTAAAGCGTCAATGATAGCCAGGCAGAATTCGGGCAAGTCGTCAGGAACTCGCCCTGTGATGATGTTACCGTCACGGATAAACGGCGCATCGACAAAATCTGCCCCCGCGTTCATGAGATCATCTTTCACCGCGACGTACCCAGTGGCACGTTTGCCGTTCATGATCCCCGCTGAGATGAGTACCCAGGGTCCATGACAGATCGCCGTGATCAATTTGCCGCCCTTGTAGCACGCTCGTACTAACTCGAGCGTTTTGGCATCAAGCCTTAGCGCATCTGGTGAGTACCCACCCGGAAAGAACAGACAATCGACCTCAGCGGCTTGAACATC
The DNA here is from genome assembly GCA_964393335.1 of uncultured Anaerolineaceae bacterium. GTDB lineage: Bacteria > Chloroflexota > Anaerolineae > Aggregatilineales > Aggregatilineaceae > CAYMTN01. The sequence goes on from CAYMTN010000330.1 coordinate 1,509, forward strand.
TTCGATCTGTTTGATAATGTACCACTTGCCGGGAGGCATGACTGGAATGGGCACAGGATGCCCGAAACGTCCCGTCACCGGCTTATCGGGCAGAAAGGGTCGCGTGTGGAGGCCCGATTTTACGGGTACAACAATGGTCTGTGCGCCTTCTTCACCAAATCTCAAAATGGGATACAACAATTCAATATCTTCATATTCATGCGCCACAATAATAACGATCTGTTTTCCCTTTAATCTGTCAGACATGTTTGGTTCTCCTCAGAAATTCATGAAGTGATTAAACCCTTCGCGTATTTGTGGTGCGGAATGTGAGTCCTGGCTAAGTCTACAGGATTTGCTCTGTTCCGTCGATGTTTTCAGGAGAGCATTCGACCCAGCGCGAGGTCCGCAGCAGCTCGTGGCTCCCAATGAGATCACGAAGGCGCGGTTGATGAAAATGAGGTACTCCCCCGCAAGCTGTTAGATAATTGTGGCTCAGCCAGACAAACTTGACAAACGCGCGCAGTGCAGTAGGCTGCGTGCGTTTTTCTGCGATCAAACCGGGTGAGCAGGTTTCATGGCGGATACAATGCGGATTGCCGGGCTTGAAGAGTAGGTGCCGCGACCGCACACTCGCTATGACCCTCGGTATCACCGACTGAGTGTTGTCTGTCGGAGACATTCTCCGCACGCCGCTGATACCGATTGCGGCGTAGTGTGCGCTGCCTGATGCGCCACAGCCGGGCAAACTGAGCAAGGCCGACCAGACGAATCTGTCGATTTGACCCGTCTGATCCCGTTTCGGCCTCCGCCGGAGCTACCAATGTCAGTCGGCAGCCCCTTCGGCGTACTTTCACATTGTCTGACAGCTTCGATTAGAGCATCCTCGTTGGAAAATTGACGCGATTTGGCCGACCGTGCTATAATTTGACCATGCGGACAAAACACAAGCCGGACGGTCAAACCCGTCCTCCTACCTTCACTGAGGTGGCACGCCGGGAACAGATTATCCAGTGTGCCATCGAGACTATTGCCACCGGAGGCCTTGCTCAGGCATCGCTGGCTCAAATTGCCAAGCGAGCAGGCATCAGCAAAGGCGTGATCTCGTACTACTTCACCAGCAAGGAAGCCCTGCTGAAACAGGTCGTCATCGACATCTTCACGGCGGCTGCCCAAGCGGTAACACCGCAGATCGTCGCCCAACCAAATATGACTCTGGTGCTTCAGGTCTACATCCGTTCAGCGGTCGAGTACATTGGCAGCCATCGGATGGAGATGATCGCGCTCCTCGACATAGTGACCCATTATCGCACCGCCGAGGGTGAACCGCTGTTCGGCGCGGACTTTGAGGAGCCGATCCTGGTCGATTTGGAGAGGCTTCTGCGCAAGGGGCAGGAAGACGGTGTGTTCAGACAGTTCGACCTTCGGGTGATGGCGATCACCATACGACGCGCCATTGACGCCGTCGCTCCCCTTTACGCTGCCAATCCGAACCTGGATGTTCCTGCTTATGCGCGGGAACTGGCTACTTTGTTCGATCGGGCAACCTGTAGAGTGTGAGTGGGGTTGGGCAGGGGCACGTTCTGAGAAACAAAGGAACTTTCGATGAGTCTGCGGGTTGAGCACATCAGCAAATCGTTCGGGCAGCTCCACGCCATAATCGATCTCTCTTTTGAAGTGCGGGAGGGGAGTCTGTTCGGGTTTCTGGGGGCCAATGGCGCGGGCAAGACCACGACCATGCGCATGATTCTGGACATCTTTCGCCCCGACTCCGGTCAGATCACCTGGAACGGCACGCCCGTGAGCGCGGTCGCGCGTCAGGTCTGGGGTTACCTGCCGGAAGAGCGCGGGCTGTATCCGCAAATGGAAGTCGAGGATCAACTGCTGTTTCTGGCGCGCCTGAACGGTCTGTCGAAGGAGGCCGCCGGGAGCGCGCTGGATGAATGGCTGGATCGCCTCCAGATCAAGGCCAACCGTCACAAGAAGATCGAAGAACTGTCGAAGGGCAACCAGCAGAAAGTCCAGTTTCTGGCCGCCATTCTGTATAACCCCGACGTGCTGATCATGGACGAGCCGTTCAGCGGGCTGGACCCGGTGAACGCCAGCGTTCTGAAAGACGCGATTCTCGAAATGCACCGGCGCGGCAAGACGATCATCTTCTCCACGCACCAACTGGAACAGGTCGAGGAGCTGTGCGAGGACGTCCTGATCATCAACAAAGGGCAGTCGGTCGTGCAGGGCAGCGTACAGGCGCTCAAGCACCAATACGGACACCATCTGGCACGCCTCAAGCTCGACAACGACCCGCAGGCGCACTGGCTGGACGATCTGGACGGCGTGGAAGTCACCGAACGCCGGCAGGACTATATCGAAATGCGTCTCCATCCGGGGGTAAGCCCCAACCTCATCGTGGAGGGCGCGCTGCATCACGGCGGGATCATCGACCACTTTGAACTGGTAGAACCGTCGCTGACCGACATTTTCATAACGCTGGTGGGCGAGATCGCGCTGCCCGATGCCCCATCGGCACGTTCAGCACCAGAAGAGGAAACAGGCGATGGCAAAGCAAAACGGCGAACCGCCAGCCGAATCAAAATCTGACCAGAAAGCCGTAGCCGTCAGCGCAGGACGCGCCGCCGAACGGCATATGGGGCGCAATATCCGCCTGATCGTCGAGCGTGAGTACAAAAACCAGGTGACCAAGCGCGCTTTTCGTGTCAGCACCGTTGTCCTTGTGGTGCTGGTGGTCATCGCCGCCTTTATCCCGACGATTGTGCGGTATATTTCGACGCACACTTCATCACAAGCCAGTGTCGTCGTCGTCAACAACGCCGGCACGGTCGCGGGTCTGGACGAGGCGGCGCTGGACTCGATGGTCAACACCGACCTGAACGGGACGAACCCCGCCAGCCCCGCCCCGTATGCGATCACCGACCAGCCGCAGGATGCCCTGAGCAATCTGCAAAATCAGGTCAAGAACGGCAAGCTGGATATTCTGCTGGTGCTGGATCGCGCTGCGGACGGAGCGCTGCAATTGACCTACTACAGCAGCGCCGCGCCGGACCACGACAGCCATGTGTCCACGATCCAGATTCTCGCCCAGCAGTTAGCCTTTCTCGACACCGCTCACCGGTTGGGCCTCAGCGCATCTCAAGTCTCCAGCCTGGTCGCGCCGCCGAACCTGACGGTCGTGAACGCGCCGTCGACGACGCCAGCGCGCTCGGCCAGCGAACGGAACGCCCGATTATTCCTCGCCTTTGCCGGGCCGGTGCTGATGGTCGTCGCGATGGCGCTCTACGCCAACACCGTCGCCGCCGGGGTTGCGGAAGAGAAGACCAGCCGGGTAATGGAGCTGTTGGTGAATGCGGCGACGCCCTTCCAACTCCTGATCGGGAAGATCGTGGGCATCGGAGCAGCCTGTCTGACCCAGATGGGCGCTGTGGTCGCGGTCGGGATTGGAGCGCTCCTGCTGCAATCCCCCGTACAGGCCGCCTTGTTCACCACCAAGGGGAGCTCATTCCTCCAGATTCTCACCAACATTT
>CAYMTN010000331.1:0-5014 GCA_964393335.1 uncultured Anaerolineaceae bacterium
CGTCTATGCCAAAATGGGCAATACCGAGCAGGCCATCACCAATTACCGCGAAGCGGCGGCGACGTTCATCGAGCTGGGCGACGAAGAGAATTACGGCCTGACGGTGCTCGCCATCGCGGATTTGCAGCTTCGCAGCGGCCAGTTGATGAAAGCTGCCGCCACGTATGAAGTCGGGCTGGACTATATTCAAAACCCGAATGCACGCCAGAAACTCATGAAAAAACTGCTCGGCCTGCGCAACCGCCTGACCGGCGGCGGCGTGCCGGATGGCTCAGACGCACCCTCGGATGAGGCCTCATCTGGGGATGAGGCTGCATCCCCGCCAGCGCAAGAAATGGACGAGTGACCGATGCCACACGTTCACGCTGTAGAGATTGCCGGGCCGCTGGGCACGTTGCGCGGCATGTTTCACCGGCCTGATGGCGACGGTCCTGCCCCGGCAGTCATGCTGCTGCACGGCTTCACCGGGGAGCATATCGAGCAGGACCGGTTGTTTGTCCAGGCCGGTCGTCACCTGGCCGCCGCCGGATTCGCCGTGCTGCGCGTCGATTTTTACGGGTCCGGCGACAGCGACGGCGATTTTGACGCCTGGACCGTGCACACCGAGGTCGCGGACGCCGTCGCCATGCTGGACTGGCTGGGCGGTCAATCCAGCGTCGTGGCGGACCGCATCGGCGTGGTCGGGATCAGCTTCGGCGGGTGTGTCACGGCGCTGCTGGCCGGGCAGGACCCACGCGTGCGCGCCATCGTGTTGTGGAACGCGTTCGGCCTGCCGGATCGCCACACGTTCGACGAGATCATGCGTAGCGGGTCGGAAACCGGTGTGGTCGGCGGGCTGCGCGTCGGGCGGGACTTCTTCAAGGCGCTCGCCGGGCTGGACATCACCGGCACGCTGCGCCAGTACGGCGGCCCCGGCCTGGTGATCCAGGCGACAAAGGACGAGGCGATCCTCCAGGAAGAAGCCGACGCGTTCGCGGAAGCCCTGGGCACGCGCGGCGAGCTGGTTCACATCGAGGGAGCCGATCACACCTTCCGGCACCCGGCGTGGCGGCGCGAGGTGTTCGACCTCACGACGCGGTGGCTGAGCGACCACGTCTGATCGGGGCATCTCGCCCGCGCGTGGCTGCCATCCGGGGCGCGGTGAAACGCACCCACCACGACGCTCAGGGCGGGTGACCCGGCGGAGGTCTGCACGATGCCAACAGGAACAACCGGGCCGCTGCCGCCTGCCATCGGGCCGTACATCATCACCGGTAAAATCGGGTCCGGCGGCATGGCGACAGTCTACCGCGCCTACCACCCCCAGGACCGCCGCGAGGTCGCGCTGAAAGTCCTGGCGGTGCGCCTGGCCGACGACGAGGCGGCCCGCATCCGCTTTGAGCGTGAAGCCCGCGCCCTGATGCAGTTCAGCCACCCGCACATTCTGCCGGTGTACGACTTCGGGCACGATGGCGACACGCCGTACCTGACCATGCGCTTGATGTCGGGGCGCTCGCTGGACGACCTGCTGCACGGCCACGCCCTGCCGCTGCCGCTGGTGGGCCGCGTGACGCGCCAGATCGCCAGCGCGCTGGATTACGCCCACGCACGCGGCATCATCCACCGTGACGTCAAGCCCGAAAACATCCTGCTCGACGAAGACAACACGCCGTACCTGGCCGATTTTGGCGTCGCCTATTTCGCCGCGTACGAAAACCAGCGCCTGACCACAGCCGGTGCGTTCATCGGCACGGTGGCGTATGCGTCGCCGGAACAGTGCGAAGGCAAACCGCTCGACCGCCCCAGCGACATTTATTCGCTGGCGATCATGGTCTTCGAGATGGCAACCGGACGGCTGCCCTTCGAGGGGTCCAGCCCGCTGGCGGTCATGAAAATGCACCTGCACGAACCGGTCCCCAATCCGCTCGCCTACAATTCCGGCCTGCCGATCGATCTGTACGACGTGCTGTCGCGCGGGCTGGCGAAACTGCCCGAACATCGTTACACCTCGGCCATGAAGTTCAGCGAAGCCGTCGATCACGCGCTCGGCTTGCACGCCATCCCCGAACCCGCCACGAGTGACGAATGGCTGTTTGACGACATCACCCCGGTTGATCCAGATGGCACGCCCGGCGCTGGTGATCAGTGGGTGCCGCCCGACGAACCGGCCCTGGGCGATATCCTGTCGCTGAACGCTCCGGCCCGCGCGCCGACCGGCGGCCCGACGTTTCCAGACGACGGCGATCTGGCGTTTGACCCGCTCACGTCCCCCGCGGACCCGTTCGCCGGGATCACTCCGGCCTCGTTTGGCGTCGAAGCCCTGGACGCCGCGTTCGACGATTCGTTCGACCTCGATCTGGACTTCGAAACCGGCGGCGACGCTGCCTCCCCTGAAGCCGACGAGTTTCCCCCGCCGGAAGCCGTGTTAGGCGCGGCGACGTTCGGGAACGCGTTCGCGCAGGACGCCGCCTTCGGCGTGGACTCGCCGCCGGAGAGCGACCCGCCGCTGGCCATCCGGCCTATCGGCGCGCGCCCCGTGTCACGAGGGTCACGCCGTCTCCGCCGTCCGATCCCCTGGCTGCGGATCGGATTATACGGCACGATCGTCGTGTCGCTGCTGGCGATCGGGCTGGCGGCGGTGATCGTCGTGCGGGACCTGTTCCCGCCGCCGGTCCGCCTCGACGCGACCTATGACGCTGGTACGCTGGGCCTCAGCTTCGAACACCCGTCCGGCTGGACGATCACTCCGGCGACGTTGGCCGTGCTCTCCGCCGAGCCGACCGGCACGATCCTGCTGTCTGATGCGCCCATCGCGCCGGGTACCTCGATGGGGGATGCCGCGCTGGTGATCGCCGTGCAGCGCATCGACGCGGCGGCGGTCTTCCGCGTGCCGCCTGCCTGCCAACCCCTGATCGACGGTGGCCCACAGCCGACGTTTGCCTGCATGGAACGGCAGAATTACAGCACGCCGGTCCACCAGGACTTCGATACGCCGCGCGCGCGGGGCGTCAAGCTGCCGGGCGTGCTGCCGCCGACTCGCGCCTCGCTGCCGGTCGTGCTGCTGCCGGGGGGCCACACGTGGGTCGCCGTGATCGTCGTCTACTGGAACCGGTACGACGACGCGCAGGACCTGCTGGACCGCGTCGCGCGCTCGGTGCGGGTGCGGGAGTGAGGGGGTTGGTGCGGGTAGGAACAGTCAATAATCGCCTGAACGTTTGCGATGAATATGGTTCGCAAGAACTGCCTTAATGTAGTTTTTCAGCGACGCTTCATTGACGGTCGCCTGCTGTTTGAGCGCTTCAAACGTGTCAATTTCGGCACCGGTCCACGTAATATCGACCCTGCGAACGGCCTCGGTAGCGATATGCTCGTGATTTTCAGGATGTGCCCAATAACACACGGCGCAGATCGCGGGAGACTGCTGCTCGGTCCAATTCGGACAATGTTCGCAGGTCCACGATTTTGCACGGTTACATGATCCGCACAGCAACATATAGTCCTGTGTCGCTCGGTCCTGGGAAACGACGTCGCCCGCGATTTCGTACGGAATGCGGTGATCGACCTGCAAATGCCTGGATTCGTATGTTTCCAGGCAGATGGCACAGTGGTGCCCAGTTTCTTCGATCAGTCTGTTTTTGAACTGCTTTGGAATGGTTGTGCGCCCGCCGATTTTGTCGCTCTGAACGGCAGCAGGATCACCAAATTTATAGGCTCCGATGCGGCGACCGTCGCTGCCTGTCACCCGAAATGTGACCAGCGGAATGCCGTGCTCCCGGACGTCTCGCGCCGCCCTCGGCGGGTGATTGTAGCCGTATAAATCCCGCAATTCCTCAGTGGTCACGTATCCATGTTCGAGGATATGCTGGATGACCGTTCGAGGACGCTGGCTTCTGATACTGTTAAGAAGTCGTTTGAAGTCGGACGGGAGATCAGGGGGGCCATCTGGTTTGTCGGTCATAGCGGTAATCGCAGTTGGTAGTGAGATTGGACGGCAGGCTCATGATACCCGGACTCGTCCAGTACGTGACACAGGGCAGGTGATATGTACAACGACTCAACCGTAATGCTGTTTTTCCCAAGAAGCGTAGCCTGTGACGACCTTCCGGCGTTTATCTCCAGACGCCGCAACTCTAGCGTAGCTGGCAGGGGAAGTCCGTGTTCTTTTGAGCCAGTCCGGCCATCATAACTGACGATATAGCGTATGTTTCTAGCATTGAGCTGGCGCAGCGTATCTACAAATGCGCCGAAAGCCAGACTCTCAACATAGCGGGGATCGCGGTTGCGGCAGACGCCCTGGTAAGGGGGGTCCATGTACACAATATCGACAGGTCGAGCCTGTTGGACAATATCGCGGTAATCTTTCGAATGGATCTTGACTTTTCCCTTTAGCAACTGCGACGTCCGCGTTATCTGAATTCTCATCCGATCCGGATGCGTTCCTTTGCGCCTGTTATCCGGGCCTTGATTAAATTCTCCCTGAGAGTTATACCGTACCGAGGCTTTTACGCAGCGAACCAGCAAAAAGAGCAGCAGGTCCGGCTTCTGCGTCCTGTTGAACTCATCCCGAATGAAGAAATAGTATTCTTTTTCTCTGCCAAGCTGGTTTTCCCATATTTCCTGGTACTTCTGAATCAGGTCATCCGGCTGGTTGATGATCCGGTTCCACAGCGCCATAAGCGGGGCATTGACATCGCTCAACACGAACTGATCGATCCGGCGTTCGTAGGCAGCAGCGAGAGACACAGCAGCAGCACCGGCAAATGGCTCAATTAGGGTATGCGCGTTTTCAGGAAAAAGCGCCGTAATAACGGACGCAAATTTTCGTTTGCTGCCCTGGTAAGGAAATGGAAACGGGATACCCATTTTTCACCCGCTGTCGCTGTGATTTGTCTCTTTGGTATAGTCAATCATAGGTTTAACACAGCACGGCGCAAAGGGCAATCTATACCCTCGCCGCTGCGGACAACGAGTCCCGCCCCCGGAGCGCGGCGCCCGGGGGGGGGGGGTGCGGGGGGGGGGGGGGGGGCGGGCGGGG
>CAYMTN010000332.1:0-2451 GCA_964393335.1 uncultured Anaerolineaceae bacterium
AGCCTGCTGTTCGGGCTGCGCGGCAGCCGCCAGAAACAGATCGTCAGCGGACTGGTATCGGTCGGGCTGAGCGTGCTCAGCCGTGATACCTTTTTGGAACGTCCCGCCGTGTGGGAAGCGTGGGTGCCGCGTGGCGAGTCGCAAAACGTGGTCGTGCGTATTCCTCCACACCGGGCAGCGCAGCGGCGCGTGGTCTTCATCGCGCACCTGGATTCGGGCGTGCACCGCCTGACCACCGATTCACGGATGGTGCGGCAGCTTCCGCGCACGCTGGGAGGTATCACGCTGCTGGCTCTGGTCGGCGGCGTGTTGACGGCATTGGCAGGCAAAAATCAGCGCTGGCAGGTGCTGCGCAGTCTGATCGCCGGATCGGCGCTCGGCGGAGCAGGATTGGCACTGGTCGATGAAATGGGGCCGGACGTGGCCGGAGCCAACGGTAATGCGTCCGGCATGGCGGCCCTATTAGGGCTGGCCGAAGCTCTTCACGAGCGCCCGCTCGAAACAACGGAAGTGGTGTTAGCATTTACCGGCGGCGCGACCTCCGTTTCAACCGGGGCAGACGTATTCGCTACGGCGTACGGCGAGGCGTGGCAAGATGCGCTGTGGGTGATGGTCAGCAACGTCGGCGCGGGTGAATTGTGCTGGGTTCAACGGCACGGCATCAGCCCGTACGCCCATTATTACCCGCACCCGGCTGCCGTTCAGGTCATGGAACGGGTAGCCGATGCCCGGCCCGATCTGGGATTGATGGGCAAAACCCTGCTGACGCTCGATGAAGTATCCATTCTCCGCGACCGTGACTTGCGTGCCGTCGCGCTGATGGGGTATGACCGGGCCACCGGTTTGATCCCGCACTGGCGGCAAAACAGCGACACTATTCACGAGATCAACCCGGAAACCGTCGAACGTGCAGCCCATGCCTGCTGGACAACCGTGCAGGTCATGGATCAATGCGAAACGTGGCCGTTCAGTTAGTTACAATCCCGGTGCCCGTGTCGTGTGACGGGCAGAGTCGCTTCAGGCAAGAATAACAGGGACAGCCCCTATCATCCGGCTGCCGCCTGTTCCGTCCACTTCACGTCAGAACGCACCGATCTGGCTCAGACAATGCGCTCGCGTATCCAGGCGCTGGTGTAGTCTAGCGCCGACACGACAATTGCAATCGCCAGCACCGCAACACCTGCCTGATCGTATTGCAGCAAGTTGATCTGCTGCTGCACGACGAAACCGATACCGCCACCGCCCACAAAACCAATGATCGTTGACATACGCACGTTGATATCCCACCGGTACATCGTAAACGCGATGTACGGCGGCACGATCTGCGGCACGACGCCGTAAACGATGGTTTGCAGACGGTTGGCTCCCGTCGCTTGAATCGCCTCCAGCGGCCCGGCGTCGATATTCTCGACCTGCTCCGAATACAGCTTACCCAGTGCAGCAATCGAGTGCAGCGTCAGCGCCAGTACACCCGCGAACGGACCCAGGCCCGCCCAGATCACGAACACAAGCCCCATGATCAGCGGTTCAATCGACCGCACGGCATTCAGTGTCGTGCGCGTGGCATTGTACGCGGTCATGCCCAGCGGGAACATGACGTGCGTGCCTGCAAGTCCGCCTGCGACCCCGCCCAGCACGGCACCGATGATGGCTGATTTCGCAATATAGATGCGAACGCTCAGGCCGAAGATCAGGTTCCATTCAAGGACTGAGGGCGGGCGTGCATCTACGATGGCGCGGATCAGGTCAAGCGTGTAGGCCGTCACCACAAACGCGCCAATCGCGCCAATGGCGAATACGACCGAACGAATCGCCTGGTCGGCGTCGGTTTCGTCACGGCGCGGCTTGTCGATTCCCAGGATACGCTTGTACACCAGATACACCGCTTGCGCGCCGAGCATCGCTGCCACCAGCGGCGGAAGCAGTCCCGGCAGTACCGCTTGCGTGCCGATGTAGGCCATCGTGCCCATCAGGATCGCGCCGCCTAACACACCCAGGACCGCGCCGACGACGTTCGACAGCGGACGCCGCACGTGACGCAGCACACCAGCAGATGCCGCCGCTGCTTCGGTCCCGGCCAGCAGCGCGCCACCCAGCCCGGCTATGCCGATGATGATCAAATCGACCAGCGTGCCAACCGTATCGAGCACCTGCCCTACATACCTGAGAACGCCGAAATCAAGCTGTTTGCCGAGCCAGATTCCGATGCCCCCCAGTGCCCCAAGCACAAAGATCAACATCGCCAGCAGCAGCGCATTCACTACAATGGATCGCGTGCGTACTAGCGGGCCTCTCAACAGCAAGCCGGTAAACACACGCGTCACGATCGCAAACGCGCCGATTGCAGCCGCGCTGGCGACGACGCCCGGAATCAGGTCTTTGCCCCAGGTCACGCCCAAGTCGCCAACCGGGCCTAACAATCGCGCCCCCAACATACCGCCGACCGGTAGG
>CAYMTN010000332.1:2461-4992 GCA_964393335.1 uncultured Anaerolineaceae bacterium
AACGGGAGCCGCACCTGGCGCATCAGATTTCGCGCTGCCAGAAAACTGATCGCCACGGAAACCGGCACGGCCAGCGTCGTCGCCATCAATGCCAGAAAAATCGTCTCGATCATCAGGTCGATGACGGTGCTCGTAATGTCACTAAAACGCGGCACGCCGGATGGGGACACGGTACGTACTTCGATCTGCTGCACCTGGCCGCTCAGGCCACGCCCGCGCGGCACTTTGACCTTGATCTTAAAGTAACCGCCGCTGTCAACGTCGAATTCAATGTCCTCGGAGGACTCACCCGCTTCGGCGTTTTCAGCGGCCAGCTTGAACGGCAGATTCTGGCCGCTCTCACGCAGGATACGCATCGCGGCAATCGCGTTGGGCGGGAAATTGAAGCCTTCCACCCCCACAATCTGATCGACATCCGCGCAACCGGGCGAGAAGATCAGGTAAGGAGCGCCTTCTTCGTGTGGCGTTTCCTGTGATTCCCGCTCTCCGTTCGCGCAGCCGACCTCAAAATCGAAATAGTGCGATTCTTTTTCGGAATCACGGGTAAAAATATCCGGCGACAGCAAGCCGCGCACGGCGCGTTTGACGTGCGACTGGCGCTGCGTGTCTTGAATCTCCTTCAGATTGATGTCCGTCGCGTTCCACCCGTAGGCATAAACGATCACACCAATCGCCACCGCAACCAGGACCACCAACCGCCGCAGCACCGAACGAGATGATGGGGGTTTCGTCATATTTGTCATGGCAGCCCCCTATGAAATCTCAACACGTACGGCATCTTCGCCGTAGATGTCGCGGAACCGTCTGTCGTCGATTTCGTCGGGCAGCCCGTCAAACTCAATGCGGCCATCTTTGAGCGCGATAATCCGGTCGGCGTACGCACGTGCCAGGCTGAGAAAGTGCAGGCTGCACATGATCGTGATGCCATCTTCCCGGTTCAGCACTTCCAGATATTTCATCACCGAATGGGATGTGGCCGGATCCAGGCTGGCCACCGGTTCGTCAGCCAGCATCAGCTCAGGCTCTTGCATCAGCGCCCGCGCGATCCCGACACGCTGCTGTTGGCCACCACTGAGCTGGTCGGCCCGGATATACGCTTTCTCACGAATCCCCACCCGGCCCAGTTTTTCAAGCGCCAGTTGTTTATCCTGCGCCGAAAAATGATTGAGCAGGCTCCACATCGGGTTAGTGTAACCCAGACGCCCGGCCAGCACGTTGGTAATCACCGGCGACCGCTTCACGAGGTTGAAATGCTGGAAAATCATGCCAAACCGGCGGCGAATTTGCCGCAATTCCTCGTCGGTGGCAGCGGTGATATCCAGCCCGTTCCACTCGACGCGGCCTTCCGTTGGATCGATCAGGCGGTTGATGCAGCGCAGCAGCGTTGACTTGCCGGACCCGCTCAGGCCAATAATCACCAGAAACTGGCGATCTGGCACCTCAAAACTCACGTCATTGAGCGCCAATACCCCGTTATCATAAATCTTTGTCAGATGTTCAACCTTAAGCATCAACTTCTCCAATAAGCGCACAAGCGGGCAGAGGAGACACCTCGCTCTGCCCGTTGTTGGTCATTTTGCTATCGTAACCGATCTAGCCGCCGAAGATGTCCTCTTCGGTCAGACCCAACGTATCGATCTGGAGCCGGACCGAATTGAAGACCGAGTCGTCAATCGGCGCGATGCCCGTCCAGTTATAGGCAGTCGCCAGCACCGAATCGGCCCAGCCGTCGGTCTGCGAGTACGCGATCAACGCGTCAAGAATTTGCTGGCGGATCTCAGTCGGGAAGTCCGGCCCAAAGCTCATCGTGTCGTTCGGGATTGCCGAGCTGATACGCAGGATGCGAACCTGGTCCACGATGTCGGGAGCCGTCGCGGCAGCCGTGTTGCGCGCATCCATCACACGAATCTCACCCACAAACAAATGGCCGGCTTCGTCCACGTAGGACTCGTCAACGGTCAGGTCGTAGGGTTCCGGCAGATCGCCAAAGCTCCAGGGAGCACCCGGCGTCAGTGGCGGGCTGTAGTACACGGTACCAAAATCAACTTCGCCGTTGTATACGGCCAGCACAGTCTGGTTGTGACCGCCTGTCTGAACGGTGTCGCCCGGTACGATACCGGCGGCCTGTAGCTCAACCGAGGGCACGATATAGCCAGAGGTCGAGGTCGGATCGCCGTATCCCCAGGTCTTGCCGGCCAGATCGCCGAAGGTGTAGATCGGGGCATCGCGGCGCACGATGTACTCCGCCCAGTACACGGGCCAGCCATTACGAACCGCCGCCGCGCTCACCTCGATGCCGCAGCGGCGGTTTGCCATCACATAGGCTCCCGCCGGGATGAAGCCCACTGTCTTGTCGGGTGCGGCGCACATGGCCTCGACAGCCGCCGCGTAAGAGGTCGGCACGTAGACTTCATACGTGTACCCGGTCAGCTCGTTGAGCGTCTGAGCGAGCGCCCCACCGCCGGTGATAATCGTCTGCGCTTCGCCGGACGGGACGAAATAGATCTGGATCGGATTATCCGGGCTGCCCA
>CAYMTN010000333.1:0-4990 GCA_964393335.1 uncultured Anaerolineaceae bacterium
TAATCCGCCAGTTGTGGCGCGTGATGCGCTTGCGCAGGCGTTTGACCCAGCGAAAGCGGCTGTGCCGCCGGTGGCGACGGCGTTCGCGCCGGACCGGTTCGTGGACGTCCATTAGTTCGGGCAGGGAGGAGGTTTCCATATCACTCATGCGAATTATTAGCCTATACTCGTGGAACTGACACGTACGTTAGCAATTGCTGCCAGGATAAGGCAGGCGGTGGGCTGATGCCACCGCCTTGGCCGGAAACACGCAGCGTTTCATCGATATCCACGCATCAGTTTGCCGAACGGGACCTGACGTTTGAGTCGCTGTAGTAGTAGTAATAGTAGTAATTGTAGCCGTAGCCATACCCGCCGCGATCACGGGGATTGACGGAGTTCAACACGATGCCGGAAAGCCGGATATCAAGCTGGTCGAACTGATCCTTAATCGTATGGGCTGCCCCGCGCCGCGTGCGGTTGGCTTCGATCACGATCACGACCGGCACGTCAATCGCCGACGCCAACACCGAGCTGTCCGCCACCACCAGGGCAGGCGGGGTATCGAACAAAATGATGTCGATATCGTCTTTTGCCTGAAATTCCTGGAACCAACGCTGCATCGAGGCCGATCCCAGCACTTCGGTCGGGTTGAGCGGGATATGCCCGCTGGTGACCACCTGCAAACCAGGGATTTCTGTATCCTGAATGCATTCGTCCAGGTTGCGGAGGAAGCGGTCATCGCGGCTACCCGGCGTGATGTCGCCTGGGCTGACCGAAAGCAGCGTCGAGAGGCCCACGTTATTGTCCAGGCCAAAGATGTCGTGCTGGCGCGGTCGGCGCAGGTCCGCATCGATCAACAAGACGCGCCACCCGGCCATCGCCATGGTGACGGCCAGATTGGCAACCGTCACGCTTTTGCCTTCCGATGGGCCGGGACTGGTGATAATATAAACGCCCTTGCCGCCGCTCCCGTTGGCCGAAAACAGCAGGTTCGTGCGCAGCGTGCGGTACTCTTCGGAGATCGGAGAGCCAGGGTCGCGGTACGTGATCAGGCGCTGCTGGTAGCTGTCGCGTGGTTTGCCAAACCGCGTGATGGCGGCCAGCGTCGGCAGGGAGAGCAGTTGCGTCGCCTCGCTGGGCGCGCTGATCGTGTCGTCCAGGTATTCGATCAACAAGACCACGCCCGCCGCGATGACCGCGCCGACAATCGCGCCGAACACCGTCTGCGCAAACATGTTATTGCCGACCGGGCGGGTACCGATGCGCGCGCGCTCGACAACGGTGAGCACATTCGTGCCCTGCTGCAAGTTGCTGATGGAGTTCGAGAAACTGGCGATGTTTTGGGACGCCTGGTTGATTTGACCGATAATGACATTGCGCTGTGAGCGCAGTTCTTCGAGTTGGACCGGGTCTGAGGTCGCTGTGATCTGGCTGTCAATGTCGCTGAGCTGCAACCGGGACTGGGCAAGCTGCGTGTTGAGTTTGGCGATTTCAGCCTGGGCCAGGTCGAGTTGGTCTTGCTGTTCCGGGGTCATATTGCTGGGGCTTTTGGCGATGAGTTGATCCGCGACCGCGTTCGCCATGTCGGCGGCCATCACCGGGTCGGTGTAGGTGACGGTCAGCACCAGCAGCGAGGTGTTCGGCGTGACGGATGTGCGGAGCGAACCGCGCAGCCCGCCTGGCGAGATGGGCAGATTCCCGGCTTCGACCGCGGCTACCATCACGTCATAACTGCGGGCCAATACCGCGTAGGTCGACGCCAACTCAGCCCCGGTAACCAGTTCGCTATACTGCGGGTTGGGCCGGTTGATCGCGCTGCCGACCAGGACGGTGACCGACGAATTGTAATAATCGGGCTGCCGGCTGGCCCGCAAAAAGGCTGCCCCACCTGCCAGAAACGCACCCAGAAAGAGCAGCCAGAACCACTTTCTGAACAGGCGAAAATAGGTGACAAGTTCCATAGAACAGCTTCCAATCTCAACTCGGACGATTTGTTTACTAATGCCTAAAATAACCACAAACCATCGAAAAGCAAAAAACTGGGCGGTATCGAAATCCTGAAACGACCCTTTTGGCCGGGAATTTCATACAAAATTCACAAGACATGATGTGTTATGTTTTATAACCAAGAATAGTTGCTTGTTGTTCTCAAGCAGTGTATTATAAAGTATATTATAACTCGGTATGAGCGTTATACGCTGATGTGACGACCAGCACGACGGTAGCACAATTCGGTTTGCTGATACGATGTGATCGATTATCCTCAAATCCCGTGCCCGCTTTCTGGTGCATTCTGGGATATTGAGTATAATGTCATTATACCAGTCTAATTTTCGGCTGTCATGCTGCAATTATCCGATTGCGAAGGTTCAGTTGGTTGTCGTGGCATTATCGAGGCAATCATCTCGTTATGGTTCAGGGCCACATCATATCCACAAGCGGAATTTGGAGAGAACGTGGGATATCCCAAGGAGTTGTCAATGCGTCTTAGATATTTCGTTCTAATCACTGTTATAGTGCTGACTGCTTTGATGCCGCGTCCTCAGGTCGGGCAGGCGCAAGACGGAGACGTCTACGAGCAGTTGGTACGTCGGGCGCTTTCGGAGTTAGGCACCAGTTGCGCGAACCTGGGGGCGAACAGCGCATGCTATGGGTATGCTCAAGTTCAGGCTACGTTTAGCGACGGCACAGCGGCAGATGCGTTCAGCGCGCCCGGTGATCGGGCCGTGCTGACGGCGCTGGCGACCATTCAGACGTCGGGCTTGAATCTTACCGATTCACAGTGGGGCGTGGCAGTGATGAACGTCCAGGCCAATGTACCCAGTGCGCTTGACAAGTCAGCCGTTTATACCTTGCTCGGCGATGTGCAGATGACGAACGACGTGGCTCCGGCTGCGGCGTTGGTTCCGGCAGACCCGGTCGTGGTTAACACGGTGGCGCAGGCCGATATCCTCAACACACCCGGCACCGATGCGTACCGGCGCGGGACGGTGGGGGCCGGCACGACATTGCAGGCGGATGGTGTCAGCCCGGATGGCCTGTGGGTGCGCGTGATGTACGAAGAGCGCACCGCCTGGGTCAGCCGCGCGGCGCTGGACCCGGCAGCGGGGGTTGGCGTACTGCCGGTGATTACCAAAGACAGCATGACTCCGATGCAGGCGTTCAATTTCGTGACCGGTGGCGCGGCTCCGCCGTCGCTGGCAGTCCCGCCGTCGGTGATCATTGTGCAAAGCCCGAAGAACACCCCGGTCGATATCGTGGCCAATGGCGCGCACATTCGCGTCGGCAGCGTGATCTTCCTGCGGACTCTTCCGGATGGCCGTATGCAGATTATCGTGGCCGATGGTTCGGCGACGATCTTCCCTGGCCAGAATAACGAGCTGCGGCTGGTCGCGGGCACGTCGGTGATCTTACCCAACGCCGAAACCTGGTCCGACTGGCGCATCCTGTCGCAGGGTGAGTGGGAAACCTTCGGTTCGGTCGAAATCATCCCTGGCAACGTGCTGACCTACACCATCCAACTGCCGGATGTGATCAGCCCGTCCGGTATTGGGCCGCAAGAAATAATCATCGTGGTTCCTGGCGAACCGCAGATCATCCCGATCCCGCCGACGTCAGGCAACTTCCCGATCTTCACGATGGACTATGGTGCCCTTGGCCAGGCGCTTGAACGCCTGACATGGGAGCCGTTCAGCGTGGGGTGTGCCATCTGCAACCCGCAGGAAGTGTTCTATCACAGCAATGCGGATGGTGACTGGGATGTCTACCGCCTGGATGCGGCAGGCACCAGCCTGCCCGCCAACAACGTGTCGAAGGGCGACGGCAGCCAGGACTTGCAGCCGAGTTACTCGGCGGATGGCGAGTGGGTGGCCTTCGTGACCAACCGTGACATCCTGGGCGGGTGGGAAATTTACGTCACCAAGCCGGATGGCTCGCAGCAGCAGCGCTTGACCTTCAATTCGGGCAACGACATCAACCCCGTGTGGGGTCCGGCCAACCTGATCGCGTGGGAAAGCAACCGCGATGGCAACTGGGAGCTTTACATGGCTGATGTGTCTGGTGATGGGCTGCCGGTCCGGTTGACCGACGATCCCGCCAACGACATCAACCCCTTCTGGCTACCGGATGGTGGTTGCGGCCAACCTGAGGGTGGGCGCATCGTCTTCCAGAGTGACCGCGATGGGGACTGGGAACTCTACATGATGGATGTCTACACCCGCGAAATTACCAAGCTGACCGATAACACGGTTGAGGACCAGGTGCCGGTCCTGTCGCGCGATGGCGGCTCGCTGGCGTGGGTCCAACAGAACGAGTTTGGCGTCTACGACCTGTGGGTGATGGATTTGGCCACGATGGAATCGCGTAAGGTCGTTGACCTGGGCGCGAATGTGGCTGGCCAGGTCTTCTCGCCTGATGGTTCGGTGATCGCGTTCCACAGCGATGCGCAGGGCGACTACGATGTTTACGCAGTGGATGTGGCGACCGATGCGCTCAAAGTCGTAACCGACAATGATGCCGAAGATCGCGCGCCGAGTTTCTCGTGCGAGAATAACCTGATCTACTACCACTCGGACATAGCAACTCGCCAGGAGCACCCTGGCCAGCGCCAGATCTTCCAGGTCAACCCGCTGCCGATCGACGGTCCGACCAACTTCTCAACGCGCATGACCGAAGATTCCGTTGCGGACGACATCTACCCGGTGGCCGATCCTCACGAAGAGATCAACAGTAAGGAAGGCCGTACACCGGCGCACCCCTAAACGCGCCGGTTGGCTAAACGAATAGTGGACCGGGGCCTTTGTGAAAAAGGTCCCGGTTTTTTGTAGGTGCTGTTTGGCGCATCGCGGGCACGCCTATATAATGGTGTAGCTAAACGGTGCCTGGTTGGACTGGTGAACGACAGGAGAATGGTATATGCGTCAAAAATTTCTGGTGATGTTAGGGGGCCTGATCATCGTTGTGATGGTGCTGGCTGTCAGCGCGCCGCCCATGTCACGCGTCCAAGCCG
>CAYMTN010000334.1:0-4960 GCA_964393335.1 uncultured Anaerolineaceae bacterium
TTGATGATCGCGATTGACCGGCAGGCGGTTGTCGATATCGTGCGTCAAGGTTATGGCGTGGTTCACAATTCGCACTTTGATCATGTGGTGCCATTTTATCGTCAGGATAAACAGGGCGGCTACGATTACGATCCCGACCGGGCAGGCCAACTGCTTGATGCGGCGGGAATCTCCGATACCGATGGCGATGGGATTCGCGACGTTAATGGTGAACCCTGGGCGATTACTATCCTCTCCTTTGCCGGGGGTTTCCGTGACTATTCGGATTACGCGGTAGTGGTCCAGGCATACTGGGAAGATATCGGCATTCAAGCCGATTTGGAACTCCGCGACCTCTCGACGATGGTCGAGCAAATCTATCAAGAGCGCAAGGTTGACAAACCTTTTGAAGTGCTTACTTCGGGCTGGAGCGTGATTGGGCCAGAACCCAACAGTTACTCCAATTTTTATATGTGGACTGATGCGTTGGGACCGAACATTGAGAACTATCGCAATGAAGAGGTGAATAGCTTGTTTGAGCAAGCACGCACCGAAACCAACTTCGATGTTCGTATGGCCATTTACGAACAGATTGAAGCGATTCTCTGGGAAGAACTGCCCACTCTGCCGCTTTATCGCAATACGGAACCAGCCGTGGTTAGCAGCCGGTTCAATATTGACGAAGCAGTATTGGATATTTCTTTGGGAACGAACTTCCGTCACCCTGAGCGAATCTACGAAAACTAAAGCGGGACGGGCAGTCGATTGGAAAGTCATCCTCAATTTTGCCGGGGGCTGTAGATTGGCCCCCGGCAGTTGTTAAGGTGGCGAACGCTGTATGACACGCTTTTTGCTTCACCGCATTTCGCAGATGATTCCGTTGCTGATCGGCATCTCGATTCTGGCTTTTCTGATCATTCGATTAGCGCCCGGTGATCCCACATCGGTGTACATCGATCCCAATAAGCCGCCGCCTAGCGCCGAGGATTTGGCGCGCTTACGATCCGACCTGGGGCTGGATGATCCGGTGCCGGTACAATATCTGCAGTGGCTGCGTAATGCGGCGCGGGGCGATTTGGGATTCTCCCTATCTGGCCGGCGGCCCGTGACGCAGGAAATTGGGGAGCGCTTACCCAACACCCTGCTGCTGGGCCTGGTTTCTTTAGTCCTAACGGTGGTGTTTTCGATTCCTGTCGGGATTCTTTCCGCCGTCTACCGCTACACGCTCCTGGATTACGGGATTACGCTCCTATCATTTATCGGACTGAGCGTGCCGGGCTTCGTGGTGGCGTTGTTTTTGATCCAGCTCTTCGCAGTGAGGCTTGGTTGGTTACCGTCAACGGGTATGCATGATGTGCGCGAGGAGTACGAAGGCTGGGGGGTCACTCGTGACGTGGCCAGACACCTGATTTTGCCCGCGATTGCGCTGAGTCTGGCGTCGATTGCCCGTTGGGCGCGCTACCAAAGGTCTAGTCTATTGGACGTACTCAATCAGGATTACATCCGTACAGCGCGTGCCAAAGGTGTTCGCGAGCGCGGTGTATTGCGCGTGCATGCGCTGCGCAATTCGCTGCTGCCAATGATTACTCTAGGCGGGCTTTCCATTCCTCAATTGGTCTCTGGAGCGTTCATTATCGAGTTTGTGTTTGGCTGGCCCGGTATGGGCCGCCTGGCGGTCAACGCGGCCCTGCGGCGCGATTATCCGGTGATCATGGGCGTTACGATGATTTCCGCCATCTTTATCGTCTTGGGCAACTTTCTGGCCGATATTGCTTATCATTGGGCTGACCCACGTATCCGTTATATAATTCGCCTCTTGAACTTAGTGCATCATCTCGGCAAGATGACCTTTGGCAATTGACTTGGCGTAGTTTCCGACGACATCGTCTGGCACTATTCAGTCTTGTGTTGCTTACAGTGCTGGGAGCTATGGCGTTGTTTGCTCATGAGATTGCGCCCTACGACCCAAATGACCTTGATCCACGTGATCCCCGCATCGTGCGGGGCATTCCCCAAGAGCCTAGTACAACACACTTGTTTGGGACGGATAACTACAACCGCGATCTTTTTTCGCGCGCGCTGTATGGTATGCGCATATCATTAGGTGTCGGTTTTCTGGCAATGATGATAAGTATCAGCGTCGGCGTGTTGGTTGGGGCGCTGGCAGGCTATACGGGCGGGGTGCTGGACAATCTCTTGATGCGCGTTGTGGATGTTTTCCTGTCGGTGCCCAGCTTCATCCTGTTCTTGGCCCTGAATGCGATCCTTAATCCGAGTATCTGGAACCTTATTTTGATCCTGGGTTTTTTCAGTTGGATGGATGTTGCGCGTTTAGTGCGCGCGGAGTTTCTCGCGCTCAAAGAGCGGGACTATGTCCTGGCTGCTCGTGCGGTGGGGGCGACGCCGCAGCGCATGATCCTAAGCCATATGCTTCCCAACGCGCTGGCACCTATTGTCGTGGCGGCCACGCTCGTGGTCCCTTCAGCGATCTTGAGTGAGTCGGCTTTGAGCTACATCGGGTTGGGCGTGCCGCCACCTGATGCAAGTTTGGGTAACATGTTGGAAGATGCGAAAGCCTGGATGTTAACCGCCTGGTGGATGTGGGTTGTGCCAGCCACGTTGATTAGTGTTATCGTACTGGCCTTCAACTTCGTCGGCGACGGGCTGCGTGACGCGTTTGACCCTACGCTGCACCGTCGCTAGATCAGGATGAATTTCCGTCACTGAGAATCAACTCAAGGGAAGACGGCCATCCAACCCAAAATGGTTTGGGGGCGAAATTAGCTTGGGTAGAGGTGGTCCCCTGCTAACAGGTGGCTAATTCGCGAGCGGTCAAAAAAGGACCTAAACCTTGACGCAACAGGGCCCAAGAAAAGCATCTGGCGAAGGCGGGCTTCTCTACGGGCGACGAACGGCTCGCGACTTGGGAGTTTCATACAACGGTTTGGAAATCAGCCACACTTCCACCGGGGACCACCCCGTTTAGCTTTTCAAGCGGGTGTCTGGCGGGCGATTCAACCGTACCTCGGTTTGATCGGCGTAACACCAGATCCAATTTTCGCCTGGCTCAAACGACTGCACGATCGGGTGACCGGTTTCGTGGTAATGTTTGGTGGCGTGCCGGTTCGGTGACGAATCACAGCACCCGACGTGGCCGCAGGTCAGGCAGATGCGCAGGTGTACCCAGCGGTCCCCGGTTTTCATGCACTCTTCGCAGCCCTGGGCGCTGGGCGTCACGTCGTGAATCATATCGGTATGGTTGCATTGTGGCATGCTGTTGTCCTCTCTTATGTCGCCTCGCCGGATTGGCCGGCAGGCAGACGCACAATAAAACGGGTGTGTCCCGGTTCGGACTGAACTTCAATGGTGCCGCTGTGCTGCTGGATGATACGATAGCTGATATCCAGGCCCAGGCCGGTACCAACGCCGATTTCTTTGGTGGTGAAGAACGGCTCAAACAAACGCGGCAGTATGGCGGGCGGGATACCCGGCCCGTTGTCGGCCACTTCGACCATCACAAAGTCGCCTTCGCCGCGCGTGATCAACGTGATCTGGCCGCTGCCGTTCATGGCGTCGATGGCGTTGTCGATCAGGTTGGTCCACACTTGATTCAGTTCGCCACCGCGCGCCTGGATAGTTGGGAGATCGGGATCATATTGGCGGACAACCGTCACGCCTTTTAGCTTGTGGCGCAGAACGGTGAGTGTATTCTCGAGGCCCTGGTGCAGATCAACATCCTGCATTGGGGCTCGATCCATGTAGGTGTAGGATTTGATCGCGCTCACCAGGTCCGAGATGCGGTGCGTGCTTTGTTCAACCTCGTCCAACAAACTCACCGCTTCCAGGGTGCTGTGCAGCCAGATCACAACGCTTTCCAGGGTTGCACCGGACACCTGCCCGGCCAGGCTGACCAGATCGTCCAGGGTTGCGCCCGCCGAAACAAACACCTCTGCCATTTCCCACCCACCGGAGATGGTTCGGTCCTCAAGCCAATCCCCGACCTCATCTTCACGCGTGCTCTGCTCAATCGGCGAAAGCGGCGGCGCATCGATGGCCTGGCGGCTGACGTGCTGTTGAAACGCGATCAAATCATCGATCTGATCGCCGGTCAGGCCCAGGCTGTTGAGGGCCAGAGTCTGTGCCTGCAGCGCTGGCAGCAGGTCGTTCAACGTCCTGGCCGCGCGACGGGCGGCGGCAGCCGGATTGTTCAGCTCGTGGGCCAGCCCTGCCGAGAGTTTGCCCAGGGCGGCCATTTTCTCCTGTTGTTTGAGGATCGACACCGTGCCCTGCATGCGCTCGGCGGTCGTTTGCAGAATGCGCATCCCGACCGTAGGGCACGCGGCGAAAAGCTGGCGAAATGCCGCTTCGTCAAAAACCATCAGGTGGCTGGGCATGATGGCGCGCGCGCTGACGTGCGAAGGCGTGCGGTTGAGCAGCGACATTTCGCCGCCCATGATGCCGCGCGGCGTCGTGCCAATGATCACGTCTTTGCCGTTCACCGTCCGGCTGACCTGCAGTTCGCCTTCGAGCACGATGTAGAACCGGTCGGCGGGGCCGTTTTCCTCGAAGAAGTACTCGCCGTCTTCCAGGTGTACGTCGTAGCTGTGGTCAAGCAGCCAGCGCAGTTCGTCGCCGGGCACGTCCGCTAACAGCGGGATGTCGTAAAGGGCGTCCATTACTTCACCTTGCTCAGATAGCGGTGGACGAACTGCACGGAAATCGAGCCTTCGCCGACGGCGGACGCCACGCGTTTGACCGAGTTGGCGCGCACATCGCCGACGACAAAAACGCCCGGCATACTGCTTTCGAGCAAAAACGGCTCGCGGTCGAGCGGCCAATAGGCTTTGGGCGGGCGTCCGTTGCGGATCAAATCCGGTCCGGCCAGCACAAAGCCGCGTTCATCCCGCTCGATGTCATCCGGCAGCCATTCGGTACGCGGGATCGCGCCGATGAAAATAAACAGTGCTGCCGCCGGGCGCGT
>CAYMTN010000335.1:0-4905 GCA_964393335.1 uncultured Anaerolineaceae bacterium
ATTAACGATAAGGCCGATGCGCTTGCCAGGGTCATAACGATCCATAATGGCGCTATGCTGGCTCACGATAGTGTTCATGAACAGCGCCTTTTTCAATAAGGTGAACCATTCGGATTCGCCAAATTGGGTGGCCGGTTTTTTGTCTTCCCACTGTATCAGGCTGTAGTAGTGCAACGAAAGCCCTTCCATTCGTGCCGCCGCTTCTCTCATGAGCACTTCTGTCCAGTGATAATCCTCGTCGTGTGGTCCGCCAGCGATCCGGTATAACCTGCCATCATTAAAATGACGGCAATAGGTAGCATAGCGCCGGTATTCGTCCGCGTAGAATTCAGCCCGCATGTTGCCACCGCAACCCCAATTTTCGTTACCTACACCCCAATAGGTGATGGCCCAGGGGTTGTCCTGTCCGTTCTTGCGGCGCTCGTAGGCTAGCGCACTGTCACCAGCAAAGGTCATATACTCCAACCAGCCCCGCATCTCTTGCACGGTGCCGCTACCCACATTGCCGCAAATATACGGTTCACATCCCAGTTGGTCGCACAAATCCATGAATTCATGTGTACCGAAATGATTATTCTCAGTCACGTTGCCCCAATGGGAGTTGACACGACGCGGGCGATTTTCTCTCGGGCCGATTCCGTCCTGCCAATGATAATCATCAGCGAAACAGCCCCCCGGCCAACGCAAATTGGGGATGTTGATGTGTCGCAGCGCCTCCACAACATCGTCACGAATGCCACGCGTATTGGGGATCGAGGAGTCCTCGCCCACCCAAATACCGTCGTAGACACAACGCCCCAGGTGTTCAGCGAAATGCCCGTATATGTGGCGACTGATGGTCGGTCCATCACTGTCGGCATAAATTGTGAGCTGGTTCATGATGCTAATCCTTTCGCTATAATTAGAGTTGATAGATTATCAGCAGTATTTTTTTCATGATGTTGGCGTGAGAAAATAATGCATTGGTCCCGGTTGGAGATTATACTTGGTGTAGGCGAAAAATCACGCCGTCTGGTGAAAGTAACCAGCATGTGGAGTGAGCGATCGCCATGTTTTGTTTATTCCTGACTTCAATTGAGTAATTTGGGGTTGCAGACATCTTTACATTTGTTTGGACAATAAAGGAGCACCTTGATCATGAGCATTCCTCGCTGCGAATATCCGCGCCCCCAGTTTGTACGCCCTGATTGGTTATGTCTAAATGGCGAATGGCAGTTTGAGATAGACCAGGGCGATAGCGGCTTGGAACGAGGTTTGTTAGAACGCGACCTGAACCGGTGCATTGTTGTGCCCTTTGCACCGGAATCGAAATTATCCGGTATCGAGGACCTCGACTTTCTTGAGGCTGTTTGGTATCGTCGCAGCGTGATGATACCGGCAGCCTGGGCTGGGCGGCGGGTGCTGCTGCATTTTCAGGCCGTCGATTATGACACAACGGTATGGGTCAATGGCACGGAAGTCGGGCGGCATCGCGGCGGTTTCTCGCCATTTACGTGTGATCTGAGTGGTGTGGCCGCACCTGGAGGCACCGTCACAATAGTAGTCCGCGCTCGTGACAGCCACACGCCGCCGCAGCCACGCGGTAAGCAGGCCCGCGAATTCGGTCCCAGTGGCGCGATCTATACACGCACGACGGGTATCTGGCAGACTGTCTGGCTGGAACCGGTGCCGGACATTGCGCTGCGCCGTCCGCGCATAACTCCCGATGTGGCCAATAACATGATACGTTTGGAGCAGCCTATTAGCAACAACGCACCTGGCATGACCTTAAAGACGGTGCTAAAGGATGACCAGGGCGAGATCGTTACAGCGGTGTGTGCGGCTGACCTGGACCTCGCGCCGCGCCTCGATCTGCCCATTCCTGACGATCGCCGCCGCCTGTGGTCTATTGCAGACCCGCACCTGTACGACCTGGAAATCAGCCTGCTTGATGGGGCTGGTAACGTGGTTGATGCCGCCACCAGTTATGCGGGCTTGCGCAGTGTGGCGATTGACGGCAAAACGATCAAGATCAACGGGCAGGTGATTTTCCAGCGGCTGGTGCTGGACCAGGGTTATTATCCCGATGGCATCATGACCGCGCCGAGTGATGCCGACCTGATCCGGGATATTGAACTGAGCATGGACGCCGGTTTTAATGGTGCGCGCCTGCACCAGAAGGTGTTTGAAGAACGGTTCCTGTACCATGCGGACCGGTTAGGTTACATCGTGTGGGGTGAGTTTGGTGATTGGGGATGCAGTCGGATGGGGCCGCTCGATGGTGAACATCAGAAACCCGGGCCAGATTATATTACCCAGTGGCTGGAGGTGATAGAACGCGATTATTCACACCCCAGCATCGTCGGCTGGTGTCCACTCAACGAAACCTGGCAAATGCTCACGGACCGGATTACCGCGCTGGACGATGTGACACGCGGCATGTACATAGCGACTAAGGCTATGGATAACACACGCCCAGTGCTGGATACATCCGGCTACTCGCATCGCGTGCCCGGGGCTGATGTCTATGATAGTCACGATTATACGCAGAATCCCGACGCGTTTGCCGAGAATCACGCCGGACTGACAGTCGGCCAACCTTATGTGAACGCCCCCGGCCAATGGGGACATTCGGCGCAAATGACTGCCGATGCTCGCTGGTCGATACCATATAACGGACAGCCGTATTTTGTCAGCGAATTTGGTGGCATCTGGTGGAACCCTGATGTCAAGGAAGGCGAGGATTCCTGGGGGTATGGAAACCGCCCGAAAACCCTTGAAGAATTCTATGATCGTTTTGAGCGCCTGTGTGCCATTCTCCTGGAGAATGTGAACATGTTTGGTTACTGCTATACCCAGTTGACCGACATCTACCAGGAACAGAACGGCATTTACAGATATGACCGCAGTGTCAAGTTCGATATGCAGCGTATCCGCGAGGCGCAGCAAAAGCCCGCCGCTATCGAACAAACAGGCTAACGAGTTGATGACAACCGCTGACAAGTTAAAAAGCATTACTATGCACAGCTGATCTAAACTCATCAGACGGTAAGTTGACGGTTCGCAGGGCCGAGATTGTGCAGGCGGGCATTTCCCCCGCTGACTCGACTGGCAAACCTCTGTGGGGGCGACTTAACAGATCTCCCCGTGTTTCATAGGGTCAAGCAGCTCGCCAGTAGCCATGAGGTAAACCGCCCCAAAACGAGTGGCTGGGAACCGGCTGCCCTGTCAGATCGGGCGCAGCGGCGTGGTCAATGAGACCTGGAAATTACTGTCCGATGCTTGGATGCGAACGCGCCTGATTGAAGTAAGTCACATACTCCGTCACGATGCGGCGCAAATGACGTTCGCTCAAAATAAAAAAGTGGTCCAGACATTCCCGTCAGACGTCCAGAAACCGTTTAACTCCCCTTTGCCGCGCGTCACGTCCGCCAGATTTCATCCTGTCCGTCCCCATCACGATCAGCGTCAAACAGGATGTATTGGCCGTCTGGCGACCAGTCCGGGTGATATTCAGGGGTGGGATCGCTGGTCAACTGGCGCTCATTGGTTCCATCGACGTCTATCACGTAAATGTCTTCATTACAGTGCGGAAAACAGGTGCGTGGGTTGGGATCGTTGCGGGCGGAGAGAAAGACGATCTGCGATCCGTCCGGTGACCAGGCCGGGCTGCTCTCATTCGCATTGCTAGACGTTCACGTATATTTCGGCGTTGCCGTCGCGGTCCGAGTAAAAACGATCTTGCCCCGATCTTCTTCCGCGAGGCTGGGCACCGGATAGCCTGTGGACCATCCGGCGATCAATCCGGCTACCAACGCGAGTAATGATATAATACGGCACCTAAGTTTTTTATTCCTCCTCTGATTCCGGGATTCCCCACATACGCACACTGGTATCGTCGCGCAGTGCCTGGTAAATACCGCTGCCGGTTACCAGCCGGGTGCCGTCCGGTGACCACGCGACGCCCCACACCGGCGAATGATGTCCGGTGAGCATGGCCAGCTTTTCACCGGTTTCTGGATTCCAGAGACGCACGACGCCATCTTCTCCGGTGGAGGCCAACAACTGCCCGCCGGGTGACCACGCGACTTCGCGCGACCAGCCCGAATAAATGCCCAGCGCGGGCTTCTCTTCGCCGGAGATGGAATCCCACAACCGGATCGATCCGTTTTGAGTGGCGGCGGCCAGGATACCTCCATCGGGGGACCACGCCAGGCCGTTGACATCGTTCCGTTGCGTGGCGATGCGCCATTCGGCCAGCGTTTCGTAGGTCGTGGCATCCCACAGGCGCACGGTCGAGTCGATGCTGCCAGATGCCAGGATCAGGCCGTCCGGCGACCAGGTGGTGGTAATGACCTCGCGTGCATGTCCCCGCAGCTTGGCACTCTCCTGGCCGGTTTCGATATCAAAGACATACACGGCGCCGGTGCTCGTTCCACTCGCGATGTGTTTACCGTCCGGCGACTACGCGGCACTGAAAGCCCAGGCGCGGGTGGAAAACTGCTGCTGCTCTTCGCCGGTCTGCGTGTCCCACAAGCGCACGGTACCATCCTGGCTGGCCGAGGCAAGCAGGCTGCTGTCCGGACTAAAGGCGACGCCCCACACGGCAGCATTGTGACCATGTAGGGTGAGCAGCGTCTCATGAGAATGGGCGTTCCACACTCGGACGGTCTGATCCTGGCTGCCGGAGGCGATCAGGTTGCCATCCGGTGACCATGCGACCGTGTAGACCGCACCTGTATGTCCTTGCAGTTCGGTGAGCTGGATCACCTGATCGGCGTTTTCGGGTGTGATAGGCTGCGGGGAGGGCGACTGCCTGGGAACAAGAGCCAACAAGCTCAACACACATGCGACAATACACGAGATCGGACCAGCAACAGCGTTCATGGCTCCTTACCTCAATCTTGTTGTGATTCGCGCACTAGT
>CAYMTN010000336.1:0-4891 GCA_964393335.1 uncultured Anaerolineaceae bacterium
TGATGGGCTTCCAGACCGGCGGCGCAGGGCAGGACTACTTCCCCGTGCCGGTCGAGAACGTGCTGATCCTGCCGGACGACATTTCGTTCGACCACGCCGCCATGATCGAGCCGGTTTCAGTCGGCGTGCACGCGCTGGCGCGCGGCGGCGGCGCAGACGGCAAAAATGTCCTGGTCCTGGGCGCGGGCACAATCGGCAACCTGGTAGCGCAGATCGCCAAAGCCAGCGGCGCGTTGGCCGTGATGATCAGCGACATCAGCCCCTACAAGCTCGAAAAAGCGCGCGCCTGCCGCATCGACTATACGATCAACACGGCCCACGAAGACCTGGATGCAGCGATCCAGCGCGACTTTGGCCCCAACCGCGCCGACCTGATCCTGGAGTGTGTCGGCGTGCAAGAAACGGCGACTCAAGCCGTAAGCTGCGCGCGCAAAGGGAGCACGATTGTCGTCGTGGGCGTGTTCGGACAAAAACCGGTGATCGATCTGGGTCTGGTTCAGGACCGCGAGCTGAGTCTGGTCGGCACGCTGATGTATCAGAAGCCGGATTACGAGCGGGCCATCGCGTTGATCACCAGCGGCGCTCTTGATCTGGATGACCTGCTCACTCACCGTTTCGCGTTCGAGCAGTATCTACAAGCCTATCAGGCCATCGAAGCATCAAACGGCCACTACATGAAAGTGATGATCGAGCTTG
Source organism: uncultured Anaerolineaceae bacterium (assembly GCA_964393335.1). Classification (GTDB taxonomy): domain Bacteria; phylum Chloroflexota; class Anaerolineae; order Aggregatilineales; family Aggregatilineaceae; genus CAYMTN01. The sequence continues at coordinate 697 of CAYMTN010000336.1, forward strand.
ATTGACCCTGTATCTGACAATTGATTACGAAAGAGAGCGCTCAATGGATTTACAGCTTAAGGACAAAGTAGCCATCATCACCGGGGGCAGTGTGGGGATCGGCCTGGCGGTCGCGCACGGGCTGGCGCAAGAGGGCGTCCACGTGGTGCTGTGCGCGCGGGGCGAAGACCGCGTGCGCACCCGCGCGCACGAGATCGCCGCCGAACACGGCGTCGACGCGATCGGGGTGCGGGTCGATGTCACCCAACCGGCTGATCTCGACGCGCTGGTGCAGACCGTCGCCGCCCGGTTTGACGGCGTGGATATTCTGATCAACAACGCGGGAACCGGCAGCGAAGAGACGATCATGGACGCGCCGGACGAGCGCTGGCAGCACTACTGGGACTTGCACGTGATGGCAGCCGTGCGATTGTCGCGGGGGGTCGTGCCGCTGATGCGCAAACGCGGCGGCGGCGTGATTCTGAATAATGCGTCGATCTGCGCCACACAACCGCTGTCCTACGAACCGATCTACAACGTCACCAAAGCGGCGCTGGTCATGTTGTCGAAGTGCCTGGCTAGCGAACTGATCCCGGAGAACATCCGCGTAAACACCATTAATCCTGGCCTGGTCATGACGCCGGACTGGCAAAAAACGGCCCGGCTGCTGACGGCTGACCAGGAAATGACCTGGGAAGAATACCTGGACGGCATCGCCAAAGACAACGCGCCGATCGGGCGCTTCGCCTCGCCGGAGGAGATCGCTAACCTGTTCGTCTTTTTGTGCTCGCCCCGCGCCAGCTACTGCGTCGGGTCTACCTACTATATCGATGGCGGCTGGTTGCGCGTGATCAAGTAGATGGCGTGGCGCGAACCAGCGCCGTGAGGAGAAACGGAAGCATGAGAGTTTTGTTTATTGGTGGTACGGGCAACATCAGCGTGTCGGTCAGCCGGTTGGCGGTACAACGGGGCATCGATCTGGTTCTGCTCAATCGCGGACGCCAGCCCGTGCGCATCGACGGGGCAGCCAGCCTGACAGCCGACATCACCCAGCCGGAGCAGGTCCAGGCCGCCTTAGGCGAGCAGTCCTTTGACGTGGTCGTCAACTGGATCGCTTATAAAGAATCGGATGTGGAACGGGACCTGGCGCTGTTTGGCGGGCGGTGCGGGCAGTACATTTTTATCAGTACCGCCTCGGTATACCAGAAGCCGCTGACGTATCCCCTCATCACAGAGTCAACGCCGCTGGCGAATCCGTACTGGCAGTATTCGCGGGATAAAATCGCGTGCGAAGAGCGCCTGATACGCGCGTACCGGGAGCAGAATTTCCCGGCGACCATTGTGCGACCTGCGCACACGTATGCCACACGTATCCCGATTGCCGTCGGCAACTGGGCCAGTTACGTGATCCCCCAGCGGATGCTGCAAGGCAAACCAATCGTGGTACAGGGCGATGGCACGTCGCTGTGGACGCTGACTCATTCCGACGATTTCGCCAAAGGGTTTGTCGGGCTGCTGAGCCATCCCCAATCAATCGGACACGCGTTTCACATCACGTCCGACTTTGTGCTGACGTGGAATCAGGTTTACGAACAGATCGGCGATGCGCTGGGAGTCAAACCCACGCTGGTACACATCCCGTCCGAGTTCATCGCCACCGTCGATCCGGAAACCGGGGCCGGGCTGCTGGGTGACAAGATGTGGTCGGCCCTGTTTGACAACAGCAAAATCAAACGGTGGGTGCCGGACTACGTGGCCAGCATCCCGTTTCATGCAGGCATTCGCCGCACCCTCGCGTGGTTTCAGGCAGAACCCAGCCGGATGGTTGTCCCCCCGGAAGACGACGCCCAGATCGAGCGTATCCTGGCCGCGTATCACGCCGCGCGGTAGGCGGCAGTACGTCGCGCCCGCTAGCAGCCTGGGACGATTGCGCTTCCGGGCTGTCTTATTATCCGTCACACGTCGCCAGCCCGTTGATGGCCGCACAAGCTGGCCGTTGCGCGTGGAAGCATGGCCGGGCGTTCCACCTGGCGCGGGTCGCCCGGCACTCTGAATCTAGATGTTGTTGGCGAAATGGTTTTTCGTAGGGGCGGCGCTTCGAACCACCGGTTCGCCTCCGCCCAGGTTTTTGCAGGGCGCGCCAAACGCCCCCACCTCAACGGCCTGCCATCGAATTCGCCAACAACAGCAACTTATGTGGGAGGCTCCGCCGACAGCCCGGCATCAGGCAGCGTGACGGTGAAGGTTGTCCCGACACCCGGCTTGCTCTCAAATGAGATCGTGCCACCATGCAGATCGACTGCTCGTTTGACAATCGCCAGCCCCAGCCCGGTGCCCGGTATGTCTCGTGCATTGGTCGCCCGGAAGAACGCGTCAAATAACCGCACCTGCTCCGCTTCGGGAATGCCGATTCCCCCGTCTTGAATGCGGAACACAACCTGATCCAGATCGCACTGCACGGAAAACTCACGGCGCCGTCCCTGGCGGAATATTTGAGCGCGTTCGAGAGCAGATTCCCAAGAATGTGCCGCAGAAGCTTCGCGTCCATGTGCACAGGTTTGCAGTCGCCATGACTGGCGAAATCGACCTGTTGTGGCGTCCCGGTAGTTTGTTTGACTTCTGACACGATCGTCCGACAGAATGTGAGCAAATCCAACGGGGCAGGTGTCACCCTGAGACTATCCGATTCGACTTGCCCGATCGTCAGGACGTCATCGAGCATGTCCACCATCACGTTGATGTGGGCCTCAATGACATCAAAACTCCGTTGTTTTTGCTCGTCTGTCATCCGGTCACTATACGCCTCTAACATGTTAAAAGAGGTTCGGATCACGGCCAGGGGATTGCGTAGATCGTGGGCAGCCATCGACACGTAGCGCGATTTAAGCTCGCTTAGCTCCATCTCGTGTTGGAGCAGTTGGCGGAGCCGGTCTTCGGCCTGTTTGCGCGCCGTGATGTCTCGCCCAACGGCCTGGTATTCGAGGAAATTACCCTGCGCATCAAACAACATGCGCTCGATCCACTGGAACCAACGGGGCTGGCCATCCGGCGCAGTCTCCTGGACCTCAATCGTAGTGACCGGGTTCTGGGGGGTGAGCAACGCGACACGCCGCTCAAATCGGCCCTGTTCTGCATCTGACATCAGGGCGAAAAAACCGGTACCTAACAGCTCTTCGGGTGTCCGGTTGAAATATTCGCAGTACGCGTGGTTGACAAAGGTCAGGACGCCGCCTTGAAGATGGCGGCACACCATGTCTGTCTGGTCTTCGATAATGGCACGATAACGCGCTTCACTTTTCTGCAATTCCAGCGTGCGTTCTGCTATCCGCTGTTCGAGTTCGCTGGCGTGACGCTGAATTTCCTCGTAAAGCTGGGCATGCTCGATGGCAATCGATGCCTGGTCGGCGAACGCTTGCAGGCGTTGGGCATGCATATCCGTGAAAAAACCCGGTGTAGCGCTGTCCAGGTTAAGAAACCCGATCACGTTGCCATGCGAGCGAATCGGTACGCCCGCATAGGACTTCACCCACTCGGTCAAGGGCTGGCGAATCCAGTCAGCATACTGACTGGTATCGGCCACCAGGAACGGAGTCCCGGTTGCCACCATCTCGCGGAGATTCGAGGCATCCTCTAGTGAGATGTAAAATCCGCGCATCAGCGAGATTTGCTCAGGGTCATACCCGCGCCAATAGACCGGGCGGACGCGACCACCTTCGACAAACATGATGTTGGCGGCATCGTGCGGCACCACGCGTGCCACATTCTCCAGAATGGTGTTCATCACCGAATCGAGGTCCAACGCGCTGATCAAAGCGGCAGCCGTGTCGCGTAAGGCTTCGGCCAGCATTCGTTGCTCGCGTTCCGCGAGCTGCGCTTGCTTGCGTTCCGTGATATCCCGCACGATGCCTTCCAGCGCCACCAGATTTCCGAGATCGTCATAAATGGGAACGTTGCGCTGTTCGGTCCAGATGACAGCGCCATCTTTGCGCACCCAACGCACGACATACGTCTGGTTGTATGCCGGTTCGGTCATCAGTTGCTCTAGCTGAGCACGATCATCGGGATGGGTCAACTTGAACCCCAGGTCCGGATCGGCGTAATGTTCTTCGGGCGTGTAACCCGTGACGGCGGTTGCGGCTGGATTGACATACTCGAAGCCGCGCGGTGGCGACACGCGGTAGCGGTAGATGAGGTCTTGCGCGTTCTCTGCCAGACG
>CAYMTN010000337.1:0-4891 GCA_964393335.1 uncultured Anaerolineaceae bacterium
GTGACGCCGTTTGCCTCATACACGTATCCGGCCAGCATACCGCCCTCATCCAGCCAGAAGTCGATGCCGGATGTGTCATTGTCGATTGTTACCGGCACAGACGTGGCGTCGTTCCTGTCGTACGCCCCGTCAAAATACTCCCGTGCGTAACCTTCTGTATCGGATTCGACGGTGTAGTTACCTGGCGGCAGGTCATTAATGACATACGTGCCGTCTGCTTCACCCCATCCCCATCCCCATTCACCCGCTTCACCCTGGGCATAGACATCAGGGTAAGGAACTGGCAGGCCGGTGTCCGCGTCATAGACCGTGCCGGAGATGCTGCCACCATGGCCCAGCATGAAGTCAATGCCGGGTGTATTGTTCCCGACTGTGACCGGGACTAATGTGGCCGCATCATACGAATAGACACCGTCGTAGTACTCAGTCGCATAACCATCTGCCTCGGCGACCACGCGGTGAGTATCGGCGGGCAGATCGGGGATCGTGTAGGCACCGAATTCATCGGTTGAGACAGTCTGACTCGTATACCCGTTTTTATATGCGTATACCCAGGCATCGACAATGGGTGTTACGCCATCTTCCTCATACACGTGCCCGGAAATGCTGCCTCCCAGGTCCAATTCAAAGTTGATGTTGGATAGTGTCTGGTTCAGCGCGACTGGAAGAAGCGTTGCCAGGTTCCAGTCATACGTCTCGTTGTAATACTCCATGACGAAACCGTCTGCGATAGCGTAAACCCGGTAAGTATCCGGTTCCAGGCCGAGGATTTCGTAGCTGCCGTCAGCTTGTGTGAGAGCATCGCCCCAACCTATATCATTGCCTGATGCGTAAACGTCCGCACCAACGACCGGCGTCACCCCGTCTGACTCGTAAACGTAGCCGGAGATGACGCCGCCTCGTTCGAGGGTGAAATCGATACCGCTGACGCTTCCCGCTCCGGTTAACGTGATGACCGTTGCAGAACCCCAGTCAGTCGTTCCGTCGTAGTACTCTGACTGGAAGCCGGTGGCATCTGCCCATATGCCGTAATCCCCCGCTGGCAGCCCCGTTATCTCGTATGTGTTGCCCGTGTTTGTAGAATCGTATCCCACGTAGCTTCCACTGGGATAGGCGTAGGCGTAAACGTAAACATCCGTGATAGGCGTTACGCCGTCGCTTTCGTATACCGCGCCGCTGATCGATCCAGTCGTGTCGTAGGGGTACATATACGCCATGGTCGCTGTGTCGGTCGTGCTGAAGTGGGTACGCTGGCCGATCTGGTCTTGCCATGATTCGTACGGTGGCAGAACGGTGATCGTGGGCTGGCCATTACTCGAAAACGAGTATTGCCCGTAATGCATCACCGAATCAAAATCGTATGGGCCGTACGTGGGGGACGAGGCGTGTATGTCAAAGTTATGTTCTTTGCCCACCTCGATGTTATCCCAGTTGATCGTGACGTACGTATCACGGTCAGCCCGTGACTGTTCGTGCCACAAGCCGAGGGCGTGCCCCAGTTCGTGAGCGATGATGAATTTCCAGCTCCAGTTGTAAATGTTTACATCGTGATAGCCGAGATTCATCCCGACATAAGAGCTATTCGAGGTTGAGTCAAGCATATGGATATAGTACAAACCGGGGCAATCATCACTGGCACAGTGCTGGAAATCGACATTCGCCACAGCTTCCCATTCGGCCATTGCCGCTTCGGCCTGTGATTTTTGCGTCGCGTTCATGTTAGCATCAAACTCATACGGGACGATGCCATCGGGCCAGAGGTTGGTCGCATAAACGCCTTGTGCACCGCCTTCATAAAAGTCGGTCGGCACGACGATATCGCCTTCAATCAGCATATATCCGTCCGGCAGGTCGCCCGGTTCGCCCGGCGGAGGCGGTGGGGGGGTAGGGCCAAGCTGCGGTGATCCGGTTCCCTGCCCTCCAACACCAATAGCTGCGGCAGCCGGTCTATCGGGCCGTATCTCTGGCGCGAACTGTGGCCGCTTCCGCTGTTCGGTGACAGGCGGTTCCGGCGGCATCTGTGCCTCCGGCTGCCCGACGCTGACTGTTCCGATTTCGACCAGGCCGCTTGCGTCCAACCCTGGCGACACGTTTGACGGGTGGAACCCATCGGGTGCCTGTGGAACGACTGCCAAGTTATCCGGCTGTGCATGACTTGCTAACGGTTTGACAGCATGTGCTGACGCTGTCAGTCGATCAACTGCTCCGGCTGAAAACACCGGGGTGACCACGCCCACTACAACCGCCAGCCCGATGAGAGTGAATACTCCCATGATACGTCTGATGTCCTGCTTCATGTGCAGAGACCTCCCCCAGAAAGATGAAATGTGTATTTTGGAGGGAAAATTAACCCCACTTCGTATTCTATCCTGTTACAAATCCGTTTGTAAACTGCTATTGGGCCTAAAAATTCATGAAAAAAGGAGGAATGATTTGTCTGGTTAAGTCAGTTAATTTAGCTGTTATTTGTTGAAAATAATCGACATCGGCGGTTTTTCCGGGGCCTGGTTTGCCATCCGCAGTAGGCAGATTGAGGGTAGATGGTCTATTTTCTGACATAACACACTGAGGGGAAAATCCACGCGGAAACATGGGCGCATCCGCCGGGTGTGACCGGTTAACGCACTGCAATGTATCTCAGGAGGAAACTATGTTATCGGGCAAAACAGCACTGATCACCGGTGGGGCCGGTGACCTGGGTAACGAAATGGCGCTGCACCTCGCACAGGCGGGGGCACAGGTTGCCTTATGGGATATGAAGGGTATGGCGCTTGCGGCGGCGCGCATCAAACGGGTCGCCGGAGTGGGGCGGCGCACGTTGTACCAGCAAGTCGATGTGCGCGACCGCGCTGCCGTCGAAGCAGCGTTCGCCGAACTGGTGGCTGAGCTTGGTCCCGTCGATATCGTGTGTGTCAATGCGGGCATCGTTGAGTCGGCCCCGTTCCTGGAGATCGCCCAGGAAAGCTGGTTCCGCCACCTGGACGTCAACCTGACCGGGGCATTTAACGTGGCGCAAGCGGCAGCACGCCGGATGGTCGCCGAAGGAATCCAGGGACGCATTATCTTTACCAGCAGTTGGGTTGCCGACATCCCCTGGCCGGAAATCACGCCCTACACGGTCAGTAAGGCGGGCCTCAACATGTTGATGAAACAGATGGCGCGCGAACTGGCCGGGTATGGCATTCGTGTCAACGCTGTTGCGCCCGGTATCGTCAAGGCTGGGCTGGCAGGCAAGCAGCTCCGTGAGGAACCGCAGTATGCCGCGCGCGTCTCGAAGGCGATCCCGTTAGGCGAACCGGGTACGCCGGTAGAGATCGCGCAGGCGGTCGTATACCTTGCCGGGCCGCAGACCGGTTATATGACCGGCACTGTGCTGCTGCTGGATGGTGGCTGCTCGTTGTTCCAGTTTGATCAGTAGGAGGGCCAGGCGATGCGGTTAGCAGGTAAAGTCGCGTTAGTGACAGGCGCGGCGCAGGGAATTGGACGCGGAATCGCGCTCCGGTTCGCGCAAGAAGGGGCGAGAGTTGGCGTATTGGATGTGCGGGCGGAAAGCTGCCGCGCGGTCGTGGAGCAGATCGCCGCGTCAGGTGGGGAGGCGCTGGCACTACCCGTCGACGTGCGCGACGAGCAGCAGGTGGCACAGGCGGTTGCTGTGCTGCGCGAGCAATTCGGCCCGTGTACCATCCTGGTCAACAATGCGGCGGTGATGCCATCCGGCACGCTGCACGAAACCGATCCAGCCGATTTTGACCGCTGCATCGGGGTGAACTTGCGCGGCACGTATCTGGTTAGCCGGGCGGTGATTCCCGGCATGTTGCAGGCGGGCGCGGGCAGCATTATCCACATGGCGAGTGTAACCGGTATACTGGGCCTGCCAGGGCTTGCGGTGTATTCCGCGACCAAAGGCGCATTGATCGCCCTGGCGCGGGCGATGTCTACGGATTATGCAGGGTGCGGTATCCGTGTGAATGCCGTATCACCGGGCACCATTGATTCGCCCATGCTGCATAATTTCGTAGCTGCGCAGGCCGACCCGGAACGCGTCCGCAGAAGGTTTGACGAGATGTTCCCGATTGGGCGCGTGGGCACCATCGACGAGGTCGCAAACGTGTGCCTGTTCCTGGCGTCGGACGAAGCCAGTTTTGTTACGGGCGCGAATTATCAGGTTGACGGGGGTATTGGCGTCAAAGGTGAACAGCCGCAGGATATCCCCTCAGAAGACGAAAGGTGTGTATGATGGAAATAGCGCCGGGCATTCACCGCATCAAATGCACATTTGGCAGCAACCGCATGGTGTACGCGCATTTGTTGGTAGGCAACGAGGCGTCGATGTTGGTCGATACCGGGTGCGCTCACAATCCCCAACAAGATATTCTGCCCTATATGGACTCGCTTGGTTTTGATCCTGCTCGCCTGACCTATATCGTGATCTCACATTCCGACCTGGATCACCAGGGTGGCAACCAGCCGATGAAACAGGCGGCACCCCAGGCGTTGTTGGCCTGTCACAACCTGGACCGCCCCTGGATAGAAAACACCGATGCGCTGATCGACGGGCGCTATTCGCAGTTCGAGCGCGAACACGGGATCGGTTATGGGGAGGAGGGAAAAGCGGGCATCCGGCGTGATACGCTCAGCCACCGGCTGGACCTGACGCTCGAAGGCGGCGAACGCTTCCGCCTGGGGCCAGATTGGGAGGTCGAGGCCGTGCACACGCCGGGCCATACGTGGGGACACCTTGCCATCTACGATCCGCGCAGCAAAACAATGATCGCCGGTGAGGCTTCACTGTGGAACACGATCCTCGATGATGACTGGCAGCCTGCTATGCCACCTACGTACTGTTATGTCGATACGTATCTGGCAACACAAGACAGGCTGCTGGCGATGG
>CAYMTN010000338.1:0-4800 GCA_964393335.1 uncultured Anaerolineaceae bacterium
CGTTGCCCGCCTCGTCACGCAGCCGCCAGCGGTAAAACACGCCGACCCAGGGCGGGACGGCGGTGCCTTCGGTCGCGTTCCACACTGCCGTGATCGCGCCGGTCAACGGGTCTATCTCACCATCGGCGCGGCGCACGCTGATCGGTTGGTTGGGCCGGATGTGGGCGCGGTGGACCCATTCCACCCTGGCGCTGACAATCGGCCCACCGCTGCTGGTCGCTTCCAGCCGGAACGTGAACCCAGCCGGGTAATTGCTCTCAAACGTCATCGTGTTTATCGTCCAGTTCGCGTTGTTTTGCCGCGCCTGGACCTGCGCCTCCGGCACGATCTGTCCGGCATGTGCCAGCGGCGTCACAGCGTTCAGCGCGACCAGAACCAGCGCCACCACCAGCAAAAACGTCAACCCCATGTATCGTTTCATGTCTGCCCTCACTCGTCTTCAGTCACCACTGCCACACAGAGATATAACCCGAATGGGCTATCTGCGACAACCTTACTGCTTGTGCGTGACACCAGCGTGACCGGCCCTGGCTCAACCGGGCGCGTAGCCGCTCTCGTCCAGCAGCGTTTGAGGCGGCAGGTTCATCAGGTCCACCGGCGACACGCCCGGATGGCTGGCGCGGTAGGCGCGCACGATCTGGCTGCCGATATACAGGCCGCCCCAGGTCGGGTACTGTTCGGTGCCGCGCCCGTACAAAAAACGCTCGATCTTGCGGTAATCGGGATAATCGCGGTAAGTCGTGGCCAGATAATCGTGCATCTGGCCCCACAGGGTCGCTTCCTGTTCGGGCGTGAGCGCGTTCGCCCAGGGGAACGTGGTCGCCGGGTATACCTGCTGCACGAAGTCCTCGGCGCGTGCGTTGTAGATCATGAAGTGCAGCAGTGGCACGTCGGCATTAGTCAGGCCCGTCTGCCCGATCTGGTACGCGTAGGCGTAGGCATACAGCACTTCAATCGGCAGGCGCGTCAGGCAGTAATCGCCGCCGGAGCACCACACGATCAGCAAGTTGTCGGCCAGCACCTCGGCCCCGACGCCGCCGTTGGGCTGGTCCTGCGGGAGTTGGTCTGACGGCACCGGCAGGATGCACACGCGCAGCGTCTCGCCAAACGGCAGTCGACCATCCGCCTCGACCAGCGTCTCGCGGATCGAGTCGATCATCGCATCGGCGGGGAAAATCTGCACGGTCTGCACCCAGGTATTGAGATCGAGCGACACGAGGTTGAGATCGAACAACTGCAAGGGCTGCACGCCCGGATAATACGACGCGGCGACACACGCGGGCCGGGCGTCGGTCACGTACTGCTCAAACAGCACGGGCCGGTCAATCGGGCTGGCCTCTTGTGACGCGTCCAAAAACGCCTGGACCTCGTCGCGCAATGACACAAGCTCGACCTCCAGACCGGCGCCGGGCACAGCCGTTTGCGTCACGTCGACGGTTGGCAGCGGCGTGCGCGTCGGCGGGGCTGCCAGGCGGGGCGCGGTTTCCTGGTCGCCGCTGCTGCACGCACTCAACACGAAGACGGGCACCAGCACAGCCAGCCCTACCCGCCGGACCACATGCCTCATTCAGCCTGCTCCTGCCGGTAAAATACCCACGCCAAAAACCGGTCTACATCGTACTGGATCATCGGCCCGGTCAGGCCCAGCAGCAGGCTGTCAACCCCATGCCGCCCCCAGGGAATCCGCAGCAAGACGGTGGTCACGCCCGCCGCCCGCAGGTGATTGGCGAGCAGTTCCGCATGGATCGGCGGCACGGTGCGGTCGCGCTGCCCGTGAATGATCAGCGTCGGCGGCAGGCCGGGCCGGACGTGTGTAACCGGCGCGGCGGCCTCGTAGACCTGCGGCACGTCGTCGGGCAGCCCGCCCAACAACTGCTCAATCGCGCTGCCCTGCTCCGCCATCCACAGCCGCAGATCGCTGGGCGCGTGGCTGACCACGACCGCCTGCACGCCGTCGTCCACCGAGCGATCGTCCGCCTCCGCAAAACACCCCGCCGGGAAAGCTGGCTCACCGGCGGTATAGGCCGCCATCAGCGCCAGGTGCGCGCCCGCCGAATGCCCCATGATCGCCACGCGCGCCGCGTCCGCGCCGTAATGGGCCGCGTTCAATTTCACCCAGCGGATCGCGCACTTGATATCGGCCAGCGGCGCGGGCCAGCGCGCGCCCAGCCGGTACTGCACGTCGAACACGACGTACCCCTGCGCCGCAAGCCAGCGATCATGCAGTTCGAAAGCATAACCGCTCTTGTCGCCCTGGAACCACGCGCCGCCGTGCACCACGATCACCACCGGGCGCGCACCGTCTGCCGCACGCGGCTGGTAGACGTCCAGGCGCAGCGGGTGACCGTCCGGGGCGGCGAACAACACGTCGCGCGTGATACAGACACCGGTCGCCAGGTGCCACATCTGCCGGACCCCGATCCGGTCGGTGCGCCGCACCTGGAAAAACGCGCGGTGAACCTCCGGCGGAATAGCCCGCTGCCACCCCAACCCCAGGCCCTCACGCATCGCGCCGGACATCGCCCGGCTGACGGCGTTACGCCGCATCCAGGGCCGCAGTCCGAGCGCGATCCCGGTCCCGCCCAACACGACCGCCCGCCAGCTACGCGCGCGTAGCCCCTGCCGCAACCCGATCAGTCCGGCCACAATGCCAATCGCGGGGACTTCGGTGGCGACCAACTGGGCCAACGCCAACCGGGGCCGGGGCAGCGCCGGGATCGACGGCCAGATGCCCAGCAGCCCCAGGCCCGCTGCGAGTCCGCCCCACAGCAGCGCACCGAGTTTTCGCATCGCGCGCTCCTTCCTGCTACCTGATTTCGCCTGATTATAGCCTGCCTGCGGCGTGAGGGTAAATCACTCATCCCGGCAGGGGGCGTGCAAAACGTGCCATCTGGTTTTTCGGCGGTGAGCCTCACCCCCTGGCCTTACGCCGACAATGTCGGACACTCGGCCTTTCCCCCTCTCCATTCAAATGGAGAGGGGGAGTCGAGGCGCGCACGCGCCGAGGCGGGGGTGAGGCTAGAGTGGGGATCGGCTGAGGTGTCAGGCAGTTGAATGACAGTCTTTGCATACGCGCCCGGCCAGCCAGGTCATGAAAAAAGGGCACCCGCCCCTGGGTGCCCCTGTGAAACACGGTTCAAACGGCCAGGCGATCGCCGCGTGGGCGCGCCTAGCCTTGATACGGCTGTTTGTGCTTGTGCCCCGTCGTGAAGCGGCGGCGGTGCGTCACCAGGAAGGTCAGGATCGGGCGCTGCGCCCGCGCCTGCGTGTAGCGGCTCCAGGTGCGCATATTCCGCCCGCCGTGCGTGATCGAAAACCGCCGTGCAAACGGCGGCCTGACGTGCGGAAGCTGGGTGCCAACAGCCGATTGGGCTTGCTCAGACAAGGTACTTCTACGGTCTTGTTGTAGATTGCTTTGTGGAGACATAGAGATTTACCCCATCCTAACTCTCTTCGCGTCAAACCAGATCACCGAAACATGAGTCGCCAGCGCACAGTGATGGCAGCTGCTGCGCGCCCCTGGGGGCTTGTCTATTCAGATCATAGCATAATCCGGGTGCGGGGAGAAGCAGGCTCGCCGTTCACGACGCGCCAGCCGCCGATTCGCCGTGCCGGACCGCCGGGAGGATGTAATGCGTCAACAGCCCAGTCAGCTCCTCGTAGTTGCTGCGTTGTGGATCGCTGGTGAACACGACGACCAGGTCGACGTCAGGCCGGACGATGATGTACTGCCCGCCCGCGCCAATCGCGCGAAAATCCACCGCCGAACTCACCCACCACTGGTACCCGTAACCCATGAAACCATCCGACGAATGCCGCCGGGTCGATGCGGCGACATACGCCGCCGGGACTAGCTGCTCGCCATCCCACATGCCGTCGTTCAGATACAGGTAACCAAGCCGGGCCATGTCGCGCGGGGTCATGTAGAGGCCCCATCCCCCGGCGGGATTACCATCGGGATCACGTTCCCAGGTCACGCGCCCGATGCCAAGCACGGGGAACAATCGCTCCCGCGTGAGTTCCAGCGCGGTCAAACCGGTCGTCTCGTGCACGATGGCCGAGAGCAGATGCGAGACGCCGTTGCAGTAGTTGAAATCCATCCCCGGATCGCGTGACATCGGCAGATCAAGCATGAACTGCACCCAATCGGGCCGGCGAATCATCTGCTCGACGGTCTGGTCGCCCGCATCGCGGCAGCCGAAGCCCGCCGTCATAGTCAACAGGTCTTCCAGCGTAATCGCCTGCTTGCGCGCGTCCAGGTTGGCAATCGTGCGATCGGGGAAAAAGTCCACCAGCCGTTGATCGACGCTCGTGATAGCGCCCTGCTGCATCGCCATCCCGATCAGGATCGACGTCAGGCTTTTGGCAATCGATGCCAGGTTGTGCTGGGTGGTTTCAGTATAGGGTTCGTAATACGCCTCGGCGATGATGTACCCGTGCCGCACCACCAGCAGCCCGTGAATATCCATGCCGCTCTCGTCGATGTGCGCTAGCATCGACTCCAGCAGATCGCCGTCTACGCCTTGTGCTTCGGGCGACGACGTGCGCCAGCCGTCGGTCGGCCAATAATCCCGCCCATCCTGCGCCCTGACGGGGACAAGGCCCGTCACGATCAGGATCAGTACCGCGCACGCCGCGCGAAAAACTCGCATGACTCCAGACTCCTCGTGTAACGTACTACTGATACTCACATTGAGAACTAAACTTTTGAGCACCGGCAGCAAGCCTCACCCCTTAACCCCCGACCCCTTTTCCCCTTGTATGATGATGTGAGGGGTACGAGGTAAAGTATAGCGCGTG
>CAYMTN010000339.1:0-4736 GCA_964393335.1 uncultured Anaerolineaceae bacterium
GTCAGGCCCAGGCCCGGCCCGGCTCCCATGAATTTCGTCGCGCCGGTCGAATGCAGGCTGGGATCGTGCGCGCGGAAGAATTTTTCGAAGATCAACTCGCGGTTTTCCGGCGCGATGCCGATACCGCTGTCTTTGATGCTGATGATGATCTCGTCGTCCTGCATGACGCCGGTGATGTCGATGCGGCCCCCGTCCGGCGTGTACTTGATGGCGTTCAGCACCACGTTGCGGAAAGCCTGCACCAGCCGCTGCATGTCGGCCTGGATCGGCGGCAGATCGCGCAGGCCGCGCGCCGACAGCATCAGCTTGCGCTGTTTGATCGCTTCAGTCAGCGGCTCAATCGCCGTGCGCATGACGTGTTCGACGCTGGCCTGCGTGAATCGCAGGTCCATCGCGTTGACGTCAAGCTGGCTGACATCGAGCATTGCGCCGATCAGGTTTTCCAGCCGGTCGGCGGCTTTGCGCAGGTTGCCCGTCATCCCCGCGATCTGATCCTGGTCGAGCAGCCCTTCTTCGTTCATGGCTTCCATGATGTCGGTGTAGCCACGAATCTGGGCCAGCGGGGTGCGCAGTTCGTGCGAGGCGATGGTGATGAAGTCCGTCTTGACGTTGTCCAGCTTTTCGAGTTGTTCTTTGGTGGTCGAGAGCACCTTGTTCAGCTCGGCCTGCTCGGCTTCGCGGCGGCGCAGGTCGGAGACGAGACGCGCGTTTCGCAGCGCGACTCCCGCCTGGTTGGCGATCGTCATCAGCAGTTCGAGATCGGTATTGGTGAAGGGATCGTCGGACGTTTTTGAGCCGCAGCACAAAATCCCGACCAGGTCACCCTGCACGACGACCGGCGCGTAGGCGCTCATGCGCATCGTCTGAAACAGGCGGCGCTCGTCCGGCGTTGCGTCGGTGTAGGCTCGCCCGAAATCCAGGTCGTACTGGAGCAGGGGGGCGCGTTCCGTGACGAGGTGGTAATAGATCGAGCCGTCCAGCGACAGCGTGCCGCTGATATCCGGCATTTCGCCCAGGCCGTTGACGACCGGCTCCAGGTGCAGCGTGTCGCCGGTTTCGTCGGTGACCAGCAGCAGCCCGCCGCGCCGCACGCGTAAGACCTGGCTCAAGGTGCGCATGGTGACGTGGACCAGCGCGTCAAGCTCGACCACGCCGGTGATGTCTTCGCTGAACTGGCGCAGCAGCGGCGATGATCCTTCCGGGTGCCCGCCGAACAACCGGCTGCCGATTGACCGGAGCAGCATCCGCAGGGGGATGAATACCAGCGAGGCCACCAGGGCCAGCACCGCCAGGATCGTATACCGCGAATCGGTATCACGGTCGAGCTGCTGGGCGGCGACCAGCGCGGCGAAAAACATCAGTGCCGTGATGCCGGTCACCAGGCCGGTAGCCGTCGCGTGGCGGAAGGTGCGCCGGATGTCGAGCACGCGGTAAGCCATCACGCTGTACACCGCGCCGATCAGCCCGACCGCCTGCACGACCCAGCCGATCTCGTCCAGCGTCGATTGCCCGCTTGCGCCCAGCGTCACGCCGACGATGACCGGCGGCACCAGGAATGCGCCGAAGAGTGCCCGGTTGGCGATCTCCGGCAGGCGCGCGCGGTAAAACGCGAACAGCGCCGCCAGCAGCAGCAGCACGCCGATCACCAGCCAGCCGCCAACAGCCAGCACGTTCGGCCACTCGACCGGGTCGTAGATCGCGCCGATCCAGCCCGTCTGGCCGATCGACAGGTCGGCAGTGACGAGGCTGGTCCCGGCCTGGGCCGCCCACCAGGCCAGCCCGGCCACCGTCCACAGCGCCGCCGCGCGCGCGTGCAAATAGTGCAGCATTTGCGTGCCGAAAAACACCAGCATCAGGTTCATGGCGATGATCGCCAGGGCGGGCTGCGTCAGATCGCCGACGAACAGCGACGCGTAACGCGCCCTGGTGTGCGCGTCGGCAGGCAGCCCGTTGACAACGGCCCCGATCAGGGCCGCCAACAGGGTCAGCACCAACCAGCGGCGCGCGCGGGTGCTTTGCTGGTCAGGGCTGCGCCCGACCACCATCACGACCAGCAGCGCATAAATCGCTGCCAGCTCGATAGCCACGAGAGTCGTTGAACTTGGCAAAAGACGCCCCCACATCAGACACGTGTGGTACCAGCGAGCCGCCGCGCGGCCCGTGTATCCCAGTCTACGCCCTCTATGATAACCAGATTCCAGCCTGCTGGCGATAGACCGTCTGAGCTACCGGCCTGCTGGCATTCAGCATCTATCCGTAGATTCGTTTTGGTACGGGCGCTGCTGCCGAACCGCAGGTGCGCTAGTCACCCGGCGGCGGCCCGGTGCGGCGCAGGGCCAGCACCGTTACCAGCACGATCACGGCGCACACGATCTGGGCCACCACGTACCCGCTGCGATCCGGGTTGAGCGCTCCCAATACGCTGAACACGATCAGGCCGAGCAGCGCCAGGCCGTCGATCACCAGCAGCACGAGACGGTTTGTGGACATGCGCTTCACCCTGCTTTCTGTCGCTAACCTGAATCAAACGAATAGCATACCGGCGCTCAGTTTTTCTTGGCGGACTGTTATAGTATCATGGTTTCATAGCTGTTCATTCAGAATCAATGCTATACTTAAACGTGAGAATGGGGAAATTGCCGGTAAGGTGAGCAGCGATGCCGCGAGATGTCAGCCTCGTGCACCGGCTGATCTCGTTCCTCAAACGACCTGACGCCCTGCGCTACGAAGAACGAGAATCAGTCCGTAACCCATACGACGATTACGAGCCAAAACAGGCGGCACCTGTTCCGGCAGTTGCTGAACGCCCTGACGACTCCCCCTATCGCAGATCGTCCGCCCGCGAGTCGCCAATGCTGGGCGGCAGCAACGGGCACTCGCCCAGCCAGGCGTCGCGCCTGGATGCGCTGGTGATGCGGGCGCTCCAACAGTTTAACGCCCAACTGGGCTTCGTGATCCGTTACGACATAGACGGACGTATGCGTTACCTGACCGGGCGCGATTCACACGGGCGTTACGTGGCGCACACCGAAGTCCACCCGGACCGGCGCGCCCTGTTCCTGGCGCTGGATTCGGGCGAAAGCCAGTTATTCGTGCATCACGAGGGGACGCTGCTGCTGGCGGTGTTGTGCGGGCCGCTGGTCATCGAGAATGAGGTTATCGGCGTGTTGTACCTCGATAATCCCTCGCGCAGCCGGCTGCATCGCGGCGTGTTCGACCTGTTTTGTGACCAGGCGGCGCGTATGCTCAGCGAAGGCGTGGCGTAAGTCCCTCCCCGTTGTATGGGAACCGCGCGGGCCGGGTAGGCCCGTTCTTGTTGCCCCACGGACTGACAATTGAGATACAATTCGGGCTGAGTTTTTTCATTCGAGGAGAAGAAGGAAAAGACAATGCAGTCCCTTTTTTTACCTGTCCGGCTGCTCGCCATCGCCGCGCTGGTAGGCGTGCTGGCCACAGCCTGCGGCAGCGACGAAAAATCAGGGGTTACGCTCGAAGTCGCGCACAGCACGACAACTGACGGTCCCACCCGAACGCCCGCCCCAGACGAAACCCCGAACCCGGCGGTTCTGCGCGATCTGCCGGGGGCGCTGGCTTTTGTGCAGGGACACACCCTCTATCTCTATCCGCACGGAAACAACCCGCAGCCGGTTGTCCTGTCAGCCGATTTTGACGCGGCCTCGCTCTTGTTCACGCCGGAACGCGACGCGCTGCTCTACTCGACGACGGGCAGCACGGGCCGGGGCATCTACCTGGTGGAACTCGGCACGCTGGCTACCGTGCAACTGACCGACCGGTTTTATTACGTCACCCATTTGTCCTCTGCCATCTGGTCGCCGGATAGACAGTGGGTGATCCTGTCGATTGCCGCGCGGGGCAAAGACCTGATCAGCCGCGACGGCGCTCAACGTTTTCACCTGACCGACAATATCGCCAACCAAGCCTACTGGTTGGACGATGGCAGCATCCTGCTGATCGACAGCGAAGCCAAAGGCGTTCCGCCGGATATGACCGTCATCTACCGTGACGTATCACGCTACATCCTGTCTACCGGCGAAACCGTGCCGCTCGACGTAGACCTGGCCGCGCTCACCAGCGACCCCAGCGGGATCGACGACGCGCTGGCCGCATTGGGCGTCGAATATGTCAGCCGCCCCGGCGTGAGCGAGACGCCGGAAATCGTCCCGCCGGAGGCGGTTGACGCCGGGGCGGTGGTGGTTTGCGATGACTGGTCGATTGATGCCGCGACCGGCACCGGCGCCGATCGGGTGTTGGACCCGCTGTACAGCGTGCACGATACTTACCGGCTCAGCGAACTGCGCACGCTGGAGGATGGCAGCCTGTCCTTTCTTGAGTGGCGCATCCCGGACTGCCGCATAAGCAACCGGCCCGTCGTCACGCTCAAGCGGCTGGTGCCGGGCGCAGCCACCGCCGGGACGCTGGCCGAAGGGGTGTTCGGCGGGGTCACGCTTGGCGACACCGGGACGCTGGCATCTACGGCCCTCTCACCGGACGGGCGCTACCTGGTATGGATCGGCGGCGGGCTGGACGTGGGCGAATCGTCGCTCAACCTGATCGACGTGCAAACCGGCACACGGTCCCTGCTTATGCGCGAAACCAACACGAGCGGCATGAATAGCCTGTTCATGGATGGACAGTTGTACAGCGCGGTATACTGGGTGTCGCCCTAGTACAGGTCGGCAGAAAAAACACGCGGGTTTTGGTGGGGCGCTGCCCCA
>CAYMTN010000340.1:0-4670 GCA_964393335.1 uncultured Anaerolineaceae bacterium
CGGACAGGCGCGCCGCCGCCGCGCAGATGGCTTCGATGACCTGCTCGTCCTGGTTATAGGCCGGGGCGCGGCTGAACAGCGTGCTGACCCCCGTGCGGCCCACGCGCTCCAACGCGCGCCGCAGCTCCGGCTGGAAGATCACCGGAATGGCGACGGCGGCTGCCGTGACGATGTTGTTCAGCAGCCAGCGGAACGCGATCCAGTCCAGCATCGAAGTCAGCAGGCCCAGCGCCAGCACGACGGCAATTGTGCCGCGCAGCAGCGGGGCGGCTTGCGACCCACGAATGAGCAGCGTCGCGGCAAAAATGATGGCCGCCACCGCCAGCACGTCCGGCAGATCGCTTGTGCGGAACGTCTCCAGCGTCCAGATCAATCTCATGCCTGACTCACACCTTTATAATGCTAGTGATTGGTCTTCTGTAAAAACAGCGTCCAAACTGATCACCAAAAAACGAATAACCTGCCGAGCCAACGGCCCCAGGACCGCCTCCTAACGATACCATCAAAAACGCCGGGTAACATGAGGGCCTGATTAAAAAACGAAGACCGGGCGTGCGGCCCCGGCCCCGTGTTAGCAGGTGCACACCGCGCACCGATTTTCGACGCAAACCGGGGCCGGCCCTCCCCGCGTAGATGCGTTCGATTGTCCAGCGGACTGCGCCCGCCACTTACCCGCTCAACTGCTGCAACAGGCGCTGGTAATCCTGGATGTGCTCCGGGTTCAGCGCAATGATCCGGCGAACCGTCACGATGGCGTCGTTGTGCAGGCCGGATTCAAGCTGAAGCTCGGCCAGCGCGTCGAGTTGTTCGACCGACTTGGGGATGTTGCCCGTCTGCCGGTAGACGGCGGCCAATCGCGAGCGCAGCGCCATGTCGTTGGGATAGCGCATCACCTGTTCTTCCAGCACCTGGATGATTTGCCCGGCGCGGTGGTCTTTGGCATAAACGCGCAGCAGCCCGTCCAACTCGCGCACCGCCGAGATCGGGTCGTTGAGGCGATAGTTCAGGTCCACCAGCGCGCGCCGCGCCCGTTCGTCGCTGGAATCCATGCGGCGAATCTGCTCGTAGGTGCGCATCGCCTGCCGCAGTTCCAGCCGGTTCACGTCGATCTCGGCCAGCCGGTGCATGATGTGGACGATCTGCTCCTCAGGCGTGCCGACGCGCTGCGCCAACTGGATCGCGGACTGGTACGTGCCGCGCGCGGCGTCCAGGTCGGCAAGCTGGTAATACGCGTCGGCCAGGTCGATGTACTGGTTCAGCAGGTCATCCCAGCGTTCTTCTTCCTCCAACAACTCGATCAGGCTGTGGTGGAGCGCGGTATCCATCGGCGCGATCTTGATCGCTTCTTGCAGAATCTCGGCAGCGCGTTCGTTGTCGCCGCGCAGCCGGTACGTATCGGCCACCATGTTATATTTCGCCATCGCCGCCGGGATATTGTTACGTTCCAGCAGAATCTGACCGATGCGCCAGTGGATCGGCAGGTAATCAGGCGCGGATTCGAGCATGAAATGGGCCTGGTCCATCGCCAGGGTGTACATGCCCTCACGCACGTAGCGGTCGACCAGGTTCAGCCCTTCGGTGATGCGGCTGTCAACATACAACGCAATGCTGATCAGCGAATCCGGTTCTTGCAGCGTGATCGCTTCTTCGAGCTGGCGGCGCGTCTTGGCGACGCGCTGCTTCCACGAGGGGCCGACCAGCAGTTCCAAAAAGCGCTGGTTCATGCTGCGCAACTGGTGTTCGTCGGCTTCATCGACGCTGCCCGTCAGCCGGTCGTAGATCGCGCTGAGCTGCGTCGTTTCTTCCGGGCTGAGCGCCAGGCCGATATCGACCAGCCGCAGCGCCTGGATCAGGTGGCGGGCCGCCACGCGCGGCTTGTTCATGGCGGTGTAGGCCATGCTGAGGCCGTGCATCGCTCCGGCGGCCAGTTCAGGGTCTTGCGCGGCGACCTCCAACGACTGGATCGCCGGTTTCCATTCGTCCAGGTCGAGGCGCAGCACACCCAGGTTGAGGTAGATTCCGGCGTGGCGCATCCCCGCCGCGATAGACCGTTCGTAGGCTCCAACCGCTTCGGCGGTCAGGTCCTGGCGCTGGTACTCAATGGCCTGGATCGCGTTCGCGCCGCCTTCGTTCAGATCGCCGGACGCGAAGACGTGCATTGCCAGCGCCGCCAGGGCCGCTTCAATCGCCTCGCCGATCGGGCCGCGCGGGTCCGCCTCACCGACGGCGCGTTGGCCCTCGGCTTTTTCGTCCGGGGCAATGCCAAAGGCGCGCGCGCGTGCCGGTTCGGCGGCTTCTTCCTCTTTGTCGATGAAGATGTCGGGCGAGATCAACGCGCCCGCTTTGAGGGCCTGCATTGTGTTGAGGGCCTGCGAGTTAGCCGGTTCGAGGCGCAGCGCGCGCTCGACGGCCTGTTTGGCGATATCGTTGCGGTTGGCACGCTGGAAGTTGAAGGCCAGGGTCAGGTATTCGCGGATCGCGGATTTCCGCTGGCCGGTGCGTTCGTAGGCCAGGGCGAGGCGCTGGTGGATGTGAACCAAACCGGCGGTCAGGCGCGTGGCGCGTTCCCAGTTGCCGATCGCTTTTTCGAGGTCGCGCTGGGCCAGGTACACTTCCGCGACGTTAATGTACTGCTGCGCGGCTTCTTTCAGGCGGCCCAGGCGTTCCAGCACGTCGGCGCTTTTTTCGAGCGGGATCGGGTCGTCGGGGGCAAGCTGGTGCGCGCGTGTATACACCTTCAGCGCATCTTCGAGGCGGCGTGCCTGCAGCAAGGCCAGTCCCAGGCTGTTATGCGCTGCCGGGTCTTCGGGCATCTCTTTGACGGCACGCCCATACGCCGCGATGGCCTTGTCCCATTCCTGGTCCCAGGCGGCGCTGTGGCCCATGTTCATTGCCTGCTCATAAATCTGACGGTTTCCAGCCATCTTTCCCCGCTTCGTCCTTGTCTTGATTCCGGATGCGATTGACCGTGTACCGGGCCGCGCGGTGGCTGCTGGCGACGGCTGACATGCAGCAAGGGTGGGCGGTTCCCATCGCGGCATCCACCCTCACGCCGTACTGCCTGGTTGTTGGCCGGAGATCGTCGGGTCCCGGCCCGCCACCAACGGGTTATTTCTTCTTGTCTTTCTTGTCCTTCTTATCTTTCTTGTCTTTTTTGTCCTTTTTGCCACCCTTTTTAGCCATTGCTGCCTCCTGATCGAGCAGATACACGATAATGGCCTTTTGCGCGTGCAGGCGATTTTCTGCCTGTGGGAACAGCCGCGACTGCGGCCCATCGGCCACTTCATCGGTGATTTCGTCGCCCCGGTGGGCAGGCAGGCAGTGTAATACGATGGCATGGTCGGCTGCATGGTTTAATAAGCCGGCGTTGACCTGGTAGGGCGGGAAGACCTGGCGACGCTGGTCGGCTTCGGCCTCCTGGCCCATGCTGGTCCACGTATCGGTGTACACCACGTCCGCGCCCGCGACGCCCGCGACCGGGTCATCCGTGACCGTGACATCCAACCCGCCGCCGCTCAACTGCTGCGCTTTTTGGATCACGTCCGGCCTGGGCTGGTAACCTTCCGGGCTGGCGACGGTCATTTTCATGCCGAGTTGGGCGGCGGCCATCAACAGACTGGTGGTGACGTTGTTGCTGTCGCCGACGTAGGCCAGGTGCAGGCCCTTGAGCGTGCCGAATTCCTCGTAAATGGTCAGCACGTCGGCCATCGCCTGGCAGGGATGGTTATAGTCTGTCAGGCCGTTGATGACCGGCACCGGACTCCAGCGCGCCAGTTCCAGGATGTGCTCGTGCGCGAAGGTCCGCGCCATGATGATATCGACGTAGCCGCCCAGCACGCGCGCGATGTCGGCGATGCTCTCGCGTTTGCCCAGGCCGATTTCTTGCGGGCTGAGGTACAGCGCGTGGCCGCCTACGTGTTGCATCGCCATTTCAAAACTCACGCGCGTGCGCAGAGACGGCTTTTGGAAGACCATGCCCAACGCGTACCCGTGCAGCAGCGGGGGATTGCCGGTTGTCTGCCATTCGTTTTTCAACCCAACCGCCAGATCGAGCATGTCCCACAGGTCAGCGGGTGACCAGTCTGCAATTTCCAGGAAATGTTTCACGGAATCTAACCTCGTATGCGTCAGTAGGGTGCTAAGCATAAATTGTAGTTGTTGCGTAGTATAGCACAAGTTGACGCCCCGTACTCGCGGATTTGGGGCCGGGCCGTACCGCAAAAAAAACGGCGGTGCCGCGTGGGCACCGCCGGGTAAACCTATCGAAACACGGGTTGGCTAACCGCTGCGGGCTGCCAGTTGCGCTTCCTGATCGATCGAGCGCCAATCCCAGTGCGCGCCACCGAAGAGACCGTCGGTCTCGAAGGGGCCCGTATACCAGGGCTTGGTCAGCACGTAGTCCAGGTTCAGGTAGAGCGGGATGATCGGCTGGTCGCCTTCCGGACCGAAGAACAGTTCTTCGATGCGGTAGTACAGCTCGATACGGAGCTCAGGATCAGATTCCCGCGCGGCCTCGATGATCAGGTCGTCGACCTCGGAGCACGGGCGCGCGGGGTCGTTCTGACCTTCGCAGTACAGCACTTCGTTCACCCAGTTGTTCGCATCCGCATAGTCGGGGCCCCAACCGAGCGTCCACAGGTTCGGACGGTCTTCGGGCGGGTTGTTCTTGT
>CAYMTN010000341.1:0-4625 GCA_964393335.1 uncultured Anaerolineaceae bacterium
ATGATCATACACCCAGTTTACTCTACTCTCTGGCCTATTGTGAAGGTTAACTACTTGGCTCGATGCGGTGGCGGCGCAGCCCCAAGAAAACCGGCGCATCGCCGGACGTCACGCCTGGAAAAAGACCGCCCCGGCAGCGTATTGCCGGGGCGATCATGTTAAACAGTGGCAAACAGAGGTGGTTTATTCGTAGCGCAAGACATTGAGCGGCTTTTCACCCGACGCGCCCCACACCGATAAGATCGCCGCTACCAGCGAAATAGCGATGCACAAGCCCATCAGGGCGAACGCGATGCCATACGGAATCTTATTGCCCAGGTCTCCCTCAAACATCTGCGTCAGGAGGATCAGTAGAATCACAAAACTGATGCCGACCCCGATCAGCCCGCCGATCAATCCCATCAGGCCGTTTTCAAGCAGCAACATGCCCAACACACGCTCGCGCTGCAAGCCGACAGCTTTCATCACGCCGATCTCGCGGCGGCGCTCCATCGTCGAGAGCGCGACCGAGTTGGCGATCACAAACCCGCCCGTGAACAGCGCCAACGCCGCCACCAGGATCGGGAAGGACGTAAACTGGTCCACGATACGGTTAACCAGATCGTTGATGAACCGCGTTTCCAGCACGAAGGTACCCGGCACCTCGGCCAGGCTGCGGCGCACGGTGCGAATGTCCGACTCTTTCACGTCGGCTACGGCGAATACTTCGGTCGGATCGTACCCCTCGAAGGCGGACAGCGGCGCATACAGGTTCGAGTCGCTGCCCGATGCGATGTCTGCCTCTTCGAAGACGCCCACCACCTTCATCTTTACCAGGTTGTTCTGACCGGCACCCTGACCGACTCGAAAGGTCATGACATCACCGACACCCACCGGAAACGGATACTCCGGGTCGTTCTGAACCACAGCGGACCAGGCTCCATCGGCGTCCGGTTGGTTGTCCCGCGCGGGATCAAGCTGCCGCCCTTCCGCAAAGGTTACGTCCGGCAGGTTAGAATCGATCTCACGTCCATCGACAGAGTCGAACCAGCCCCGCATGGACCGCAGCGTGCCGCCGGTGATGGAGCGATTGGCGCTGGCATCGTAGAATTCGGTGAGCTGGGTTTCATACGATCCGACGATGGCAAAACTGCGCAGACTGTCACCTTCTTCGTCCAGCCTGGTGCGGATCGCGTTCAGGGTTTCGGTGTTGCCTGCCGCCGCAAAGACCAACACGTTACCGCCGGTCACATCTTCTAACAACTGCCCAAACGCGGTTGTGATGCTGTCAACCAGCATCGTGATCACACTCAGCGTGAAGATGCCGATCACCAGGGCCAGCAGCGTTGACGCGCCGCGTCCCTTGGTGGAGAGCATCCCGCGCATGGCGATTTTCAGGTCGACGAATGAGAAGCGCTGGATCAGGCGTCCCAGCACCCACACTGGCAGCAGAATCACGATCAGCACGGGGATCAACGGCCAGAAGAGTGGGAACAGCAGCACCAAGATGCCCGGCCAGATTTCGCTGATACGCCCGCCGCCAACCGCCCAGATAATCAGCCAGAACAGAATGTACATGTAACCGACCATCACGGCTGTGCCGGTCAGGATGATCAGCGCCGGGACATTCATCCCAAAGAACGCGCCTGCGGCGGGCAGCCCGGCCAGCAGCACCAGCCACAACAGGCCGTGCAGCAACCAACTGCGCCCGCGTCTGCGGCGGCGCATCGACAGAAAGTCCCCCACGACCAGCGGTATGGCCATCAGCACGCCATACGCAGCCCCAACGCCAATGGTAATCACGTCCAGGCTTTTGATGCCTTCCAGCAGGTCGCCCAGGATGCTCTGCGCGACGATGCTGAGACTCATCACGAGCGCCACCATCGCCACAAACGCGCTCACACGGCCCGCCTTGGGGATCACGGTGTCGCTGGGACGCAGCACGTTCGCCGGGCGAATCTGCCCGGCGGCCAGGGTCGGCAAAAAGCCGAAGATCGTCGTCAGCACCACCCCCACGACGAATCCCGTGATCACGGGCTGCATGGCGATTGTGAACACCAGCGACTGCCCCAGGAAGTTTTCGGCAAACCCTTTGGTCAGGTAGGCCAAACCCCAACCGCCGACGATCCCCAGGAGGCTGCCGATCACACCCATCAGGATCGCTTCGACCAGGAACAACCCGGTGATTTCGACCGGCTCCAACCCTAGCGTTTTGAGAACGGCTACCTCGGTCGTGCGGCGGCTGACGATCACCAGCATGGTGTTGATGATGCCAATGCCGCCGATCAACAACGAAACCAGCCCCATCACGACGACCATGTCATCGACACGTTCCGAGATTAACGTATTCTGTTCGCGCAAGTCGGTTGTGCTGGTGACATCGACGGCCCAAAACTGCCGCTCGATCTGCCGCTGTGCCCGATCCACCTGCGACGGATCGTCCAACCGGACGTATAACTCGGCGGCCTGCCCTGGCACGATCCCGTCAAACAGCGGCGCGGCGCTCACGTCCAGGTAGTAGAACCCGAACAACCCGGCCAAAAAGCCGGTCCCTGAATTGCTGAAGCCCGCCTCGGCATCGGTAGGCACGATGCCCCGCACGGTGAAATCCTGGCTGGCCCCGGAGATACGCAGCGTATCTCCGGCCTGTGCCTCCAGGTCGTCGGCCAGGTTCTGGCTGAGCACGATATCCGTCGGCGCTTGCAGCATATCGCCCAACGGTTTGCCATCTTTTGACTTGATCGTGCCGTATACGGGGTACTTATTGGCTTCGATGATAAAGTTCATGATGAAGGATTTATCGGTGTCGCGCTCCAGGTCAAACACGCTCCACCCGACTCCAAACCCGTTCAACGGCTGGCGGTAGGTGACCACCGAACCAGGATACGCCGAATCTAACCAGTTGCGCATATAGTCGACGCCCTGCGGCGTGAACACTGTTCCGCCGAACATGGCTTCGTCCAACTCGGTGGTATACGTGGACCACGTACCGGTCGGGATCAGGCGCAGATCGCCCCGGTTGCTTTCCTGCAAGCTGCCGGTCAACGTCTTGTTGATCATGACCCCCAATGTTTGCAGGCTGACCATCGCAGCCACGCCAGCCGCGATACACAGCAGTGCAAACAGGGTGCGCTGTTTGTTGACACGCAGGTCGTTAATGGAATGTGAAACGAAAAAGATGAGGCGTCCAAACATTACGCTGTTTCTCCAGCTTTCCCATCACTCAGACCGCGCTCTTCGCGCAGCAGCTTCATGGCCGCCATTTGCGCAGATGAACGCGGATCGATGTCGTCGGCAATGCGCCCATCAATCAGCGATACAACGCGATCGGCCTGCGAGGCAACATCCATATCGTGTGTGACCATCACAATCGTCGTGCCCATCTGTCCGTTGACGTCGTGCAGCGCCTCCATAACCAGCGCGCCGGATACCGTATCCAGGTTGCCGGTTGGTTCGTCGCACATCAACAGCGGCGGGTTATTCGCCAGCGCGCGCGCGATGGCGACGCGCTGCTGCTGCCCCCCTGAAAGCTGGTTGGGCCGGTGATTCATACGGTCGTCCATTTCCAGCAGCGTCAGCAGTTCTTTCGCGCGCTGCGTGGCGTCAAACTGGCGCTTGCGTGAAAACCGGATCGGCAGCGCGACGTTTTCCAGCGCCGTCAGTGTTGGCACCAGGTTAAAGAACTGGAACACAAACCCGATCTTCTCATTCCGAATCCGGGTCAGCTCGCGCTCGCTCATGTTGGTGATATCAAGACCGTCGATGAACACCTGGCCGGATGTCGGCGAATCCAGCCCACCGATCAGGCCCAGCAGCGTTGATTTGCCGCTGCCCGACGGCCCAATGATGCTCAAGAACTCGCCCGCTTTGACGTTGAGCGTTACACCGCGCAGGGCGTGAATAGTGACCTGGCCCATTTGCAGGTCTTTGCTCACATTCACCGTTTTGACGACGTAATGGTCGTTAGTTGCAGCCGCCACGGAAAAAACCTCCTGGCCCCAAATGGCACCGATTTCATGATCAAAAGAAAGATGTGCGGCAGCGTGGCCTGTTGGCCGCACCTATGCGTGTTTACTGTCATCTGTACATACGTAGCCACGTGCCATTTGTTGCTAAATCTGCTGGTCTTGACTGAGCGGCACATGACTGAGGACTATCTTACCATAATCCTCCTATAAGAGTCAGCGCGGCAGCGAGTTATTCCGTACCACAGGCCGCTGTGTTATCCGCCAGGACAAAACCCGGCAACCATATTCAGCAGGCTCCTGGGTAAGCTGTCACGCGCGGTGTAGTGTAGGTTTACGGTCCCCATGCCGTCAGGAGCACGCTCCGCGTGCGGCAGTCGCAGCAGCGCGCCGCGTCCTGCTTGACTTGGCAACAAAGTACTGCTACTATACCCACAGATGAGAGCGCTCTCAATCGCGCACTCAGAAACTTATTCTGCCCCTTTTCACCTCACCCACACCACATACCGCCAGACCGGGGCAGTCCATTTAGGGAGGATGCGGTGACGCAAGCGGCGCACGTTCGACCCTGGCGCTTTGTGGATGATTCCGGCGCGTTTGTGCTGGAAAATCCGCAGCGTACCAGTTACCTCTATTTTCCACTGGTCAACGAACAGGGCATGATGTCGGCTGTCACGCCGA
>CAYMTN010000342.1:0-4609 GCA_964393335.1 uncultured Anaerolineaceae bacterium
GGGCACCACCCAACCAGCACTGACTCAGAGCGCTGGTTTTTTGTTTGTGGGACGCCACGCATGAGGTTTTCGCTTACCGGGTTAACGCCTGATATAGAAGGTGGCCGGGAGACGTGCTGTCACCGACCACCACCCACCTGTGGACTATCTCGTTCAGGAACAATCGCCGTCTCGAACTGCTCCACTCTGTAAGGTTCTGACGACCCGCCCCCTACGCGCTCGCGTCTTTCACGAAATGAATGGCCACATGCAGCGAGCCGAGAATCAGGCGGGATCCATCCTCGACGACGTAATCCTGCCAGGGGATCAGCCGGTCGCCGTTCAAGTAGGTGCCATTCATGCTGTTCAGGTCCGTGACGATCAAACGCGCGCCGTCTCGCCGCAATGAGCAGTGTTGGCGTGACACGCCATGTTCATAAGCGCCAACGCGCGCCAGGTCGAACGTTTGATTTTCGTCGAATGATAGACGCCCCAGGATCGCAGGCTCGTCGAGGGACACCGGCATGCAAATCCCTGAGGGCAGAAATTGCAGCGTGACCAACGCCCCGGCCTCAAGATACCGCTTACCTCGATCGTGGCTGTGAAGCACAGATGGCTGGCGACGCAACCGCGACGTGCCACGCTGCACAGGTCGGGTTACGGGTTTATCGTCCTGAGTCCGGTGCCAGTCAAACAGATGCTCACAGTGCGGACCGACCATTGGCTGTTGGGTAAACTGGCGCTGGTGTTTCGATGGGTCTAGCATGTCCCCGCTCCTTGATCGAAGCCTGCCTCTCCAGATGCAGTGCAAACAGTGTATCGCGGGGGTGTCAACAAACTGCTTACCCAGCCCCCACCAACAGTCCTGTTGAGGCCGGGATACGCGGCAAATGGGGAAAAACTCGACCGCTCCCCCACCCAACCAGCGCGTGAGTCAGCGCTGGTTTTCTGTTTGTGGGACGCCACGCGCACTCCGCGCGCAACCCGCAAAGTGGACATGCAACGCATCCGGTGTTAATTTCGTATAATTGAACAAATTGTGGGGCATAACGGAATCTGGCGCGGCATGGGGCACATCACGCATCACAATGAGGAAGAACGATGAAACGCACGTACCGGGCGTTGTGGTTCGTGGTCAGCTTGATCGTGGTGGTCACCGGCTGCGGCCTGACATTCAGCTATGACACCGGTATTTTCCGCGCGACGCTGGGCGACGCCACGTCCGCCGCGATCAAACTCGATTTGTCCTCACAAGATACCGCACTGCACGCGCTGACCGACCCGGCCATATTATTCGACGCCCACCTGGACTACATCGGCGAGATCAAGTTCGACGTACACGGCCAGGTCGAAAAACGCATCAGCATCAAGCAGGATTCCAAAAACAAATACTACGCCGGAATCTCCGATCTCGATTGGGACATCGGCCTGAGTCCCTACGTGCCGCTCTCACTCATGCTCGACACCGGCTCCGGCAAGCTGGCCGCCGATCTCAGCAGCCTGACGCTCACCAGTTTCGACTTCGAGCTGGGGTCCGGTGACGCGCGCATCACGCTGCCGCCCAGCGGCGACGCGCCGATCGATGCGCGCTTCGACATGGGATCGGGCAACGTGACGGTCGTGATCGCCGACGGCACCGCGCTCGACTTCGACACGCTGCAAATGGGGTCGGGTGATGTGCTGTTCGAGGTAGGACGCGGGGCTGATTTTGCCGTCAACGTGGAAATGCACTCCGGCAGGCTGACCGTCGATGTGCCGGACGACAGCGCCGTGCAGGTGACCATCACCGACGCCGGATCGGGCACGTTTGAGCGGGCTATCACGCTGTCGCGGATCGAATCCGGCCCGCTGGAAGGCGAAGGCACATGGCAGACCAGCGGCTTCGACTCGGCCCGTGCGCACATCATCCTCAGCGTGCAAATGAATTCCGGCGATTTGATCGTGCGTTAACCCGTTACCTGACATGGCGCGGCGGGTCTTCCCCAGGCGCGATCCGCCGGCCCGGATTCCGTCTCCGATCTGCGCCCGGAATGGACTGATACTATGCTGACCAGTCAAGAAGGTTTCCTGATAGCCCTCATCGCGGCGTTTTTTGTGCTCGTGTTCGCCACCCGGTTGAAAATCGAGCTGATCGCCATCCTGGTGATGCTCACGCTGGGTTTCGCCGGTCTGGTGACCACGCAGCAGGCGTTTTCAGGCTTCAGCAGCAACGTGGTCATCACGCTGGTCGGGTTGTTCGTCGTCACGAAGGGCCTGGAAGAAACGGGGGTCGCCCAGTGGATCGCCGCGACGTTGAACCGCATCGGTCACGGCTCGGAGAGCAAACTCATCGCGTTGTTCATGACGACCGGGGCCAGCCTCTCGCTGGTGATGAACAGCGTTGCGGCGGGTGCCGTGCTTCTGCCCGTCGCCGTCCGCGTGGGCCGGGCCTCAAACATCCGCCCGTCGAAACTCCTGATGCCGATGGCATTCGGAACGCTGGCAGGCGGTACGGCCACCTATTTGACGACCGCCAACATCGTGATGAGCGGGTTACTCCAGGACAGAGGTCTCAAGGGCCTGGGCATGGTGGATTTCATGCCGACCGGCGGGCTGATCGTGCTGGCGACCCTGGGCTACATGGTGCTCATCGGCAGGCGGTTTCTCCCGGAACGCGAGTCGCATTCTCAGGCCCTCATGCAGCCGAATTTGCAGCGCACGTACCACTTGAGTGAGCGCATCTGGAAAGTGCGCATATCGGAGCACTCGACATTAGTCGACAAAACGATCGGGGAAAGCGGGATCGGTGAGAAGTTGGGACTCACCGTGCTGTCGATCCAGCACGGGCGGCGCGTCGTGTCTGTGCCGGAACCCGGCTACCTGATTCACGCGTCCGATGTGCTGTTCATCGTCGGGCGTAGAGAGCGCATCGACGCGTTTCTCGAATGGGGAAACGAACTGCTTGACGATCTGAACACGCACGACCAGTACCCACAGTTGATGCTCGAACCTGTCGAAGCCATCGTCGCGCCCCGGTCGAACGCGGTCGGGCAGACGTTGACCGAATTGAATGTTCGCAGCCAGTTTGGCGTGATGGTCATCGCGCTGTGGCGCGGCGGGCGCAGCTACCGGACGGATGTCGGCAAAATGCCGCTGCAAGTGGGGGACGCGCTGCTCATTCTGGGCGGATCGGAGCAGTTGCAGGCCCTGGCAAACAGCCGGGATTTCATCGTGCCGACCAGCGATTACTCCGCCCTGGTACTCCGGCCCCAAAAAGCGCCTTTTGCGATTGGCATTACCGGCATCGTGCTGGCGATTGCCATCCTCAACCTGCTGCCACTGCCGCAAGTGGTGCTGGCCGGGGCCGCCGCGATGGTGCTGACGGGCTGCCTGACCATGCCGGAATTCTACAAGGCCATCGAATGGCAGGTTGTCTTTCTGGTGGCCAGCATGTTGCCTTTGAGCCTCGCCATTGCGGATACCGGGCTTGCGGATCACGTGGGTACGACCATCGTATCGCAACTGGGGTCATATAACCCTCTTTTTCTGATCGGGGGTATGGTGGTCCTGACGATGCTGGCGTCGCAGATTATCGGCGGCCAGGTCACCGCCCTGCTGGTAGGGCCGATCGCTATCAACGCGGCCCTTCAGATGCACGTCAACCCGCAAGCGATGTCGGTCGGCGTCGCCACCGCCTGTTCGATGGCGTTCCTGACGCCCATTGCTCACCCGGTGGTCATTTTGATCATGGGACCCGCCGGTTATGAATTCAGTGACATCTTCAAGGTGGGTTTCGGCGTGACGATTGTGGCGCTGGTGGCGATGCTGCTGGGTCTGGTGTTGTTTTGGGGCATCCATTAGTCACCGCGCGCGCTGCTGCGGCAGCATAAATCCCGCTAAAAAGCGCCCATGATCTCCCAGAACCACCACACGAACACGGTCGCCAGGACCACGTACACGGCGGAGATTTCGAGCAGCAGCCGAATCCAGGCCCGGCGGTTTTTGCCGGTCTGCCGCACAAAAAACACGAGCAGGTACCCCGCTGGCAGCGAGAGCAGCACCAATGGAAACGCCGCCATCTTCAGCAGGCGCTTTTCGCCGTAGAACGAATCGTTGACCGGCTTCAGCCGCCCGAAATTCTCAAACGCACGCACGATCCGTTCGGGCAGGCTCAAGGTATCGGTCCGCGCCAGCGACTCATCCACTTTCAGGTACGCGCCGTGCGGCCCCAGCACCCAGTAACCGCCGTCCGACGCGGGCAGCAGGCTGGTCTGCGTGCCGCCGCGCTCAAGAAACGGCGCGCTGCTGGCCAGCGCTGGGCCGCTGCCGCCGTCCATCTTCGCCACGAAAATGCCCTCGCCGGACGACTGCAACGTCAGCCAGCCATCGACCTGCCAGCCGCGCTGCGGATAACGCACGCCGGGCATCCAGCGCAGGCTGTCCGGCTCGATCACGTAGTTGGAAAAATAGAAGCTGGCCTCATTCAGCGGCGCGGCCACAGGGGCTTCGGAGAGGGCAACTTCCGCGCCCTCTTCGAGGCCATCGAGCGCGACCACGGGAGCCGCTCGGGCCGGGGCACCCAGCTCGACGCGGGGGCGGGGTCCTGATGCGACTGGCCACGGTGCCCGGCGCCGGAGGGCCCCGCGCGGCG
>CAYMTN010000343.1:0-2224 GCA_964393335.1 uncultured Anaerolineaceae bacterium
CTCGCAGGGGAAAATTTCCAGTTCCGATCAGCGGGCCAGCGGCGCGTCGATTTCGGCCAGTTCCGCCAGGAACCAGCGCTCGGATTTGCTCAGATCGGCGGTCAGCAGCAGGTCGGGGCGGCGCTGCCACGTCCGCCGGACTGCTTCGAGCCGCCGCCATACCTCGACTGCGCCGTGATCGCCGCTCAGCAGCACGTCCGGCACCGGCAGATCGCGGAAGACCGGCGGGCGCGTATAATGCGGGTATTCGAGCAGACCCATCGCGTGTGAATCTTCCTCGGCCCCCCAGCGTGCGCCCAGCACGCCCGGAATCAACCGGGAGACGGCGTCTACGATCACCATCGCGGCCAGTTCGCCGCCGGTCAGCACGTAATCGCCGATGCTGATCTCGTCCGTGATCACGGACTGGCGCACGCGTTCATCTACGCCTTCATATCGCCCGCAGACCAGGATCAGGCGGGGATGGCGGGCGAGTTCCTGGGCGATCTTTTGAGTGAATACGCGGCCCTGCGGCGTCAGCAAGATCACTGGTGCGGTGTCGGACCCACGCACGTCTTCGATCGCCGTCACCAGCGGTCCCGGCATCATGACCATACCCCCGCCGCCGCCGTAAGGCGTATCATCGACGGTGCGGTGTTTGTCGGTGGCATACTGGCGGATGTCGTGCCGCCGGATCGTGATCAGGTCTTTTTCCAGGGCACGCTTCAGGATGCTTTCCGTCAGCGGCCCGTCGAACATATCAGGAAAAAGCGTTAAAATATCGATGTGCATAGGTTCCTCGGCAGGTGTCCAACGCAATCCCACCAATCCTACCACTGTGCCGCACGGAATTCTATGCCCGATACCTGCCGGTTTGTCGTGATGAAAACGAGCCATGAACGAAAAAATCGATTTGTTAGTCCACAATATCGGCCAGCTATGCACGATTCCCGCGCACGATGGCGGCCCCCAACGCGGGTACGATCTGGGTGACCTGGGGCTGATGGCGAACGCGGCGGTTGCCGTACATGATGGCGTCATCCTTGCGATAGGCGAGGATAACGCGCTGCGTCGTACGTATGCCAGCACGGTGACATTGGATGCGCGCGGGCAGTTGGTAACGCCCGGACTGGTGGACCCGCATACACACGTCATTTGGGCGGGCGAGCGGTCTGGGGAATTCGAGCAGCGTATCGCGGGTGCCACGTACCAGGAAATCATGGCGGCGGGCGGCGGGATCAACCGCACCGTGCAGGCGACGCGCGCCGCCAAGCTCGATACCCTGATCGAACAATCCAAGCGGCGTTTGGATACGATGCTGGCGCATGGCACGACAACGGTCGAATGCAAAACCGGTTATGGGCTAAACACGCCGACCGAGATCGCCATGCTCAACGCGATAGCGCTGTTGGATATGGAACATCCCATCGATCTGGTGGCGACCTTCCTGGGTGCGCATGCCATCCCGCCTGAATTTGTCTCTGATCCGGGCGGGTATGTCGATCTGGTGATCGATGAGATGTTACCGACGGTCGCCGCCTGGTGGGATCAAAACTGGCCGGACATTCTGTTTTGTGACGTGTTCTGCGAGGTGGGCGCGTTTGACCTGGCGCAGACACGCCGCATCCTGGAAGCAGCGCAAACATACGGCATGGCGCTGAAGGTACACGTCGATGAGTTTGAGTCGTTGGGCGGGGCATGGCTGGCTGCCGAGTTGGGCGCTGTCTCTGCGGATCATGTCGTGGTGACGCCGGATGAAGATATCCAGGCGATAGGCCAGTCGGATACCATCGCGGTTTCGCTCCCGCCGACGCCGTTTGGTTTGGCCCATACCGCGTATACCCCTGCGCGGCGATTTCTGGACGCTGGCGCGGCGCTGGCAGTCGCCACCGACTGTAACCCAGGTACTGGCTGGAACGAGAACATGCAGTTCGTGCTGGCCCTGGCGACTCGATATCTGAGGCTGACACCGGCTCAGGCGCTGGCGGCGGCGACGATCAACGCGGCATACGCCGTGCGCCGGGGGGATCGGGTCGGCAGCCAGACCGGCCGTGCCTACTCTGATCGAGGCTCTAAGAGATGGCGACAATGACGTGGACGTGCGTGCCAGTGCCGCTCGGGCTCTCGGGAGGATCGCTCCCCCTGGGGAGGAGTGTGTTCCGGTCCTCATGGAAACCCTGAAGGATTCCAACTGCGACTGCCGTGTGAGCGCGGCCGTCGCATTGGCAGCAATGGGGGAGACAGG
>CAYMTN010000343.1:2234-4540 GCA_964393335.1 uncultured Anaerolineaceae bacterium
AGGCTGACCTCGTGATCTGGGACGTGCCGACGTACCAGCACCTGAGCTATCGTTTTGGGGCCAATATGGTCCAGACGGTGATCAAAAAGGGACAGGTTGTGTACAGCGCGCGGTGGGGTGGCACATTCTGATCACTAGCCGCAATTGTGAAGAATGTAAATTCCGCCAGTTTTGGCGATTCGGTGAACAAAATAGCGGCTCAATACGTACTATACTATATAGGGCAATTGGCAATTCCACTTACTATACAAATTGGGCAAATCAAATGGATGATGTCCACTTAATTCGCCGTGCTCAAGAAGGCGATGAACGTGCCGCCAGGCAGCTTTTTGAGCTGTACCAACTCAGGACTTTCCGGCTGGCGCTTGGTCTGTTAGGTGACGAAGCGGATGCCGAGGAAGTCGCACAGGACGCCTTGACCTACGCGCTGCTGAACATCCATCGCTACAAAGAACACCTCAGCAGTTTCAGCACGTGGCTGCATACCATCACGGTCAGCCGGGCGCGTGACAAGCGGCGTCGCAAAATACTTCCCAGTATTCCGATGGCACAATGGTTGGGGATGGGGAATCAGATTCGGGATCACACCCCCGGGCCAGAGTCGTACTGCATGCGCCGTGAGACTGAAGGCGGCCTGGTTTTTGCTCTGAACCAACTCAGTCCCAAACTCCGCGAGGCAATCGTGTTGCGTTTTTACGCTGATTGTACGTATAAGGAGATGGGAGAGATCATGGGCTGCTCTCTCAACACGGCGCGGTCGCGTCTGCGGCTCGCTATCGAGAAACTACGTGCCCACTTGGGAGAAGAACAAGTCCGATGGTTGGCAACGGAAACCATCCGCTGAATGACTCGCACTACGATGAGATCACTCTGCAAGAATACGTGTTGGGGCAGTTGCTGCCAGATGAAGAAGAGGCGATCCGGCAGCACCTAACCACGTGCGCCATGTGCCGCGCAGAGGTGGCTGTTCTCCAGGCGTTTTGCCAGCGCCTGTCAGCCGATCTGGATCACGAGTTAGAAGAAACCACACCCAGTCCCCGGTTGAGTTTTGATCACATTGCTTCTGAATGGCGCACTCCCCCGCGCCGCGTATCGTTTTTCTACCGCTTGCAGCAGCTTGCCCCCAGCACACCTACGCTGGTGCTGCTGACGCTGCTCACGCTGGCGTTTTTGCTGCTGCTGCCCGGCGGCGAAACGGCAGCGCTCCGCAGCCTGGAACTGCCTAGAGACTATTACGGCCCATCCGCGATGGCCGCCGCGTCAACCGATGGTGGCCTGGTGGTCGTGAGGTTGGTGCGTGATGACGTGCACGTGGTCACTCACCTGTCATATATGACCAATCCTCGCAACCTGCAATTTTCGCCGGATGGCCGCTGGTTGGCCGTGCAGCAGAAACGCACGCTGCACATTATCGAAACGGTCGAGTCGCGCGCGCATATTCAATTGGACATGGATGAAACCGCAGATTGGAGCTGGTCCCCGGACGGCCAGACATTAGCCTATACCGATGGCACGGGACAACTTGCGGTTTTTGATGTATCCGCGCAGGCCAGCCGGACGCTTGTTCCGGCAGATGAATACGCGTGGGGGATGCCGGTCTGGACCGCCGATGGCACACAGATCGCGTATTCGGTGGTGGTGCCGCTGCCATCAGATGGTGAGCCGCAGGTCAGGCAGGGCATCTGGCGCGTGAATCCGGTGACCGGCTATCGGGTAGAACTGGCCCGCAACCCGAACCCGGACGTGTCGCTGCTGGTTCCTGCGGCGTGGGCGAATGACAATACGGGGCTGATGGTCTGGGATGTTCGCGCGGGGGTCGCCGGTGATCCGGTGTCGTTGTACCGGGTGGATGTGACCACGCATGACATTGCAGCCATGACCGGGCAATCGCTGGCGCAAGGGACGCATCTCGCGTGGTCGGTTAGCTCGAATGGCGTTTCGCTGGCAGTGGATCAAGGCCGGTTGGTTGCCCTGTCGGTGGCCGACCAGACCAGCCAGCCGATCCTCGACCAGATTCCCTGGCCGCAGGTCCTGGATTGGGCACCAAACGGTGCGTGGCTGGCGTACACGGTGGCTGGCGCGCCGGAGGGGCACGGATTGTACCTTTACGCGCTGCAGGAAGCGGAGTTGCGCTCGATTGATCTGCCTGCTGGGGCCAGCGTTCCCCGAACCATCGGGTCCATCTCCTCGGCATCGTTCGCCGACGGCGGCTCGCGCACGATCTTGTCGGCCAGCGCCCGGGCGCTCAAGTACCGGCCGGTGGGCAACACCGCCCTGACGGTCTATCTCTCTGGTCGCCCCGGCAT
>CAYMTN010000344.1:0-689 GCA_964393335.1 uncultured Anaerolineaceae bacterium
TCGCAGCGACCGTCAACACCAGCACAAATTGCAGCGTGGTCAGTATCTTATCACCCCGGAACAGGGAGGTAACCAGGATCAATGCCACGAGCACCAACGCAAACATGATCAGGTAATCACCGATCTTCAGGATCGCGCGCTGGAAGTGGCTGTGTGTCTGGACATTTTCGACCAGGTTCGCGGTTTTACCGAAGTACGTATCTGCGCCGGTGGCGTAGATTTGGGCGTCGGCTTCGCCCTGCTTGATGATCGCGCCGGAGTACAGGTCACCGCCTGTTTCGCGCGTTACGGGCAGTGATTCGCCGGTCAGCGCGGATTGGTCGACCTGGAGCGTGTTATCCAACAAATGCGCGTCCGCCGGCACAATATCGCCGATGCGCAGCCGGATGCGGTCCCCCGGCACCAGTTCACGCGCCGGGAGGGTTGTCCATGTGCCGTCACGCTTGACGCGGGCTTTCAGGGCCAGGTTTTCTTTTAACGCGGCGATGGCGTTGCCCGCCTGGTATTCTTCCCAGAATCCGACGATGGCGTTTACAAACAACAGCGTCAGGATGATGAAAAAATCGGCCCAATGCTGCACAACTGCCGAAAGAATGGCCGCCAGCTCAATCATCCAGGGGAGCGGTCCCCAAAAAGATGACAAAAACTTGAGCAGCGGGTTAGTTTTTTCTTCCGGCAGTTCGTTGTAG
>CAYMTN010000344.1:699-4466 GCA_964393335.1 uncultured Anaerolineaceae bacterium
ATATTGTACTAATCGTTGTTGGGCTTCGGTTGTGCTCAGCCCATTGGATGATGTGGGCGGCTGGCTCGTTTCCGTTTCAGGTTGCGAGCTATCCGTGATGACCTGATCGTGTATCATGTTTTCTTTCTCTCATGTGATAGCGCAAAGACATTCAGGCACGCTTGAGCGGCACGGTTGGCAGTTCAGCGACGCCTGCCTTGTCGATATTGAGATAGACTGTTCCGGCGTCGATGGTGTCGATATAAGCGACCGGGATCGTGACATCCTTTTTGCCCCAGATGTGCCCCTCCCGCATCACCAGGTGGGTGATATGTTCGCTCTTTTGATCCACGACAAATTCATCGACACGCCCGACATGCCCGTCACGGGCCTGGACGTCCGCTCCTCGACGGATCGCCAGTTCGTCAACCGGGATGTTTTTGCGGTCGACAGGACGGTATTCCTCGGTGGTAAACGAGAACGGCCACATCAGGTACGGGCCGGACATGAAACGCGGTTCTTCTTCGTGGATGAAGTGCGTTTCGATGAACGGTTCCAGTCCGCCCAGTGATGGGGCGTCACAGGTCAGGCGGATCAAATTTGGCGATGTTTCGGCTATCATCTCAACCGGAACGAGCCGCTCCACATGAGGGAATGCGCGTTCTTCAACCACGACATGCGTGATCTTTTTGGTAACCGGGTTCAAGACGGCATAAGTTGACCGCCCACAGCGCTCAAAGTTGGCGCAGTCGACCTCAACATTGATCGGGATATCTATCAGTTTGGTAGACATGGTTCAACTTCCTTTCGCATCAGAGACCAGCACAGAGCCGGCCTGCTGCTTTCACTCTTCACTATAATGGAGAAGTTTGACAGCCTGTTTACGGGGATTTGACAAGTTCGTGAAGGAACTGTGAAGATTATGTGACAAAATCGGAACGGGCCGCAGTCCCAAAATCGCACAGCCGGGTAGCCTATGCCAGTCAAAAAAGACCTTTCCCGCTGGCGGAAAAGGTCTCTCGGTTTATGCAGGTAGGTGAGGGCGTTAAAGCTGGCGCAGCGCCTCATCGAGCTGGTGCAGGATGGCTTCGGTCAGCATCTCCGGGGCCAACCCGGCGAGTTGTTCCAGCGAAAACCCCCTTGCCATTTCGAGCTGCGGCAGCGATGACAGGCCGGGGAATCCGGCTTCGAGCAGCGTCAGGGCTTTGGCGTCATCCAGCAGCTCGCCCAGCGTGCTCTTGATGCTCAACCGGGGACCCGCCACTTTGCCGGGACCGCCAAAGATCGTGGTCGCGCTCAGGGAAAAGGCCGCCGATGCGTGGATATCCACCGACGAACTGCCGACCAGCACCTCGAACGCACCCGCTTCCGCGACCCACTGGGCCAGCTTATTGTCGTAGTACGCCAGCGACTCCCGGTCCAGTGACAGGACGACGGTTTGGGTTTCGCCAGGGTCGAGGTCGATCTTGGCAAACGCCTTGAGTTCTTTGAGCGGGCGCATCAGGCTGGATGCAACGTCCCGCACGTACAACTGCACAATTTCCTGTCCGGCGCGGCTGCCGGTGTTGGTCACGTCAATGGACACGCCCAGCGTTTCGTCGGGCCGGATCGTACCGGCGCTCAGGCGCAGGTTGCTGTAGGCAAACGTGGTATACGACAGGCCGAACCCGAACGGGAACAGCGGCGCGATCTTCTTTTTCTCGTAGTAGCGATAACCGACAAACAATCCCTCGCCGTAGAGGACGTGGCCGTTTTCGCCCGGATAGTTGACGAACGCCGGGTTATCTTCCAGCCGCATGGGGAAGGTTTCCGGCAGCTTGCCGGACGGATTGGTATCCCCGAACAACACGTCGGCAATCGCGTTGCCGGTTTCCTGCCCGCCGAACCACGCTTCGAGCACGGCTTTGACCTTGCCCAGCCAGGGCATGCGGACCGGCGAACCGGTGTTCAGCACGACGACCGCGTTCGGGTTGGCGGTGGCGACGGCTTCGATCAGCGCCACCTGGTCGCCCGCCAGTTCCAGGTCGGGCCGGTCCGTACCTTCGCTTTCCCAGTCACCATTCAACCCGGCGAAGATCAATGCGACGTCGGCCTGGGCGGCGATCTGCGCGGCGTGCTCGATGGAGGGTTCGCTGCCAGGCGCGACCCACCCCCACCGGAACCCGTAAACCCACTGGTTGCCACCGCGCGCGTGCTCGAACTTGACCGGGTACGCCTGTCCTGCTTTCAGATCAAACTCGACCATCACGCGGTTGCTATCCGGGCCAAACAGCGTGGCTGTTTCTGGCTGGCTGTCCCAGTGATCAAACAGCACCTTGCCGTCAAACGTCATGCGTGTGGGGCCGGTACTGACCAGGCTGAAGCCATATGTGCCGCTGACGAGCGGCGTAAACGTGGCGGTGTAGATTGCCGAGAACGCGGTAGACTTGATCGGGTTTTCCCCGAACCAGCGTTGCTGCGTCGAGGTGACGACAGTGGTCTGCACCGGTTCGCCGCTGAACGTATCGTTATCGAAGAACTGCGCCTGCAGGCCGGTTTGGGCGCTGCCGGCGGAGGGGCGCAGCGTCTCGCGGTCCACCAGGTTCAGCATTTTGTCGTTCGAGCAGC
Organism: uncultured Anaerolineaceae bacterium; assembly: GCA_964393335.1. Classification (GTDB taxonomy): domain Bacteria; phylum Chloroflexota; class Anaerolineae; order Aggregatilineales; family Aggregatilineaceae; genus CAYMTN01. The sequence continues at coordinate 3,286 of CAYMTN010000344.1, forward strand.
CGTGTTCGTATTCGATCTGAACGTCGCCGCCCAGTTTGGCGATGACGCCTTCGTAGGGCGAGATCGCATAATGCGCGGCGACCTGCGAACTGCCGCCACCCATGATGCGCGCGGTTTTGGCATTGGGGCCGATGATAGCGACGGATTTGAGCGACTTTTTGTCCAGCGGCAGGATGTCATCTTTGTTTTTCAGCAGCACAATCGCTTCGGCGGCGGCGGCGCGGGCTATGATGCGGTGTTCCGGTTTGTCGATGGCTCGCTCAGGGGCAAATTCGGGCGACTCCATCGCACCGGAACGGATGATCGTATGCAGCATCCGGCGGGCGTGGTCGTCAATCGTCTCGACAGTGACCTCGCCTGCTTCGACAGCCTTGAGCAGTTTCTCGCCGCGCCAGCGGGCCGGGCCGGGCATTTCCAGGTCGAGGCCGCCATTCGCGGCGGGTACGGTGCTGTACGTGCCGCCCCAGTCCGACATCACGATGCCGTCGAAACCCCATTCGTCTTTCAGAATGTCGTCGAGCAGGTCGCCATTTTCGCTGACATACGTGCCGTTCACACGGTTGTACGACGACATCACGGCCCATACCCCGGCTTCCTGCACGGCAGCTTTGAACGGTGGCAGGTAAATCTCGCGCAGAGCACGCTCGCCAACGTCTGAGCTGATCGAGTTGCGCTCGAACTCGGAGTCGTTGCAGACGAAATGTTTGATCGTCGCGCCGACGTTAAGGCTCTGCACGCCGTTGATGTAGGCCACCGCCATGCGGGTCGTGAGGTACGGGTCCTCGGAATAACACTCGAAGTTGCGCCCGCCAAGCGGCGAGCGGTGGATGTTCACCGTCGGGGCAAGCAGGATATGCGCCGATTTATTTTTGACTTCCTCGCCCAAGGCTTCGCCCACACGTGTAATCAACGCCGGATTCCAGGTGGCGGCCAGCGCGATGCCGACCGGGAAGCACGCCGACGTAATCTCTTCTCCGCCAATCGCTCCTTCGCCGCGCGCGCCGTTTGGCCCGTCGGTGACTTTGATTGCCGGGATGCCCAGGCGCTCGATTGGTACCGTATACCAGGAGGACGCTCCGGCCAGCAGCGATACTTTTTCGGCCAGAGTCATCTCTCGTAACAATGATTCAATGCGGTCATCCATAAGTTGGTTCTCCGATTTGCAAAGCAGCACTGCCGGG
>CAYMTN010000345.1:0-4416 GCA_964393335.1 uncultured Anaerolineaceae bacterium
CTCAGCCATCTCGACAAAATGTACAGCATGATCGGCATCGACGCCTACCGGGTCCCATACGTACCCTGGCACCTGACCACCGTCGAGTTTTTCCGCGAGGTGGCCGATCACCTGACGGATGATGGCGTGCTGATCATCAACGTGGGGCGGACCGGCAGTGATCGCCGCCTGGTCGAAGCCATGACGCGCACGCTGCTGGACGTGTTCCCCAGCGTGCATACGATGGACGTGCCCGACTCGTATAACTCGATCCTGGTTGCGACGCGCCAACCCACCACGCCCGGTAATCTGTTTGCCAACATGGCCGCGCTGCCGCCTGACGTCTCGCCCGTGCTGCGCGAGGCGCTCGACGCGGCCAGCGTATCCTTGCAGCCTACGGTCGCCTCAACCGTTCGCTTCACCGATGATCGCGCGCCAGTCGAGGCCATCGTGGACTCGATGGTGATCGACTTCCTGATGCACGGCGGCATCGACGAACTGGCTAACTGACACACGAGGTCCTATTGACACCTGACACCCCTCCCGCACGCACGCTGCCCCGCTGGTTGGTGGTCTTGTTGAGCATCTTTATAGCGGCGAGTCTGCCGGTTGTCCTGGTGCTGACCGGGGTACGAGTGGTCGCTACGGACGCCTTTTTGCAGATCGAGTACAACCGTCCCGGTTTCCCGCAAGACCGTTACGGGTTCACCAAACAGGACCGGCTCACGTATGCGCCGTATGCCGTGCGGTACCTGCTCAACGATGCCGGGATCGCGTATCTGGGCAACCTGACATTCGCCGACGGATCGCCGCTGTTCCATCCTGATGAACTCCGGCACATGGAAGATGTGAAAGTGGTGACCCGCGCCGCGCTGCACATTCACATCATCGCCAGCCTGGGACTGCTGGTCGCCGTCAGCCTGCTAGCGTGGCGGCGAAACACGCGGGACGCGCTGCGGCGTGCTTTGTTCACAGGGGGCGTCTTCACTATTTCCATGATCTTGACGCTCGTCGTCCTGATTTTCGCCAACTGGAGTTTTTTCTTCGATAACTTCCACAACATCTTTTTTGAGAGCGGCACATGGCAGTTCAGCTACAGTGATACGCTGATTCGCCTCTTTCCGCAGCAGTTCTGGTTCGATGCCGCGATGACGATCGGATTTTTCACGGTGATCGGGGCGCTGGTCGCCAGCGGGGGCGTTTGGGCATGGGAACGCCGCCAGGTGCGGCGATCCCGGCCAACGGAAGACGGCGAACCAGGCTCAGAGATAACCCCGTTCAAGGATGGTTCCGGCGCTGTCTAGCACGTAACGCCGGGGCACGCCGGTCGGAATATGCAGATCGGGCACATCGGGCGCGGGGATACCGTCCAGCGCGACCACCAGCGCCCGCAGGCTGTTGGCGTGCGCGACAACCAGGATCGTTTGCCCGGCTGCAACCAGCGGTTCTATACGCGCCCGGTAATATGGCCACACCCGGGCCTGCGTGCCTTTCAAGCTCTCGCCGCCGGGCGGCGCAATATCATACGAACGCCGCCACGCGTGGACCAGTTCATGTCCCAGCCGGTCGGCGGTTTCCGCCTTGTTCAAGCCTTGCAGATCGCCGTAATGGCGCTCGTTCAGGGCTTGATCGCGCTCGACGGGCACGTCCGGCTGTTCGATCACGGCCAGGATGATCTGCAACGTCTCCTGCGCGCGCCACAACCGCGACGTAAACGCCCGATCAAACCGGTAGGGTTTCAGCGTGTCACCGGCGGCGTGCGCTTCCGCGCGCCCCGCGTCGGTGAGGGGGATATCTGTCCACCCGGTAAAACGGTTCTCAAGGTTCCACTGCGACTGCCCATGCCGCACCAGCATCAGCCTGCCCGTCATGCGATATCGTCTCCGGTTGGGACATAGACGGGGCCAGTTGTGGCCCCGTCCAGTGAAACAAACAAATTTTCCGGTCCGGCCAGATTATGCGCCGAACTTCTCCAGGCGGCGCGCATGAGCCAGCGCCAGCGGCATCAGGTCAGTTGCCTGGAAATGCCCCAATGCGCCAGTCATACATTCGCGCTCACCAAACGACTGCGCGCGGTCGGTCATGTGCGTGCCCGGTGCCCACAGCAGAGCTGGGACCGGGTGCCAGCTATGCGCCTTGTACGTCGCCGGAGTCGAATGGTCGCCGGTTACGATCATCACGTCCGGTTTGAGGTCAAGCAGAGTCGGCAGCGCCTGGTCGACACCTTCGATAACCTTCACCTTGGCATCAAAATCACCGTCTTCGCCGCGACTGTCCGTGTACTTGATGTGGCAGAACACAAAATCGTAGTCGTTCCAGATTTTTGCGACGCGGTCGAATTCGTCCTGGGTGCTGTCGTGCGCCGTCGTTTCGATGATGTCCATCCCCACCAGCCGCGCCACGCCGCGGTACATGGGATAAACGGCCACACACGCCGCTTTGAGCTTGTAAATATCGCTGTACTTGGGCAGCCCCGGTTCTTCCGCGAACCCGCGCAGCGTCACCATGTTGGCCGGTTCATGTCCTTTCAGCACTTTGCGCGCCTCCGCCAGCCATTGATTGACCAGTTCGGCGGTCTTTTCGGCGGCTGGATCGAGCGCTATGGCAGGGTCTGGCGCAACGCCGGTACGCTGTGGGTCGGTGTCGGCAATCGCGCCGCTCAGTCCCTCGCCGCGCAGCACCATCGCAAAGCGGTATTCTTTGGCGATCTCAACATCAATCGACATGCCTGGAATCTGGATTTCACTTAGCAGCTTGACCCGTTTGGCCCCTTCTTCGGTCGAGATTCGACCTGCACGCCGGTCGGTGATCAAACCATTGGCGTCAACCGTACAGAAGTTGCCGCGAATGGCGACGTCGCCGGGATTCACTTTCAGGTCGATTCCGGTCGCTTCCAGCACGCCGCGCCCGATCTCGTAGACCAGCGGATCGAAACCAAACAGCGCCAGATGAGCCGGTCCGCTGCCAGGAGCCACGCCGCGCACGACCGGAATGCTCAGCCCGGTGCTGCCTTCACGGGCCAGCCGATCAAGGTTCGGGGTATTCGCGGCTTCCAACTCGGTTGGGCCGCCCTGCTCACGTGGAAGCCCGCCCAGGCCATCCATTATCAGTAACAAAATCTTGCCGCCCTGGTTCAACGTCAGGCGACGCATCAGGTCGAAGTTAGCCATTGTCACATCCTCTCTTGCGGCTAGCTATAGTTACAAACATAGTTGTAACACGTCGTGCCCAGGCGTCAAGTGATCGTTAGCGACGAAACGTATGCGCAATGATATTGAAGAAACACCACAAACAGGCTAAAATCCGCCCTCGGATGGGGATTGTGGCATGTGCTTTGTCTCGTGCGGAAAACGCATTCGGAGCAAGATGGGATAGGAAGCCTCGATGCGGCACTCGCAGCATACGCTCGTCAAATGGCTGACACCCGGCCTGCGGATCAAACGCTGGCTACTGCTCTTGTTGGTTGGTATCACGCTGCTGGCAATTGGGTTCGCCCAGGTGATGGTGACACTCTACCGCACCACGCCCCCACAATCGATCACGATCGTTACGCTGCGCTTCCTGCCGGTGTCGGTACGCGTGCTGCTGGCGGCGATTCTCGGCACCGGATCGATTGTCATCGCGCTGTACGAGTTGAACCGGTCCATCCTAGCCCCCTTTGCGTTACGCCGGCGCGAATCGCTGATCGATGCGGTGTACGCGCACAGCCGCCGCAAGCGCGGTTTGAAAGTCGTCGCCATCGGGGGCGGAACCGGTCTGCCAAGCGTGCTGCGTGGCCTCAAGGCTTACACCAACAACATCACCGCGATTGTCACCGTCGCTGACGACGGCGGCAGTTCGGGCAAATTGCGGCGCGAATTAGGCGTGCTGCCGCCCGGCGATCTGCGCAGCAACATTGCCGCGCTGGCCGACGATGAAGACCTGATGACCCAGTTGTTCCAGTATCGTTTTGCAGACGGCGGGCTGGATGGGCACAGTTTCGGCAATCTTTTTCTCACCGCCCTGGCCGATATCACCGGCAGCATGGATCGCGCGGTGGCCGAAACCGGGCGCGTGCTGGCCATTGATGGGCAGGTGCTGCCGGCAACGCTGCAAGATAATGTCGTGCTGATGGCCGAAGTCCGTATGCCGGGTGAAACACGCTTCCGGCAGATTGCCGGGGAGTCGCAGATTCCCGAATCAGGCGGTAAGATCGAGCGCGTCTTTTTGCACCCGGACCAAGTGCGTGCCTACCCTGAGGCCATCCGCGCCATTTTGAGCGCCGACATCATCGTGATCGGACCGGGCAGCCTGTTTACCAGCATTTTACCGAGCCTGTTGGTGAACGGCATCACTGAGGCGATCCGTGCCAGTGGCGCGTATAAAGTCTACGTCTGCAATGTCGCCACTCAGCAAGGCGAAACCGATGGATTCAGCGTGGCTGATCATGTGGAAGCG
>CAYMTN010000346.1:0-4375 GCA_964393335.1 uncultured Anaerolineaceae bacterium
CGGACCTGTGGCACAGCAGCTTCGGCGGCGAAAAACCGATGGATTTCGCCTATTTCAACGGCGTGTTACGCAGCACGATTTTCCCGCCGATCGATCCCTGGTTTTCCGGCGGATTCATCAACTACTACTACTTCGGGTACGTGATCGTCGGCGCACCGGTCAAACTGCTGGGGATTCAGCCGTCGGTCGCCTACAACCTGATCATCCCCACGCTGTTCAGCATGACCGGCATCGGCGTGTTCAGCATCGCGTACAACTGGGTGCGCGCGCGCGCCGTCACGCCCGGCGACGTCGTCGGCGCAACGGCTGACGCGCCGCCCGCCGATCCGACGCCTGAACTGGGCGGTGACGCCCCGAAGCGCGAATCACGCTTGCCCGCTGGCAGCGCGTGGCTGGCCGGATTCCTGGCGCTGCTGCTGGCGGTCGTGCTGGGCAACCTGGGCACGCTGCACGTCATCGTGACCAACGTCGCCGCCCTCGACGGCTGGGAACAGCCCGCGCTGTATACCCAGGTGCGGCGGCAGGAGGTCGAGGTCCAGCGCAACCGCATCTACCAGCGTTATTACGACGACCTGGTGAGCGATTACCGCAAGAAATACGGCACCGATCCAACCGATCCCGGCGACGTGGTCGATCTCACGCAGGAAGCGCAGCGCAAGACCGACGCCTATATCGACGATTATGCCCAACACCCGCCGCTGGTCAAGCTGTGGAGCTACGAATTGGGCAACCTCCAGGACCAGATCAGCTCGTTTTTCGCCGGGCTGGGCAAGGTGATGACCGGCACGCCACTGCCGATGGCTACCCACCGCTGGTACTGGGAGCCGACGCGCATCATCGCCGAACTGCCTAACAACGCCGGGCGCGGCGCGATTGCCGAAATGCCGTATTTCACGTTTCTGTATGGCGACCTGCACGCGCACATGATCGCGTTTCCGATCACGCTGCTGGTCATGCTGTGGCTTGTGTCGGAGATCAGCGGCGCGGGCTACCGGCTGCGCCGCTGGTGGGAAGCCGGACTCGCCCTGGGTCTCGGCGGGCTGGCGGTTGGCGTGCTGCGCCCGACCAACAGTTGGGACTGGATCACGTACCTGATCCTGGGCGCGGCGGGTTTGACCTATGTCGCGTGGGTGGGCGCGGTGCGGTCGCGGGATGACGAATCCCCGTCCGACGCCGCCGAGTGGTTGTGGGCGCGGCTGCGTCCCGGACGCGCGCGGCAGTTGCTGCTGGTTTTGCTGGTCATTCCGCTGGCGATGCTGGCGCGCGTGGCCTATTACATCGTGCGCCGGATGCAGGCTGACCAGCAGGTCACGCGCGGTCTGCGGGCCGGTGAGACGCTGATCAACCCGGCGCTGACCGTGTCCAGCGTGGTGCTGTGGGTGATCGGGGCGCTGGCCCTGGTCGTGCTGCTCTACGTGGCGCTGTTGATCGCGGCACGGGCGCGTCTGGACAAGCGCCTGCTGCTGGCCTGGATCGGGCGCGTGGCGCTGTTCGTCGCGCTGACGTTCATCACCGCGCTGCCCTTCACGATGACCTTTGCGACGGCGTACAGCTCGATCAAACCCTGGGAGCAGGAAACGACGCCGCTGTGGGCCTACCTGTACGTGCACGGCACGTTTATTTTTATCGTGATCACGTTCCTGCTATGGCAGACGGCGCGCTGGCTGCGGTCCGTGCACGTGCGCGACCTGCAAGGGATGGCCGTGCCGGTGTTGGGGGGCGGGCTGGCGCTGCTGGTGATCGTGACCGGCGCGATTGTGTACGGCGTGCGCGAGGTGGCGGTCATGGAGTTGACCGTGCCGCTTATCGCGTGGGCGGCGGTCTTGTTTTTTCTGCCGCGCCAACATGCGCTGCTGCGGGCCGTGTACGCGCTGATCGTGCTGGCGCTGGCGATCTCGCTCGGCGTGGAGCTGGTGGTGTTGGATGGCGACATTGGCCGCCAGAACACCGTGTTCAAGTTTTATTTGCAGGTCTGGTTCATGTTGAGTATTGTCGGGGGCGTAACCCTGGCGTGGATGCTGCACAGCGCGGCCCGTTGGAGCGTGGGCTTACGCGGTGTGTGGCAGACCGGGCTGGCGGTGCTGCTGACGCTGGCGCTGTTTTACCCGGTTCTGGCGACTCAGGCGCGCTGGCTGGATCGCTTCGCCAAAGACAAAACGCCGCTCACGCTGGACGGCATGGAGTACATGAAATACGCCATTCACGGCGAGTCGGGCGTGTGGTTCCGCCTGGAAGGTGACTACGACATGATCCGCTGGCTGCAAAAGAACGTCGAAGGCACGCCGGTCGTCATGGAAGCGCACACGTACCCGTCCGAGTATCATTGGAACGGGCGGATCAGCATCTATACCGGCCTGCCGACGATCCTGGGCTGGCGCTTTCACCAGCTTCAGCAGCACAGCCTGCCGGATATGGATATGCTGGTCCAGACGCGCGAGAATAACGTCGCCGCGTTTTACGAGACGGCGGGCAGCGACGGTATCCGCACGGCCATGCGCCTGATCGGTGACTACGACGTGCGTTATATCGTGGTTGGGGCGTTGGAACGGGCGTTTTACGGGGACATCATCACCGACCCGGAAACCGGGGAACTGTCCGCCGGGCACGCGCCGGGGCTTGCCAAGTTTGACGACATGGTCGATCTCGGCCTGCTGGAGCTGGCATACCAGCAGCCGCGCTGCCTGGATACGGCGATCACGGTTATTGAGGAGTGCCCGGTCGAGAGCGTGTATATTGACAAAATTTACCGCGTCGTGCCAGATGCTGCGTACCTGGGCGAGGTGGCGAGCGGGTCGTAAGCGAGGCCATAAAAAGCACCGCGCCGCAAAGAGAGCATAGAGTAGACCGTAAGTTTTCGTTTCGTGTGATGTAGCCTCACGCCCGTCGCGCCCCGCTGTGCGGGCCTTGACTCCCCCTCTCCCCATTCGAATGGAGAGGGGGAAAGCCGAGCGTTAGCGATGGCAGGGGGTGAGGCTAACCAAACAACACAATCTTGTACCGCACCGATAACGAGCGCTGATGAACGTTTCACTGATCGTCGATTGGCTGGGCCGCGAGGGCGGCGACGTGCTGCGCTGGTGGCTGCTGGCCACGTTGGCCGGGGTGGCGGCGTGGCCGCTGCTGTTCCGCATCATGGGCGGGCTGCCGGATCGGGGGTATACCCTGGCGCGCGCGGCGGGCCTGATGCTGACCGGCTTCATCTACTGGTTTTTGGGCAGCGTCGGCATGCTCGAAAATGCGCCGGGCGGCATGGTATTCGCGTGGGGGCTGGTGCTGGCGTTGGGCGTTACGGTCTTTGTGCGCTGGCCGGACCGCCCGCCGCTGCGTCCCTGGCTGCGCGACCACTGGCCGCTGATCGTCGCGGTCGAAGCGCTGTTCGTGCTGCTGCTGTTCGGGTGGGCGATTGTGCGGGCGGCGCACCCGTTGATGGCCGAAACCGAAAAACCGATGGAGATCATGTTCATCAACAGCATCCGCGCCAGCAAGACGTTTCCGCCGCATGACGCCTGGATGAGCGGCTACGCGATCAGTTATTATTATTTCGGCTACGTGATCGTCGCCATGTTGTGCGATCTCAGCGGCGTGACGAGCAGCATCGGTTTTGACATCACGATCGCGCTGGTGTTTGCGCTGGCGGGAATCGGGGCGTTCGGCATCGTGTACAACATGGTGCGGGCGCGCGTGCTGCCGGGACGCCTGGGCGGCGCGAGCCGGTCGGCGGCGCTGGCGGCGGGCCTGCTCGGCCTGTGTTTTTTGATCCTGATGGGCAACCTGGGCACCGCGCTGATCGAATTTCCCTGGCGCGGGTATACGCCGGGGCTGGTCAACGCCGCGTATTTTGACTTTTGGGACCTCGAAGGGCGCGCCGGGACACAAACCGTCACGCTGGACGACGGTGCCGTGATCCACGAGCCGACCGACAGCGACCATGACGGCGTGCCGGACTGGGAAGACGACGTGCAGCCGGTCGACCGCTGGTCCTTCACGTACGGGTTGGGCTGGCGCTACAGCCGTGTGGTCCACGACCGCGAGCTGAGCGGCACGCCGCAGCCGATCCAGCCGATCACCGAATTCCCCGACTTCAGCTTCATCCTGGCGGACATTCACCCGCACGTGCTGGCGCTGCCGTTTGCGCTGCTGGCGATTGGCTTGGCGCTGAACCTGGTGCTGGCCGGGCGCGACCTGCCGTACTGGCAGGTTCCGCTCTACGCGGTGTGGATCGGCGGCATGGTATTTATGAACTCGTGGGATATGATCTACCTGCCGCTTTTGATCGGCGCGGAGGTGCTGCGGCGGCTGGTGCGCAACCGGCGCGGCGTGCTGCATCCGGCGGACCTGTGGGGCACGCTGCGCTTCGTGGTGCTGATCGTCGGGC
>CAYMTN010000347.1:0-4320 GCA_964393335.1 uncultured Anaerolineaceae bacterium
AGGAATTGATGTCTAACGATAAGTCGTCCCGTCATATGGTGACGATTGACGGCAACAGCGCCGCCGCCCAGGTGGCGCATGCCCTCAATGAAGTCATCGCCATCTACCCGATTACGCCCTCCTCCCCGATGGGCGAGTTGGCCGACGAACTCTCGGCGGCTGGGGTAGCCAACATTTGGGGGAGCGTGCCGGACGTGACCGAAATGCAGGCCGAAGGTGGCGCCGCCGGTGCCATTCACGGCGCATTAACGGCAGGCGCATTGGCCACGACCTTCACGGCGTCGCAGGGCCTGCTGCTCATGATCCCCAACATGTACAAGATCGCCGGTGAATTGTCCCCGACTGTGTTCCATGTCGCCGCCCGTTCGCTAGCCGCGCAGGCGCTCTCGATTTTCGGCGACCACTCGGATGTCACGGCAGCCCGTGCGACCGGCTTCGCGTTGTTGGCAGCCGGCAGCGTGCAAGAAGTGCATGACTTTGCAGCCATTTCCCAGGCGGCGACGTTGGAGTCACGCGTGCCGTTTGTACATTTCTTCGACGGATTCCGCACGTCGCACGAAATCCAGAAAATCGAAGAGTTGGACCGCGAGACACTGCGGGCCATGATCGACGACAAGTACGTCATCGCCCACCGCCTGCGCGGGATGTCGCCGGACCGGCCTGTGCTGCGCGGCACGGCCCAGAACCCGGACGTATATTTCCAGGGGCGCGAGTCGGTGAATCCCTACTACGAGGCTACGCCGGGTATCGTGCAACAAGTGATGGACCGGTTTGCTGGCCTTACAGGGCGTGAGTATCACTTGTTTGATTATTTTGGTGCGCCCGATGCCGAGCGGGTCATGATCCTGATGGGTTCTGGCGCTGAGGCAGCGCACGAAGCGGTCGATTACCTGGTCGAGCGGGGCGAAAAAGTCGGCGTGGTCGTAGTCCGGCTGTTCCGCCCGTTTTTGGGTGAGGCATTGGTCGCCGCCGTGCCGAAGTCCGTCAAGGCAATCGCCGTGCTCGACCGTACCAAGGAACCGGGCGCAGCCGGTGAACCGCTCTACCAGGACGTAGTCACGGCCTTTAGCGAAGCGGTTGCCAACGACGTTTTGGACAAGACCCCGCGCATCGTCGGCGGGCGTTATGGCCTCGGCTCAAAAGAATTCACGTCCGCGATGGCGAAGGCCGTGCTTGATAACCTGGCTGCTGCCAAACCGAAGAATCATTTCACCATCGGCATCATTGACGATGTGTCGAACAGCCACCTCGAATGGGATGCCAGCTTTTCGAGCGAAGGCGAAGGGGTCCACCGCGCGATGTTCTTCGGCCTGGGCGCGGATGGTACGGTTGGCGCGAACAAAAATTCGATCAAGATCATCGGCAAGGCCACCGATAATTATGCCCAGGGCTTTTTCGTGTACGACTCCAAGAAGTCGGGCGCTGGCACGGTTTCGCACCTGCGTTTCTCCAAGAATCCGATTCGCAGCACGTACCTGATCAGCAAGGCCGGGTTTGTGGCGTGCCACAACTTCGCGTTCGTGAATCAGTTTGACATGCTCGGCTCGCTTGAAGACGGCGGCGTTTTCCTACTCAACAGTCCCTACAGCGCAGATGAGGTGTGGGATCACCTGCCGCGCGAGGTGCAGCAGCAGATCATCGACAAACAGGCCAAGTTCTACGTGATTGATGGGACCAGCCTGGCCCAATCAGTTGGGCTGGGTGGCCGGATCAACATCATCATGCAGGCGGCTTTCTTCAAGATTTCCGGCGTGCTGCCCGAAGATAAAGCGATGGAGATGATCGAAGCGGCGGTTGAAGATACGTATGGCCGCAAGGGCAGCAAGGTTGTCGATATGAACATTCGTGGTGCCCAGCTTGCTGCCGAGCGCATAGAACGCGTGCAATACCCCGCCGAAGTCACCAGCACAACGACCATGCGCCTGCCGGTTCCGGCGGAAGCGCCTGAGTTTGTGCAGAACGTAACGGCGGAAATAATCGCTGGTCGCGGCGACCAACTCCCCGTGTCGATGATGCCGGTCGATGGCACCTTCCCGACGGCGACCACGCAGTACGAAAAACGAAACATTGCCATTGAAATCCCGGTGTGGGAGCCAGAGGCGTGCATCCAGTGTAACCAGTGCGCGTTCGTGTGCCCGCACGCCACGATCCGCATGAAGGTCTACGACGCTCAATTCGCCAACGGCAGCTCACCCAAGACGTTTAAATCTATGGAGGCCAAAGGCCGCGACTGGAAGGGCATGATGTATACCGTCCAGATCGCGCCCGAAGACTGCACAGGATGCGGTGTGTGCGTCGAAACCTGCCCGGCCTACGCGAAAGATGAGTCCGGCCAGAAGACCGACCGCAAGGCAATCAATATGACGCCGTTGACTGACAACCTGCGTCAGAATGAGTCCGAAAATTGGGATTACTTCCTGACGCTGCCCGAAACCGATCCGGCGACGTTCAACCGCTTTTCGGTGAAAGGATCGCAGCTTCTGCGCCCGCTCTTTGAGTTCTCTGGCGCGTGCGGTGGCTGCGGTGAAACGCCGTACATCAAACTGATGTCGCAGCTCTTCGGCGACCGCGCGATCATCGCCAATGCCACCGGCTGCTCGTCGATCTACGGCGGCAACCTGCCCACGACACCCTACGCGAAACGTGCCGACGGGCGTGGCCCGACGTGGTCGAACTCGCTGTTTGAAGACGCGGCGGAGTTTGGCATGGGGATGCGCCTGACAGTGGATAAGCTGACGATTTACGCGCGGGAGTTGTTGGGGCGCTTGATTGAGACGGCAGATAACCATACCGAACTGCTCGAAGCTATCCGCGATGCCGATCAGAGCACGCAAGAGGCCATCGAAGAACAGCGCGGGCGCCTCCAGGAACTCAAGGCGCTGCTTGAGAAAGACGACAGCGACTTCGCGGCGCAACTGCTGAGTGTGGCCGATTTCCTGGTCGTCAAATCAGTCTGGATCTTCGGCGGCGACGGTTGGGGCTATGACATCGGGTACGGCGGCCTGGACCACGTACTGGCGTCCGGACGCAATGTCAACGTACTGCTGCTCGACACAGGCGTTTACTCCAATACGGGTGGCCAGATGTCCAAGGCGACGCCGCGCGGTGCGGTGGCCAAGTTCGCCGCCGCCGGTAAGGCGCTGCCCAAGAAGGACCTGGGCATGATTTCCATGTCGTATGGCAATATTTACGTCGCGCAGATCGCGCTGGGCGCGAACATGAACCAGGCAGTCAAAGCATTTGCCGAAGCAGAAGCCTACAATGGGCCATCGCTGATCATTGCCTACTCGCAGTGTATCGCGCATGGGTACGATCTGCGGGTTGGGATGAGTGTCCAGAAGGACGCCGTTGAGTCGGGTTTCTGGCCGCTTTTCCGCTTCAACCCGGACAACGCACGCGCGGGCAAGCAGCCGCTCATGTTGGACTCGAAGGCTCCGACCCAGGACCTTGAGAAATTCATGTACGAGCAAAATCGCTTCCGTATTTTGCGGAACTCCGATCCGGAGCGCGCTGAGAAACTGCTTGAGTTGGCGCGCCAAGACGTCGCGTCCCGCTGGAAGATGTACGAACAATGGGCCCAGTTCGACCTCTAATCCCTGTTCGATACCGGAAATACGAACGCCCCGGATTGTTCCGGGGCGTTTTTTGCATGGAGTGGAAGACGACGAAAGACCGTGCTCGAGCTCGCAGATCGACCTGCGGGGCGGAAAACAATTCCGACGCCGGTTAGTACCCGCGATATTCGTTCAGCACTTCAACCAGTTCTGGCACACTGACCGGCTTGACCAGATACAGGTCACCGCCGATTTCGCGGCAGCGCGCGACATAATCCGGCAGATCATAGGCCGTGATCATGACAACCGGGACGTTGACGCCATTCCGGCGCAGAATATCCGTCATATCCAGGCCGTTAAGATCGCCGGGCAGATGAATGTCTACCAAAAACAGATCGGCATCCCAGATGACATCACTGTCCAGTGCGCTTTCGGCGTCGGTGAACGTGATCAAAAAATCCCCGGTAGAGTACGTGACGCGCTCAAGCAGCAGGATATTGGTAGGATCATCCTCAACATAGATGATATTCATAGCAGTTCCAAGCTCCGATAAGGGAAGAGTGACACAAACGCACAGCTGCGTTTTGGACCCGTCCCTTATTATACGCTAATCCTCTGCTAATTTTCAAACTATTGATTCGCTATTACGTTTTTTTTCACAAATATCACGCTGGCAGGGGTCTTCGCCCCTGCCAGCGGTGGCCGGTGCGGGCTAGTGGACTGACCGCAGTGATTTGACAAGTAAAGGAAAAGGTGGTTTTCTAAA
>CAYMTN010000348.1:0-4281 GCA_964393335.1 uncultured Anaerolineaceae bacterium
CGTTGGCCGCCATGCTGTAGTAGCAGGTCAGGTACTCGCTCCAGTCCGGCTTGCGTACGGTGACCCACACCGCTTTGGGGGTGCTGGCCGCGTTGCCGAGGTCGAAGGTCACGTCGAAGATCGTGCCAGCGGTCGGTGTGACGTTCAGGTCCTGGATGACCGCCGCGCCGGTCGGGCTGGGCGACTGGCGGTAGAACTCCAACACGCCCGCGTTCACAATATGACTGATCTCGCCCCAGAAAGCCCATTCGGACTCGTCTGCACTGAAGTCGCTGTTTCGTACTAAATTCCCGCCACACGCGTTGGTCGTGTCGCTGGTCACGTTCGAATAGTCCGAGTACGTGCTGTCACCGTGGAAGGCCCGCACGCGATAATAGTACGATGTGCCGCACGTCAACCCAGTGTTACTGTACGCTGTCGCGTCAGCGGCTACCGTGTCGATTTCGACCCAGTTATTTACACCGTCCGGCGAGCGGTCGATATGGAACGCGGTTTCGTCGCCGGAATTGTCCGTCCACGTTAGGTCTATCTGAGTTTGGGAGAGCGCAGCGGCACCTAGCCCCGTGGGCGCAACTGGCGGTGGACACCCGTTCGTCGTCGTCCTGGCGATGTTGGAGTAGGTGGAGTATCGACCATCGCCGCTGCGATAGGCACGCACGCGGTAGGAGTAGGGCGTGTCGCACATCAACCCAGTGTCAGTATGGTACCGGCTGCCAGCGGCTAATGCAGCGATCTCGTTCCAGTGATCCCCATAGTCAACAGAACGTTCAACGTGAAACGAAGTTTCATCGGTGCTGTTATCGGTCCATTCCAGATAAACCTCGGTTTCTGAAGTGCCTGTAGCTGTCAATCCACCCGGCGCAGCGGGATGGCACACATCCGTGATGGTGTGGGCAACGTTTGAGTACGACGAGTACTGCCCGTCATCGCTGCGGAACGCTCGCACACGGTAGTAATAATCTGTATTGCAGCTCAGGCCGCCGTCACTGTACGTAGTGGCATTGGCCGCCACTATATCAATTTCACTCCACGTTTCGCCGTTCTCGGAACGTTCGACATGAAACGCCGTTTCATCGCCGCTGTTATCGGTCCAATTCAGGTCAATTTGTGTCTCGAAAATCCCAACGACCACCAGATCGCCGGGTGGTTGAGATGAACATGCCTGCGTGCTCAGGCTGGCGGTGTCGGAGTAAACCGAGTAAACGCCATCACTGCTGCGGAACGCACGCACGCGAAAGTCATACGTTGTGCCGCAATCCAGATCGGTGCTGCTAGCGTTCGTCGTGTTGGCCGCCACTACGCTGATAGTTGCCCAGGTCGCCCCGCCGTTATCCGACCGTTCGACGTGAAAGTGTGTTTCGTCCGCACTGTTATCTGTCCAGGCCAGGTCAATTTGAGTCTGGGTACTGCCGGTCGAATTCAGACCACTGGGGGCAGCGGGCGGACAAGCTTTTGTGGCCGTGCTCACAGAGTCCGAATAAGCGGAGTAG
Source organism: uncultured Anaerolineaceae bacterium (assembly GCA_964393335.1). Taxonomy (GTDB): domain Bacteria; phylum Chloroflexota; class Anaerolineae; order Aggregatilineales; family Aggregatilineaceae; genus CAYMTN01. The sequence continues at coordinate 1,491 of CAYMTN010000348.1, forward strand.
GCGCTATCGCTGCTGCGAAAAGCCCGCACGCGATAATCGTAGGCTGCGTTGCACGTCAGGCCGCTATCGCCATAATGGGTCGTATCAACTGGTACGGTATCAATCTCGATCCATGTGCTGCCGTCCAACCGTTCGATATGGATCGCTGTTTCGTCGTCGTTGTTGTCCGTCCAGCTCAGTTCAATCGCAGAGTCGGAAACCGCTACCGCCGCCAGATCGCTGGGAGCAGCCAGCGAACAGGTCGAGGTTGTGGCATCGGCGACATTTGAGTACGCCGAATAGGCGCTGTCGCCGCTGCGGAACGCTCGCACGCGGTACCGGTAGGCTGTGCCACATGCCGCGCTTGTGTCACTGTAGGCGCTGGCATTCGCTCCCGTACTGTCGATGACGCTCCAGGTTTGACCGTCGTCGTCGCTGCGCTCGATATAAAACGCGGTTTCATCCGAACTGTTATCTGTCCAGGTCAGGTTTACTTGAGTCTGAGACACCCCGTTCGCGTTCAAGCCACCTGGTGCAGCAACAAGCGTGGCCATGTACTCAACCGCTCCAATATCGCAGGTGGCCGTGCTGTCGCCGTCGCCATCAGCCGGGCGGCCCACGCCGCGTTGGTCGGTGGTTGTACACCAGGTGTTATCATCGGCATCAATGGCCGGACTGCCCGCCAGCGGCAGATGAGTCTGCGTGGGACCCCCGTTATCAGCCAGCGCACCGAGCACCGGATCGCCACCGATCAGGTTGACGCCTTGTTCGGTAACCGTCCCGAATAGATCAGGGCTAACCAGGCTGTCGTTCCCTGCCACAATGGTGTTGGTGAGTGTCAACGTAGTACTCTGATCGCGATAAATGCCGCCGCCTTCATCCGCCGTATTAGCGGTGATGGTGCTGTTGGTCACGCTCAATGGGCCCGCACCGTAAATGCCGCCGCCGACGTAGCCCGAAGAGTTGCCGGTAATGGTGCTATCTGAGATGTTGGCCACGCCGCCGCCGACGTAGATTCCGCCTCCGCTCCAGGCGGCTGAGTTCCCGGCAATCAGGCACCGTTCTACGCGCAGCGTCGCCGCACTCGGCCAACCGGAAACATACAGCCCTGCTCCAGCGCCGTTGCGCGTGGTGGTGTTATCGAGCACCGCGCAATCGCGGAGTGTCACATCACTGCCGCCGGACGCACTTAGCGCAGGACCTTCAGCATCTTGTGTTTGCGCGTGTTGCAGCGTCAATCCTTCGAATACTGCCGTCACACCCTCACCCACCACGAACAACGGGCGCGCATTCTGGCCGTCAATCGCCAGCAGGTCCGCCCCCGGCCCCAGAATTTCCACGTCGTCGGTGATGGGGGGCAGCGTGGCGGTCACGTCGATCTGGCCAGTCACGCCGCGCAGGTCGATCACGTCCGGGCTGCCGGTTGATGCATTCGCCGTGGTCACCGCCTCGAGCAGGCTGCAATGCGCTGCATCACAGGTGCCATCGTCGGCAAAATCCGTCGTGGTGACAATAAGCGGATCGTCGTTTTGAATGGTGCCTAATCCAACCGCATCATCGGTCAGCGCGCTGACGGCATTCGAAAGGGTGACAGTAAAGGTTTCGCTATCTTCGGCAGCCGTGTCGCCCGGCACCGTTACGGCGATAGTGCGCGTCGTCACGCCGCCGCTGAACGTCAGCGTGCCAGAGACAGGCACATAATCATTGCCGGCGCTGGTGGCGGTACCATCGGCGGTTGCATAATCGACGGTAACCGTGTCACCCAGCGCACCGGCCAGCGTGACCGTGAACACAAACGTCGTGGTGCCGCTGTCTCCTTCCGGGTGCGCCGCGTCGCTGATGGTGAGCATGGCTCCGGGCAGATTGCGCTCAACTGCGCCAATATCGCAGGTGAGCACTGTATCCATGTCGCCGTCCAACGGGCGAGCTACCCCGCGCTGGTCAACCGGCGGGCAGTAGCCGTTGTCTGCCGCATCGATCACGGGACTGCCAAAGAACGGCATATACGTTTGAGTCGGCCCGCCGTTATCGGCCAGCGGGCGGAACATGGGATCGCCGCCGACCAGGTTCACGCCCTGTTCGACGTAAACGCCGTAGATGTCAGGATTGAGGGGCGCGACATTGCCGGTCACAACGGTGTTGGTGAGTGTCAACGTAGTACTCTGATCGCGATAAATGCCGCCGCCTTCGTCCGCCGTATTAGCGGTGATGGTGCTGTTGGTCACGCTCAACGTGCCCGCACCGTAAATGCCGCCGCCATTGATGGCCGCGAAGTTGTCAGTAATGGTGCTATCTGAGACAGTCATCGTGCCGCCTGTGTAGATGCCCCCTCCTGAACCATGCGAGGAGTTCCCGGCAATCAGGCAGCGTTCCACGCGCAGCGTCGCCGCACTTGGCCAACCGGAAACATACAGACCTGCTCCAGAGCCATTACGAGTGGTGGTGTTGTCGAGCACCGCGCAATCACGGATGGTCACATCACTACCGGCGGACGCACTCAGCGCGGGACCGTCAGCGTCCTGTGTTTGCGCGTGTTGCAGCGTCAATCCTTCGAATACCGCCGTCACGTTGAGGTCAACGACGAACAGCGGGCGCGCATTCTGGCCGTCAATCGCCAGCAGATCCGCCCCTGGCCCCACAATCTCGACGTCGTCGGTGATGGGGGGCAGCGTGGCGGTCACGTCGATCTGGCCGGTCACGCCGCGCAGATCGATCACGTCCGGGGTGCCGGTTGATGCATTCGCCGTGATCACCGCTTCGAGCAGGCTGCAATGCGCTGCATCACAGGTGCCATCGTCGGCAAAATCCGTCG
>CAYMTN010000349.1:0-4277 GCA_964393335.1 uncultured Anaerolineaceae bacterium
GATTGGTGACTTGATTCTATGGAACACAGCCACCGGCCTGGAGATTCGGCGCTTTGATATGGTATCAGATGTTACCCGTATCCAATTCAGCGCCGATGGGACGCGTGCGCTGACAGCGTCTACAGGACCAACCAGCTTCCTCACTTTGTGGGATATAGCAACCGGCCAACCGATCCGTCACTTTGAGGCAGGTCCCGACACTTTAGGGATGTTTAGCGCTGCTTTCGGCCCTGACGAACAGACAGTTCTGGGGGCAGCCGGAGATGGCAACCTGTATCTGTGGAACATCGAAACTGGAGAGATCGTGCATCGGTTTACAGGGCATGGCGACTGGATATTCTCGATGGATATCTCATCGGATAAGCGGTACGTGATCTCTGCCGATGTGCGTGGAACAATCATCTTGTGGAACTTCGAGACGGGCCAGGAACTGCGCCGGTTTAGCGTTCGCCCAGGATTGACCAATGTCATATTTAGTCCGGACGGACAGACGGCCTTTTCTGCTTCGTTATCAGGAGTGGACCTGGTCATCCAGTGGCAGATTTCCGAGCCGTCGCTAGATGAACTGCTCGGCTGGGTCCGCGAGAACCGCTACCTCCGCGAGTTCACCTGCGAGGAGCGCACGCAATATCGCATTGAGCCGGGGTGCGAGTAGGAAGATGGGCGTGTCTACATGGACACGCCCATCTTGAAACTACCGAGTTATTTCATTTCCGTCGACCGCGCACAATCTGATAGACCCGTTGGTACGAGATTCCAAACTGTCGTGCGAGTTCGGCCTGTGATTCGCCAGCCGCATAGCGGGCACGGATAATAATGTTGCGTTCGCGAGTAGTTAAGGTGGGATCAGGCAGCGAGGGGAGCGAGTTGAGCTTGGCGAGGATGTAAGACACGGCGGAATTGACCGACTTTAAGACCGGACCGTTTTGTGACCCAACAGCCCATCAGACCCCTGTTTCAGCCTAGAGGATGCGAGCAGCTCTCAACCACGTGTGACCATAATCTCATCAGGTCGTCAACGATCGCCAGATGTCATCCAAGGTTTGCAGTGTCACCAGGTTCCGCATGGGGTAGCCGGTGGTCAGGTTGGGTTGGGTCAGATCCGCCGCCGTGGTGATCGGGAATGACAGGTGATTGCTGCCGTCCAGTCCGTGGCCAGGCAAGCCGTCGAGCGCCAACCACAAATTGATCAACGGGATGTCAAAGTCGAGCGCGATGTTGACCACGATCTGGTTGAATTGCAGCGATTTGTCCCAGAGATCCACGTTGCCGGGGAACGTACTCAGAATCGGGACGATGTTGGTATCTATTGTCTGCCGCACGACCTCACGCAGTGCGGTGTCGAATTGTTCCGGTGTCATCAGCAGCACATCCTGTGTGCCGAACATGATCACCGCCACACTCGGATTATGAACGCGGTACTCGCACGCCAACGGCGATTCCCTCTGTTGGCACACCTCCGGGCTGGCCCAGACTGGGTCCAACACAGCCCCGGCCACGAATCCGACTGACGCCGCATAACTGAGATCATCCATCGACTCGCCGAAGAAATCGATCACAGGCTGCAAGGCGGCGTATTCGCCCAGGTTGTACCGGCCCCACGCGAAATGTTTGAGAAAATACTCATGGTCGCTGAAACAGTCGCCCACCTTAGCCAGTTGGTGCGGATCGCGCCCCATGGCCTGACCGCGCTGGTAGATCGCGCGGGCGGTCGCAGTGACCGAGCCCACCACTGGGTAGGCAGTGAGATCAATTTGCTCGATCACGGGCAGATTGAAGCCGACCAGCGTCCGGGTAGTCGTGCTGGTGGCAGATACCCCGGCGGACGCGACATGCTCTTTACTGACCGGCAGGCGCGCCACGTTCACGGCGCGGAGTGTAACGTACTGCGCCGCCACCCAGCCACGTTGGGCATGGTCCGACGTCATGACGAGCAGCCACGTCCCGTCAGCATTACGCGCGGTGAGGAAAAAGACACCGTCCACCGGCACCTCAGCGATGATCTCAAAATCCGTGCCAGGACCACTTCGCAAGAGAAGAACTGACGCCTGGAGGGGAGTCTGGGCGGTGGCTGGTTGGATCCCCATTATCAGGACCGCCATGAGCACAGCGATCAGGAATGCACCACGTCGAGACATTGGACATACTCCTGCGTTTGCCACCGGGAGTTGAGCTACTTCCACTGTGGGCGATCCACTCGCCTCTGTAAAGATGAGCGGTGGGCAACAGTCATGAGCAACCACCAGGCGTAGGGTGGCGGCAAGGTGAGCGGTTAATTGGATCGTGACGTCATTGCATTGAGGCCAAAAACGGTTTCGATTACGCCGCGGTACTCGGTTTTTCGCCCAAAAATCACGTAACCGCCGAGGGTTTCATCCCCGTCGTTCCCGCTCTAGTTATACAAAGAAAAGAGCGATGAAACATTGATTTTCATCGCTTTTTTGTTGCTCAAATCAGCCTTCTTCCCTCAACTTCCATTAGGCCTTAGGCCTAACGGTGCAGTTGGCGCGGGTTCGATGATGCTGGTCCCGCGTTAATGACAGGCAGGGCTTGTTTCCATTCCGATTCGTCGAGGAAATCAGGCGAAAAACACTCCAGACAACGAAAGTAGCCGGATACGGGCATTACGAGAACTGGATTTTGAAGCAGAAGGCATGTTCGCACGGTTTCTGGGCAGGCATCTTGATGTGCAGGCCAGACTGATCCTGGCCCCATTCCAGCCGTCCCGCACCCAGCAAGCTGATTTCGGCGATGTCGCCCGTGCCCGTGCGCAAGCTTTTGATCACCGCTTCGCCACCTGGCCAGGCCAGCGCTATCGCGTACAGGATGTTGCCATTCGTGGTAAAGCGAAAATCCTCACCTGTGAAAGTAGACCGGTTGGTGTCGGTGAATGACCCTTCACTCACCTCGGTTGGGCCTTCGCCGTATATCCTCCAGGGGCGAGTGTTATAGATTGCTTCACCGTTGGCCGCCAGCCAACGCCCGATTGCCCGGAGAATTCGTGCGTCCTGATCGGGAATAGTGCCGTCCGGTTTTGGACCAACATTCAGCAGTAGCGCGCCATTTTTGCTCACCACGTCCACGAGATCGCCGATGATGTCGCCAGGGTCTTTATAAACCTGATCATGAATATAGCCCCAGGACGTTTTGGCAACGGCTGTGTCATTCTGCCAGAACGCAGGATTGATACCCTTAAGCTGCCCGCGCTCGACATCGTAAACGGCTGTTCCTTTGGGAAACGCGCTAAGCTTATAGTTGATCGCTCCCCCGCCCCAATTCGCCGCGCAGTTATAAAAATAAGCCGCGAAACGTTGCAGGTAAGGTTCAAAAATATGCTGCTCAATCCACCAGTCAAACCACACTAACTGGGGCTGATACTTATCGACCAGTTCGCAGGTGCGCGCCAACCAGTCTTCAAGGAATTTAGCATGTGGACGCGGCTGCCAATCACGACTTGCCCATGCCGCATCCGTATAAGATATGGATGCGGCGGGTTGAGCCGGACCATAAAAGCTTTCGTACGCTGAATCCTGTACATCGGACTCAAACCGGCGTCCGCCGTCAAAGAACCACCAGTGTTCAGCGCGATGGCTGGAGACTCCAAAGGTTAGGCCATGTCTGCGAGCCGCGGCGGCCAGTTCGCCAACAATATCGCGCTTTGGCCCCATCTTGACAGCCGTCCAGTCGGAGAAGGAACAGTCGTACATGGCAAAACCGTCATGATGTTCGGCCACCGGCACGACAAAACGCGCCCCGGCCTCTTCGAATAACTGTGCCCACCGCTCGGCATCGAATTTTCCCCCGGTCAACTGTGGAATAAAATCCTTGTAGCCAAACTTAGATTGTGGGCCATAGGTCTTGACATGGTGTTCGAATTCGGGACTTCCTTCAAGATACATATTGCGTGGATACCATTCATTCCCAAAGGCCGGGACCGAATAGACTCCCCAGTGAATGAAAATTCCGAATTTGCCATTTTGATACCAGTCGGGAACCTGGTACTGTCGCAGTGATTCCCAGGTTGGCTCAAATATCGTTTGCTGTTGTTTTTGCGACGCCATTAATCTCTCCATTCTAAGTGCTTTTCAGCTGGTGCCATTCTTACGCGAATCGCGCTGGTGAGCGAGTGCATCAAGTCATCGCTCATGCATCCTGCTCTACACATTTAGTCTGACCTTCTCCTCTCTCTGAACGCATACGACCTGGTTTGTGTCCTGTCGCACCATGCCAAAGCTGGCCAGCGCTTTCTCCGGTTCCTTGGACTTGGCTTCGCGCAC
>CAYMTN010000350.1:0-4276 GCA_964393335.1 uncultured Anaerolineaceae bacterium
GCGTCAAGGCGCAGGGCACGCCGCACAGCGTCTATTTTGTGTTCACCGTGCAGGAGGAAGTTGGCTCGCGCGGGGCAGGCCCGGCGGCGTATGGCGTCGATCCGCATCTGGCGCTGGTGCTGGATGCCACCGCGTCCGGCGACCAGCCGCACGGCAAACGTCTGGCGATCACGTTGGGCGGCGGGGCGGCCATCAAAACGCGCGACGCCGGGCTGATCGTGCTTCCGGCGGTGCGTGATTTACTCGTGCGCCGTGCAGAAGAAGCAGGCATCCCGTACCAGCTCGAAGTGTTGGAGGCCGCCAGCACGGACGGGCGCGCGATCCAGGCCGCGCGGGCGGGCGTGCCGACCGGCGCGGTGTCGTACCCGCTGCGCTACGTGCATACGTCCAGCGAAACGGCGGATCGCGGCGATATCCAGGCCGTGATCGATTTGCTGGTGGCCGTGCTGACGCAGGAGATTGAGCTGTAAGGTGCGACAAGATCACTGATTGAGGGGGGACAATGGACCTGGATAATTTCGTCAAGCGACAGTGGCAGCAGATGATGATCCGGCTGGCGTGCAGCGATCGTTTCACCGCCGTGATGCAGGGCAACCCGCTGACGTCCGCGTTTTCCCGGCGATTTGTCGGCGGCGCGGACAGCGCGGCAGCGGTCGCCAGGGCGCGCGAGCTCGCGGCAGATCACATCAAAACGTCGATCTTCTACCTGGGCGAATACGTCAAAGAACCGGCAGTGGTCGATGAAAACGTCCGGCAGATCATCGGCATTGCCGGGGCCTACGGGCGCGAATCGCTGGAGTTGTTCTTATGTGTTGATCCATCGCAGATCGGCTACGTTTTTTCCGACGACGACGGGGCCAAAAACGCGCTTCAGATCGGGCAGGTGTTAGCCGCGCAGCCGAGCGCCAGATTTGTCATGCTCGACATGGAAGATCACACCTACGTCGATAAAACGATCGCGTTGTACTGGCGCTTGAAGGCGGAAGGTATCCCGGTGGCGATCACGCTGCAAGCGTACCTGTACCGCACGGAAGCCGATCTACGGGCGATTGCGGCGCAGGGTGGGGCGATCCGGCTGGTGAAGGGCGCGTTTGTCGAGGGTAAGGACATCGCGTGGACCAACCGGGCCGACATCGACGCCAGCTTCTTGCGGCTGTCGGAGCTGATGCTCTCGCCGGAGTCGAAGGCGTGCGGCGCGTATCCCATTTTTGCCACGCACGACGATCAGATGATCGAGCGGCTCAAGCCCATTTTGAAGCAGCACGGCTGGCAGCCGGACGAATACGAGTTTGAAATGCTGCTGGGCGTGCGTCAAAAGCTCCAGCGCCAACTGGTCGCAGACGGCTACTCGCTGCGGCTGTACGTGCCGGTCGGCAAAGACTGGTGGCCGTACAGCGCCCGGCGGGTCGGCGAGCGACCGGGCAACCTTCGTTTTCTGGTGCAGGCGTTGATCGGGCGCTGAGAATCCGGCTTGCCGTTGGCGAAAGGATGGCGAGGGATGGGTGATCAATGGTCAGCCGACCAGTCGAACCAGTACCGGCAGATTGCGGCGGTCGCGGTGCCGGATCGGGCCGGACAGATGGCCGCGATCCTGACGCTGCTGCCGTTCCGTGCGGCGGACTCGTTTCGGATCGTTGAGATGGCGTCCGGCGAAGGGCGGCTGTCGCACGCCATTTTGCAGGCGTTTCCGCAGGCGTCACTGCTGGCGCTTGATCTCGAAGAGTCGATGCGCCGCGAAACTGCCGGCAGGCTGCGTGACTTTGGCGCGCGGGCGTCGGTCGCCGCCTTTGACATGGCCGGCTCGGACTGGTACGGCTTGCTGGATGGAGCGGACGCGGTCGTCTCGTCGCTGTGTATTCATCACCTGGACGGCGCGCAGAAACAGGCGCTCTTCCAGGCAGTGGGCGAGCGCCTCTCAGACCGGGGCGCGTTTATCATCGCTGACCTGATATTGTCGCAGCGTGACGAAGCCCGCGAACTGTTCGCCGCCACGTGGGATCAGGCCGCCGAAGCGGCGTCGGTGATGCAGACCGGTTCGCGCGCGCTGTTTGAGGCGTTTCAGGCGATCCGGTGGAATTATTTTCACTACGCCGATCCCTTCGACAAACCGTCGCCGCTGTTCGACCAGCTTGTCTGGCTGAAAGAAGCGGGATTCGCTGTAGTGGACTGCTTCTGGATGCAGACAGGGCACGCGATATACGGCGGTTATATGTCGGCGGACAGCGGCGGGGGCCTGCCCTATGCAGATGCCTACGCGGCGGCGCAGGCCGCTTTGATCGGCTGATCGTGCGTTCCCACCGCTGGTGAAATCACGACGCCCCTGGCTGCGACGACTCAGGGGCGTTTTTGTCGATAGTTGCCGGGATTGGCCGCGTTTACACCTTCGGCGGACCCTGCCGGATGCGCTCGCGCATGGCCGTGAAGGGCCACACGTCTTCCCAGTCGCGCCCAAACGCCCAGGGATGCACGGCTTCGATCCACCACGTCGCGCCCGCCTCGGCATACGGCGCGACCATCGCCGCCCCACGCGCCGGATCAGCGCCAGGAGTCGGCTCGCCGCGACACACGATGTCAAAGGGCGCGTCCGATTGCCGCTGCTCCTGAATGAACGCGGCCACCTCGCGGACCTGCTCCGGCAGTGGCCCGCCCCAGGGATGCGCGCTGTCTTTTTCGAGCGGGTACGCGCCATCCCAACGCGCCGCGCGGCGGAACGGTTTTTTGTTCGGCCAGTAGCCGCCGGTCCAGATCGGGATGCGCGGCTGCTGCACCGGCCTGGGCGTGAAAGTCGAGTCCTTCACCTGGTAAAACTGCCCATCGTAGCTGAACGACTCGCCGCGCCACAGCCCGGTTAGTACATCGAGCGCTTCATCGACCATCTCGCCGCGTTTTTTGGCGTCGGTCTGCTCGTTGAAATTGGCCCATTCTGGCGGGCGACCGGTCCCCAGGCCGACGCCCAGGATCAGACGCCCGTTCGAGAGATGATCGAGCGAGACGGCTTCCCGCGCCACCTTCCAGGGACGGCGGCGCGGCAGCGGCGTGACCAGCGGGCCGAGACGGATTCGCTGCGTGGTCATTGCCATCGCGGCCAGCGCCACCCAGGTATCCACGATGTCGATCTTCCAGGCCCGCGCCACGTGATCCCAGATGAAAAACCCGTCCCATCCGGCCTGTTCGGCCTCGCGGGCCACGTCCGCCAGGACTCGCGCGCTGGCGAACGGGCCATAGGGCGGCAGGTCGATTCCGTATTTCATGGATGCCCCGTTTGTCCTTTCGTGACGTGAAGCCCTCACCCTTCAATCCCCTCTCCCATCGCAAGCGATAGGCGAGGGGACTTTTTCCGGTGAGCAGCCCGCGTGCGCTTTTGCTGACAGCTTATTGCTGAAAGCTGATGGCTTGTTTTCCTACGCCAGGTCGAGCGACTTCGTATCCACGATCCGTTTGGCGTGGTTGATGAACTCCGGGACGTGCATCGCGCCCAGGTCTTCACCGGACCGCAGACGCACGCTGACCGCGTTCTGCTCGACGTCCCGGTCCCCGACGACCAGCATCCAGGGGACTTTTTGCTGCGTTGCCGTGCGAATCTTGCCGCCGATGCGCCCCGACGAATCATCGACCTCGACGCGGAAGCCCTGCGCGTGAAGCTGCGCGGCGACGGCGTTCGCGTACTCGTTGTGACGGTCCGCCACCGGGATCAGCACCATCTGCACGGGCGAGAGCCACGCCGGGAACGCGCCCGCGTAGTGCTCGATCATGACGGCGACAAAACGCTCCATGCTGCCGTACAGCGCGCGGTGGATCATGATCGGCTGGTGGCGTTCGTTATCCTCGCCGACGTATTCCAGCTCGAAGCGTGCCGGCAGGTTATAGTCCACCTGCACCGTGCTGACCTGCCACTCTCGCTTGAGCGCGTCCCGGATGATGAAGTCCAGCTTGGGGCCATAAAACGCCGCTTCGCCTTCTTCCACCGTGTATTCCAGGCCGCGCTTGTCGGCAGCGGCGATGATCGCCGCCGTCGCTTTTTCCCAGTTGGCATCGTCGCCCACGTATTTGTTGCTTTCGGCATCGCGCACGCCGACGCGAGCGCGGTAGTCCGTCAAGCCCAGGCCGTTCAGGATGAACTCGACTAGGTCCACCACCTTGAGGAACTCGTCTTCCAACTGTTCCGGCGTGCAGAAGATGTGCGCGTCGTCCTGCGTGAAACCACGTACGCGCGTCAGGCCGTGCAGCTCGCCCGATTTTTCGTAGCGGTAGACCGTGCCGAATTCCGCCAGCCGGA
>CAYMTN010000351.1:0-4261 GCA_964393335.1 uncultured Anaerolineaceae bacterium
ATACTCTAGACAATGCAACGGCGCGTCGTGGCTGTGCCGCGCAAGATTTGCGATTTCATGCGCGCCCGCCTATAGTGTAGGATGTTTTTGAGAACCGTAATCTCCCGGCAATCGCGGCGCGGGAGTAGTGAGGGAGCAGAGCCTTGCCGACCTGGATGGTTGTGGAGGACGAGCCAGATATTTACGATGTGCTGCTGGCGATGTTTGAGATCTGGGGGATCGAGGGCGTGGCTTTTGTCGATGGCGCAGAGGCTGTGTCGTGGATCGAAGACGTGGACCAGGGCCGCACACGCGGGGAACTGCCGGAACTGGCGATTCTCGATATCCGGCTGCCGGAAATCAGCGGGCCGGAGGTCGGGGCGCGGCTGCGTCTAAGCCCGATTCTGGGCCAGATCGCCATCGTGCTGATCACCGCGTACCACATGTCGCCGGAAGAAGAAGCGAGGGTGATCGAACAGGCGCAGGCGGATCTGCTGTTATACAAGCCGCTGCCGGCCATGCTCGAACTGCGCGCGGCGATGGACCGCGTGATCGCCAAGCACCACCTGCCGCGTGCCGATTCGGTGGTTACCGGCGAGCCGGAAGCGTCCTCCCAGGCGGGACCGTCCAGGCGCGTATCCAAACCCGCCCGGCCCGCGAGTCCGGGTCACGTGCTGCGGCAGGACGACCAGGCCGCGCAGCAAGGCGATCAGGCTGAGGAACACGACCGGTACCCCGTGCGGCAAAATGAGCATGTCGTGCGGCAAAACCAGCATCCCGTGCGGCAGGACCCGCCGTGCAGAGAATCCAACGGGTCTGCCACGCCGGACCAGTCGTCATGACACGCCTGAAGGCCGCCGGGGGGACTGTTGGTTGTGTGGGATGCGCAGAGGCAGGCTTCTGGCGTGTGTCCGGGGCCGGATGTAGATGGGTAGAGTGAGCGATGCAAAACATCAACCCTTCACAGAATATCACCCGCCGGGGGCGGTATTATTTGTTTATCGGCGGATTGGCGTTTTTTGGCGGCGCGATTGCCGCGACGCTGGGTGTTCTGTTTGTCTTCTTCCCGCTGTGGGATACCTTCGTCTTTGACCTGTTCCAGCTATTTTTGCTGATCGCGGGCGTGGCGTCGGTCATTGGCGGCGTGGTGATCATCATTCGCGGCCTGACGCTGCAAAAGGACAACCCGCTGGCGTACGCGGTCGGCGAAGGGCTGGCCCAGTTTTTGGACAACCGGTATACCTATTTGCGCAACGTCAGCAAGCGCGGAGTCGGGTATATCGATGCGGTGTTAGTCGGGCCGCCGGGCGCGCTGGTCTTTCGCATCGTGGATTATCATGGCGCGTGGATGAACGAACGCGCCGGGTGGATCAACCAGACGCCGAACGGCAAGCTGCGCGCGGCCAAAACCAACCCGACCCGCGAATGTGTCAAGGACGTGTACGCGCTGCGCAAGTTCCTGGCAAAACGCGGCCTGGACCGCGTGCCGGTGTATGCGATTGTCGTCTTCACGTCACCCAACGTGCGGCTGTCGGCGGATGGCCCGGTCGTGCCGATTGCCGAAATCCCCTCGCTGTTCCAGATCATGCGCCGCGACTACCTGGTGGACGAACGCATCGCGCCGCAGGCCGTGCGCTCGGCGGTCGACGCCATCATCGACGGCTGAACCGGGTAGGGTGCATCCACATGGGGGAACATGACTATCCTGGCGCGCGCGACCCCGACGAGTTGGACGACGCGCCTGCATCCGGTGATTCCCATCCCGATTATTTTTACGAAACAGAGTTCGAGGAAGCGCCCATCGTCTCCGTTGGCGACGACGGCGGGGCGTGGCAACCGCCAGACGGCGGGACGTCCGCCCTGCTTGACCGGCTGCGTTGGGGCGTGTACCTGCTCGCGTTTCTGATTCCGCTGGGTCTTTTGGCGATTGTGCTGGGCGTGCTGGCGTGGCGTGATGGCGACTCCGCCGCGCCGGGATCACCCGCCGCGCTGACGGCGACACCCGCGCAGCCCCCGACCGAGACCGGCAACTGGCCGGACGACGTGATCTTTGTGCCGCACACCGTCCCGGCCATGATCCGCGACGACCTGCCGGTGGCGGGCGCGCGGTTGGGCTACCGGTTCAACGGCGGCACCGGGCAAATCTGGCTGATCACGGTCGCGGCACAGTCGGACGGGTTTGATCCGCAGATCACGCTGTACGCGCCGTCCGGGGCGGCGCTGGCGAGCAGCGAAGACCGGGCGGCGGGTGATGTGACCGCCGAGCTGCTGGTGCTGCTGCCGGAGAGCGGCGCGTACCGCCTGCTGGTCGAGGGGGCCGGTAACACGACCGGCACGTACCTGCTGACGCTGTACAGGCAGCAGTAGGGCGCTGCCTACTGCCGGGCGACTCGCCGCCGGACGCGGGGCCACACCATCCCGCTGCCGCTGAGCAGCAGCCCCGCCGCGAAGACAATTTCCGCGTGAAGTTTGCCACAGGCGGGCGACCACGCCAGCGCAATGTGACTGGCATAGTTTGGGTCATGAGTCACCAGCAGCCGCCGGTCGGTTCCATCCGGGCGGGCGCGCGTGATGGTGGTCTCGTAGTATGTGCTGCTGGTGGTGCCGTAGACGATCCATTCGCTATCCGGCGACCAGCTATAGCCCTGTGCGATAGGCTGCTCGTTGATCAGGTGGACCGTTCCTGTTTGCGCATCGGCGACGTAAAGCCGGTTGACGTCCTCGCCGTACGTGTCGATTGGTTCCGTGACGGCAAACGTGATCCACCGTCCGTCAGGCGACCAGACGGGCGGCCTGTTCCCCAGCATAGTGGAATAAAGAGTTACGGTTGACGTGACCAGTCTTAGCCCGGTTCCGTCGGCGCGGGCGAGATACAGGTCGGATGTTTTCAGGTCATAGTCGTGCGTAACGATCCACAACCGATCAGCACTTGGCGAAAAACCAAATGCGGTCTGGCCCGGTAAGTCAGGGAATAGCCTGGTGTCATCAGTTCCATCGGCATGGACACGCGACAGCCCAGTTTCGTCGCACAGGTAATACAACCACTGCGCGTCCTTAGACCAGGTCACATCATGACAGTCCCGGTACGGGCCTGCCGGTCTTTCTGTATCAGTTCCGTCTGGCCGGACGCGAAAGATTCCCGGCACATCGCCGGCGAACACAGCGTAGGCAATCCACTCGTCGTCTGGTGACCAGGTTAATGCGTCTATGCGCGAGTCACCGTAAGGCGTCCATTCAAACGGGACGGACTCAAATTCGACCTCGGTCCCTATGACAGCGGGATTCATGACGCTGAGTTGACGTCCGGTCCGTTCGGGGGTGACATACACCAGTTGTTTGTTGCCTGATGACCAGGCCGGGATCGTGTACTCGTCGGCTGTCACTGTCCTGACTCGCTCGCCGCTGGCGGGCAGAATCCAGGTTATGGTGCCTGTGTCTTCGTACATTTCCTGGAGCCACTGTCCATTTGGGGACCAGCTTATCGTCGGCGGTGGTGCATTAGGGCTTTCTGCCGGAATGTTTCGGATCTGATGGCCGTCTGGATCGATAACTCGGATTTCATAACGCCAGCTGGAAACCACGTTGTGAGCATACCGGCTGTACGTTGCATACGCGATCCAGCTACCCGCCGGGTTCTGTGTGCGGCTCAGTGCCACGATGCCGCCCAACAGCAGGGTTAGCAGCCCGGTCAGAAAAACACCGATCCGCACCATACCAGCCTGACCTGTCTTTGCGATCGACGTGGAAACGCCTCACGGGAACGAGTCCGGCGAGGCGTTATGACCACATGTTGCTTGTGCGTCGCGTCATACGCGCCGTTACTGCGTTTCCGCCAACCGGTAGCCGATGCCGCGCACGTTGACGATGATGTTCGGGTTCTGGCCGGACGCTTTGAGCTTGCGCCGCAGGTTGCTGACGTGCGGGCGGATCACTTCGCGCGCTTCGTGTTCTTCGAGCGTGTACCCGCGCACCTCGCGCACCAGTTCGGCGCACGGCACGACGCGCCCCCGGTGCGCCGCCAGGTAGAGCAGCAGGTCGAATTCGGTCGGCGTCAGGTCAATCGGCTGGTCGCCGACGGAAATCTGGTACCGTCCGGGGTAGATCGTCAGCGGGCCGATGGTCATCGTCGTGACCGGAGTCACGACCGGCGTCCCGGCTGGCTGCTGCCTGGCCTTTGCCTCGCCCAACTCGTCTTCCAGGCGCTCGCCGGTCAGTTCTTCGACGTTTTCGCGGATCGAGCGCAGCAGGACGCGGCGGTGGCGCAGGTTGCGCGCGCGTTCCA
>CAYMTN010000352.1:0-4260 GCA_964393335.1 uncultured Anaerolineaceae bacterium
TCAGGTACCGGTATGCCGCTTTCCGTATGGTTTTCATGCAAACACTCGTTGTCAGTTGGCAGGTAGTCGCCGGGCGGCGCTCACCGCCACGCGATCTGCCGCCCATCATACCACCAGATCGCCACTTCGCCGCAGTTTGTCGTCTGGAAGCCGAGTTGATTGCACAGCGACCGGCCCGGATTGCGCGTGGTCACGGCCAGCGAGATCGCCATCAGCCGCTGGCGGAGGCAGGCCGTCATACTGCGCACCATCAGCAGCCGCGCCAGGCCCTGGCGCTGGTAGGCCGGGTGTACGGCGATGTCTACCACGACCGCGCTGCCGTTCGTCTGCGAGACGGCCACGCAGCCCGCGACCTGCCCGCGTTTGTCGATCACGATCCGGCTGGCTGCCGGATTCCAGGTGCCCGCGCCGGGCAAATCCCCGTTGCGCAGGCGGCGCAGGCTCTCGACAATCGCGCTGACTGGCGTATCCGGCACGGCGGCGGCGTCGATGCTCTGGCGGTGGGCGGCGGCGATCAACTGGTCGATCTGCGCCTGGTATTCGTCGTCCCAGGACGTGACGCGGAATCCCACCGGGGTAGGGATCACCGGCAAGGGCAGTTGACCCAGGCGCAGCACCATCCGGCACCGCTCAAAAAACACAAAATCGCGCTGCGACCACGCCTCGCGGACGCCCGGCGATTCGTCCCGCATACGGGTTTCGATCACCTTGAGCGCCGGTTCGCCTCGCAGCGACGAAAACAGGTAATCGACCAGCGCCGCGCCCGGCTCCGGCGGCGACTCGAGCGGCGTATACAGCATGATGATCTGCGCGTACGAACGGGCTTCATCCTGCCAGCGCCACGCCGCCAGGCCGCGCGGCACGTCCGTATCCTCGTACAAACAGATCGCGCTGATTCGTCCGGTTTCGAGTGCGGTCCGCAGGTGGTGCACGCTGGCATTGGCGTCGCGGGCATGTTCGAGCGCACGCATCCGCAGCAAACGTTCGCTGTCGCCATCCAGCACGCTCAACGGTCGAACGTGCATCCCCAATTTATCCTTTCCGTGATGGTTCCCGGTACAGACGGGCGGCGTCAGCCGTCCGGTGATGGGCCGAACACCGCGTCATACGCCGCGTCGCCGGCGTGATCGGCCAGGTAACCGCGCACGAAGTCGCGGCTTGTGGCGCGATCCAGCGCGCGATCCTGACCGGCGAGCTGCGATCCGATCGCGTCGTGCAGCAGGCCGCGCTGCATGTCCAACAGCTTACGCTGCCCCTGCGCGATCTGCCAGTTCTGCCACAGCGCGGCGAGCGCGGAGGCCGTTTCTGCCGCCGAGTGCAGCAGGTCCAGCGTGCGCTGAACCTGCGCCAGCCGCTCCGATGTCCGGCTGCGGGCGGGCAGGCGGGCCGCCACAGGCGCGTGAATCGTGGGCACGCGGGCCGGTTCAGCCGGTAAGCCGCGCTGGGCTGCGTAGCGCCGCCACAGCGTTTCCTGACCGGCGGCGAGCTGCAATTCCTGAAATGGATCGCGCGTATCGAGCAGCGTTTGCAGGCGCGGCAGCACGGCGGCGCGGACCACTTCCGCCCCGGCGCGCGGGTCGTCACGGTAGGCGGCGTCCACGTCGCGCACGGCTGGCGGCGCAAGCAGCGGCGCATAACTGTAGCGCAGCGTTTCGATGCGGATTCGCAGCAGGATCAGGCCGGTCGGCTGCTCGAGCTGGTGCAGCGTATACAGGCGTACATACTGGCCAAACGGGATGGCACCCGGCGATCCGTACATGGTGACCTCCTGGCCGCCGTCTACACGGATGACGACCGATGGTGGCGCGTCATACCGTGCCAGGAACCCAACGCGTGCCGGTCCTGGTGCCGGGCGGCTCGCTTCATTATAAGTATACAGGTACTTGGGTGGGAAGCGACAAGTGAACGTGATACAGATTGTCAAATCGAAGGATTACGACGTCTCGGGAAGCGTCACGTTTTGCAGCACGCTGAGCACGTGGTGGAAAGTATCCATCTGCGCGGGCGTGATCAAGTCATTGATCAGCGTGTCGAGCTGCCCGGCGACGGCTTCGATCTGCGGGCGGCAGGCGCGCCCGTCATCCGTCAGGAAAACACGCACGCTGCGGCGGTCGGTGGCGTCAACCTGGCGGCGGAGCAGGTGTTTTTCTTCCATGCGGTCCAGCAGCGCCGTCATCGAGGAGGGGTGGCGGCAGACGAGCGCGGCCAGGTGTGACGCGCTCAGCCCGTCTTCGTCGTAGAGGGCACGCAGCGCATACCATTCCAGGATGCTCAGGCCGAGCGGGCTGATCATATGCTCGTAGAGTTGTTCCAGGTGGCGGTATGCCTGTTCAATGTTGGTTGCCATGCAACCGTCAAAACGCAGCGGTACAGGATCGTCCATGCAGCGTATTGTACTTCGGGAAACGCTTTAGCGCCAAATTATTTCCTGACCCGCCCGGCCATCCTCTGGCCCTGACGCCGCCTGTGCTCAACTACGAACGTATCCATTCGTCGATCTCGGTGATGCCGTCCCAGGGCATCATCAGTTCGGGGACGGGTTGGTTGTGTTGTTTGAGCACGTACCGCCCGCATTTTTGAAAATTGCTGTTGCAGTAGCGGTCCAGCATCAATTGCCAGCCCTCTTCGTTGAAATACCGTGCAATTGGACACCGGGCTGTCTGAGAGCATTTCTGAGTCATGGTTGTTTTTCTTTACGGAGGCTAAGCAGCAGACGCGATTGCCCTCTTTTATATCATGGGGTAATTAGGAAGCCATTAAAAACTGCTATTGTTGTTGTGTGGAGATCAGAGCCGCGCGCCGGGGCACAGAGCGCGATCAGGAGCCGTTGGCCACCCAGAAACACGTGCGCCGCGCCTCGTCGTCCAACGATTTGACCGCATCGTAGTACGCCTGGCGCACCTCGTCGGCGGACTGGAAGCGGGCCGCCGGGTCTTTGGCGAGGGCTTGCATCAACATGCTTTCGAGGCGGCGCGGGAAGTGCGGGTGCAGGGTGCGGGCGCGGGGGACGGGTTGGTCCACGTGGGCCAGCGCCGTCATCTGCGGGTTGACGCCGCGAAACGGCAGGCAACCCAGCAGCAGCTCAAACACGATCACGCCCAGCGAATACAGATCGGCGCGGTGGTCCGACGGGGTGCCCATCGCCACTTCGGGGGCCATGTATTCGGGCGTGCCGACCGAGATGCCCGCTGCCGTCAACGTGGTATCCAGCCCCGGACGTTTGCCCAGCCCAAAATCGCCCAGGTAGACGTGATTACCCGGTCCGCGCGGCTCGACCAGCACGTTGCCGGTTTTCAGGTCGCGGTGCAGCACATGGTTGGCGTGCCCGAAGCCAAGCGCTTCGCTCAAGGGACGCACGACCTGCCAGGCGGTCAGCGGCGAAAACCGCTGGCGCTGGAGGATACGTTCCAGCGACGGGCCTTTGACCAGCTTCATTACGATGTACAGGTACCCGTACCATTCGCCGTAGGTGTAGACCGGCACGATGTGGGGATGGTGCAGCGTGATCATCAACTCTGCTTCGCGCAAAAAACGGGTGCGGAAGCTGTTATCTTCGGCAAATTCCGGCAGCATGATTTTGATCGCCATCGGGGCCTGGCTCTCGACTTCGACGGCCTGGTACACGCGCCCCATGCCGCCCGACCCGATGTTGTGTTCCACGATGTACCCGTTGATGTTCTGCCCGATCAGTTGGTCATCCACACCGATTCGCCTTTGTCTCTGGCTGCTTCCCCATGTCTCCCCTTTGATTCTAGCGGACTCCGAACTGCCGATCCGGACGCGCTGCCGACAATCGGTTGACGCTCAGCCGACGCGCCGCGTCACTGACGCGCGGGTTCCCGCCGCGCGGTCCGTGTCAGGTTCTTATGACCAAATTATATAGAGGCTGGGATTTCGTGCGTAACGAGGCGGGCGCTGTCAGCGCAGCAGGGCCAGCGCCACGCCCAACATCGCGGAGAGGATGCCGACCAGCCAGAAGCGCTGGACGACCTGCGTTTCGCTCCAGCCGCTCAGCTCAAAATGGTGGTGAATCGGCGTCATGCGAAACAGGCGCTTGCCGTGCGTCAGGCGGAAGTAGCTGATCTGCAAGATCACGCTGACCAGCGTCGCTACCGGGATGATGGCGATGATCGGCAGCAGCAGCCATTGGCCCGTCATCAAAGCGACGGTGCCCAGCGCCGCGCCCAATGCCAGCGCCCCGACATCGCCCATGAACAACTGCGCCGGGTGCGCGTTGTACCACAAAAAGCCGAAACACGC
>CAYMTN010000353.1:0-4241 GCA_964393335.1 uncultured Anaerolineaceae bacterium
GCTGTCGTGAATGATCAACGGCTGGCGGGTGCGGATCACCAGGCCGGTCAGCCCGACGTCGGACGGCTGGACTTCGTCGGCGCGGGGTTTGCCGTGATCGTACGACCCCACGATGCGCACCTGTTCGGCCTCGCCGTCGTACAGGCCGATGAAAAACGTGGTGGTGTTCATCAAGTGGCTGACTTTGCGGTAGACAACTTCCAGCACGCTGCGCAGGTCAAGCTGGCTGATGGCCTGGCTCACGTCGCTGATGGCCTGGAACTGCTCGGCGCGGTGCTGTTCTTCTTCGAACTGGCGCGCGTTGTGCAGCGCCGCCGCGATCTGTGACGCCAGGGCGTGCGCCAGCTCGCCGTCTTCCTCGGTGAACGCGTTGGGCTGCGGGCTGTCCAGGTTCAATTCACCCAAAAACTCGCCGCGATGCGTGAGCGGGGCACCCAGCCAACTGCGGATCGGGCGGTGATTGGGCAGCGCGACCCAGCGCGGATCGTCCACCGTGTCGTAGATGATCAGCGGCCCGTTTGTCTCGCGGATGATGCGGCTGGTTTCGAATTCCGGCAGGTGTTCGTGGATCAGCGAGCGGTAATGCTGAATCTCGCCTTCGTGCCGCCGCCGGACGCGGATCGTGCTGTCGCGTTCCAGGATAAAAATGGTGCTGGTCCCACACGGGATCAGGCGGTGGACCTCGCGCAGCACGGTATCCAGCAGGTTGTCCAGCACCAGCGTGCTCGACATGGCCGTCAGGACGCTGTAGAGCGTCTCCAGCCGGTCGCGGATGTGGTCGAATACGTGGTGAACCAGCAGAAACTTGCGACTATCTGGCAGCCGCCAGAGCGATAACCGGACCGGGATGCGCCGCCCGGCAGCCGTCAGCATCGTGACCTGCATTTCCGCTGCCATAATCGACGGATCGTCGCGAATCTGCTCCCAGCGGGCGATGGCCTGATCGACATCTTCCGGCGCAATAAACCGCAAGGCCGAGCGCCCGATGATCTGATCCAACTCGTAGCCGTAAAACTGCGCCGCCCCCGGCGTAGCGAACCGGATAATGCCCTCGGCGTTCACCAGGCACACCACTTCGGAGACATCGGACCCGGATGAGTGCACGATACGTGATTCGGGAACGGGACGATCCATCATAGTTGTTTCCACGCCATCAGTGCGGACGCCTGGGCGTAACCGGAGATTGACCTTCACGCGCGTACACCAGCCACCCCCAATAGCGCCACGTAATGACTACCGCCAGCGTGATACTGGCGGCCAACGGCAGATCGTGCAGCAGGGCATCCAGCGTGTTGCCGCCCAGATCGGCGAGCTCGTCACCGGTCAGACCGAGCGCCAACAGGCGCACGACGAGCGGGCAGATCAGCAGCGCCAGCGCCACGTAAAACCCCCGGTAGAGCGGCGGGCGGTGCGTCACCTCGCCAAAGCGGCGGCTGATCTGCGCCATCACCCATAGGGTAATCATCAGGGCGATGGGCGCGCTGGCGCTCAAGAGCGTTGTCAGGTTATCGGTCATGGTGTCTGGCACCCGCTGTGTTGCATGGATTCTATGTCGTGTACGACCGCCGGTACGGGTTGCGCGGTCAGCGCCCGCTGGTCATCAGCCGGTAGACGTGGATGCACAACGCCCCCAGCGAGACTCCTCCGACGAACAAACCCAGATCGGCCCACGCGTCCCCGGCCACCTGGTCGAGCTGTGCCTGGCGAACCGTCGCCGCCGTGAAGGCCAGCACAGGCACCGCAAAAAACCGGTAATACGTCCGCTTGCCTGACAGCCGCTCGTAGAAGCGCGCGATCAACATCAATTGGAGCAGCAGCGCACCCAGCCCAAACCAGGCGTAGATCGTCAGGAATTGGTGAACGCTAATGCCCATAACGGCGGCTGCCTACTTGTCGGTGGGCGGCGCTAAGAATGCCGCTACGAATGCCTCGGCGTGCGTCATAGTCGGCGTGCCGCTCATGATGCCGCGCGTCCCTTCGAAACGTGACCGGATGTCGATGCCCTGCCCGGTGATCGTATACTGGCGGATGTCTTTGTCGTGATCGCTGCCGCGCAGTTTGAGCACCAGCAGCGCGCGGTGGACTGCACCTTGAATCTCGACGTAACGCAGCATCACGTACGAATCGACGACAAAGGCCAGGTCTTCTTCGTTGTCCGGCGTTTCGCCCAACAGCGCCGCGTTTTCGCGCGTGAGCACGGACGTCAGGCCCATGCGTTTCAGGCCGTTGATAAACTCAAACGTGATCTGACGCAGCTCGACCGGGTCGTCGGTCAGGCGCTCGAAATGGCTCAGGCTGTCCACCAGCACGCGCCGCGCCCCGATCTGATCGGCCAGCCCTTCGATGCGCCCGCTGATCGCGCGCAGGTCGGCGTGAGTCACTTCCGGGCTGGTCATGACGATCCGCAGCCGGTCGGCGGCCTCATGGGCGCGGAAGTCCCACCCGAAGTTGGCCGCGTCCCGGTAATAGTGCTGCGGGAACTCCTCGAAGGTCAGGATCAGGCCCGGCTCGTCGCAGGCCGTAATGCCGTGATGGATGAACTGCATTCCCAGCGTGGTTTTGCCGGTGCCCGGTGCGCCCTCGATCAGGTTGGCGGTTTGCGGCAAAAAGCCGCCATGTGTCATTTCATCCAGGCCCGCGATCCCCGTTGGGATATGGTGTGTGTCCATACGGTTCGACCTCTCAGCACAAGTTATGTGTGCATCTGCGTCAGCGCCGCGCCAGCGCAGACTGCGTAGGACGCGTCAACGCAAATTGCGTATGACGTGGTAAATGGCTTTGACGCGAAACTGCCGGTCATCGCAGGCGATGATAAAGCTGGCGATCAGGTCGCGCATCCCGCTGTCGGATGCCAGTGTATAGACGCGCAGACCCGACAGGTCTTCCATTTCCAAGACGCCATCGCGTGCCAGTTGCAGCAGTTCCGGCTCGACGGTGCGCACATCGCGCCCGGTGTAGCGGGCGATGCCCTCTGCCGTATCGGCAGTATGCGGGTTGTCGTGAAAAAACCGCACGAGGTCCCACTTGATGAACGAGTTGATGCGCGTCCGGATCAATTCCAACAGGCGGGGGTCCATTTCATCCATCAGGCTCGCCGCGTAATCGTCTGTGTCAGGCATGGCGCTTTTCCTCACCCTAACCACTCCTTTGAGTCTGGCCCCGGCTTGGTGCTGCCGCCGGGAACGGGTCTGCGATGCGCCGGGACATGCAGATTAACAGGCCACGCCGAACCGTTCGCGTTCACCGCATTGGCTTGTTGATTTGCATGCCGCCGGCACACCAGCAGGTGACAGCCGTTTACAGTCTGGCGCTGTGTATCAGCGCCGGCGCCGCGACACGGGATGTTTGACGGCGTCCGGCGATACGGTCTGCCGCTGTTTCTGCACGATCTTATAATGGCAGTGCTTGAATTTCTTGCCGCTGCCACACGGGCACGGGTCGTTGCGGCCCACGTTGTCGAACATGCCGATATTACGCACCGGTTCCGGCGGTTTTTGCTCGCCACCCGGCACGGTGCCGCGCCCGGCCTGGATGTTGCTCAGCCGGAGCTGGGTCGGCGCGCGCTGCTGCTCGCGCGGGGCGATCCGGTAGATGTCCTGCACGACCTTTGTTTTGATCTCATCCTGGAGCGCGTTCCACATGTCGTAACTGGCGCGCTGGTATTCGACCAGCGGGTCGCGCCCGCCGTAGCCAACCAGCCCGATCCCTTCGCGCAGGATGTCCAGGTCGGTCAGGTGGCGCTGCCAGAGCTGGTCAACCGCTACCAACATGACGTAACGTTCCGCCTCGGCCATCCAGTCCGCGCCGAACTGGGCCAGGCGCTCGTTGTAGACTTCCAGCGCGCCCTTGACCAGCGCCAACTCGATTTCGTCGGCGTCGCCGAGTGCTTCGAGCGATTCCGGCGTGATGTGCGCCGGGACCGGGTAAGTCGTCAGGGCCGTGCGGTAGGCTTCTTCCAGGTCCCAGTCGATAGGATCGCCGGCCAGGAAAGGCCCCGTCACGGTCTGAATTTGATCGGTGATCAGGCGCTGAATCTGGTCGCGCAGCTCGCCTGGCGCTGACTCCAAAATCCGGCGGCGCTGGCTGTAGATCGTTTCACGCTGCTTGTTGACCACGTCGTCGTACTCCAGCACGCGCTTGCGGATGTCGAAGTTGTGGCCCTCGACGCGCACCTGCGCCTGCTGGATCGACTTGGAGATCATGCCGTGCTCGATTGGCATGTCTTCGGGCATGTCGGCCCA
>CAYMTN010000354.1:0-4240 GCA_964393335.1 uncultured Anaerolineaceae bacterium
TTGCGGTACCAGTTCACGCTCGCGCCCTCGCGCGTGATGCCCTGGCGCAGCACGTGCCGGATCGCGGCGTACAGCCGCGCGACCTCGTCGCCGGTCAGCGTATCGGCGCGGCGCAGCGGGTGTACCTGGCTGGCGTGCAGCGCTTCATCCGCGTAGATGTTGCCGATCCCGGCGATGAACGCCTGGTTGAGCAGCAGCGGCTTGATCTGCCCGCTGCGGCGGGCGATGTGCGCCCGGAAGGCGTCGAGCGTGAAGCCGTCGTCGAGCGGTTCCGGCCCCAGCCCGCCGACGACCTGCGCCGGGTCCGCGACGAGATACACGCGCCCGAATTTGCGTGAATCGGAAAAACGGAGCTGGTGCGCGTCGTCAAGCTGGAACGTGAAATGTACCCAGCGGTCCGCGTCCGTGGCCGCGCGGTCGGCCACGACATACAACCGTCCGGTCATCTTCAGGTGGACGATCAGCGTATCGGGGTCGAGCCGGATCAGGATGTATTTTCCGCGCCGGTCCACGCCCTGCACCGGCTGCCCGGCGATCCGCGCGGTGAAAATGGGTCCGTCCGGCGTGACGAGACTGCCGGGCCAATCGTACTGCACGCCGGTGATCGTGCGTCCGGCGAGCGGGGCGCGCAGCCCGCGCACCACCGTTTCGACTTCAGGAAGTTCTGGCATAGGGTTCAGACTCGGATCAACGCTTCTAACCAGGGAATGTGCTCGTGCGTGCGCTGCCACCACAGGTCTTCCCACAGGTAGTGCACGGCAAGTTGTTTGTACGCGCCATACCGCTCAAAATACGCGAGAAGCTGCTCGACCGGGGCCGGGTCGTCGGGGTCGCGGTCGAAAAACAGCTTGCCGTAGATTTTCTGCTCCCAGGGCGAGATATGGTTAAAGAAGTCCCAGTGATGGAACACGTCAAACAGCAGGTACCAGACCGTCGCCGGGCCGACGCCGTACAGCTTCAGCAGCGTCTGCATCTGTGTCTCGCGGTCCAACGCCCGCAGCTCGGATTCGTCGATCAGGCCCTGCGCGAACGAGTTGTCAATACGTTTGATCGTTTTGGCACGGTAGCCGACCTTCAACGCGCGCAGATCGTCTTCGGTGACGGGTGCCAGGTCGCCGGGATTCCAGAAGCACCACAGCCCCTGCCCGTCGAAGTCCAGCCGCGTGCCGAACCGTTCCAGCAGCGCCTGGAACATCTGGATCGAGTGGCGGACGGTGGCGTTTTGCAGCACAATGCCGATCATCAGGTATTCGTACAGCGAGCTGGGATGGCCGGGGCGCATCCCGCGCCAGCGTGCCAGGACCGGACCCAGCACCGGGTCGGACTCAAACGCCCGGTAAAACGGCGCGAGGTCGAGGTCCAGGTTGTAGCGGTAGCGAATCTCCGCCGCCAATGACGCGACAAACGCCGCGTCAGGCGCGTGACCGGACGCGCTGGTCTCGTAGACGTCCACGCGCAGCCCCGGCTGATCGACGCTGCCGGTGCGGCGGAAAACCAGCCCCAACGGCTCGCCACGCCAGCGCCACGTCTGCCAGCGCGTGCCCGGCTGCCAGCAGTTATCGCCGGACGTGAAGTGATCCGGCTTGTGGAACGTCGCGTCGAAGGCAAACGGCGCAGTCGGGACGAGGTCCACAGCGGCCACCTGCTGCAACGCGATCATGCCTGCGCCGCCTTGTCGGCCACAAGACCAATCCACTCGCCATCCGGCTCAAGCGGCGATCCGGCGAGGTCGCCCCACAGCCCGCGCACGCTGAAACCGGCGGCTTCCAGCGCGGGCGTGATCGTCTCCGGCGTGTAGTCCAAAAACCAGTTGCGGTAGACGCCGATGCTGCCGTCCGGCTCGATCACGGTGTACTGGTCGAGGTACGTGTCGTGATCCGGGTAGTCGAAGCCGCGTTCGAGCACGAGGTGTGGGCCGGGCTTCCAGAAGCCCGAGTCGGCGGCGTACCAGCCGGGGCGCACCCCGACGCGCGCGCGGTGCTGGCGCGTCGAGACGTCACACGCAAACGACCCGCCCGGTTTTAAGGCGCGGTGGATGGCGCGCAGCAGGTTATCGCGTTTTTCCGGCGCGAGCACGCACAGATCGCCGTAGATCAGCAGCGCGGCGTCGTAGCGTGCCGTTTCGTCGAGCGTCAAGTAGTTCTGGTAGCGGTACGTGATCGCCAGATCGCGGTCGGCGGCGGATTGGCGCGCGTAGGCAATCGAGCGCCGCGAATAATCCACGCCGGTGACGTGCAGGCCGCGCTGCGCCAACTGCGCCGCGTACAGCCCTGGCCCGCAGCCCAGATCGATCACGGCATCGCCGGGCGCGAGTCCGAGCGTGTCGACCAGCCACGCGACCGTGCGCTCAATGACGTGCGGCGCGCGGCTGGCTGCCTCGGTCGTGGGATCGAGGTGTGCGGCGAGCATCTGCGCGGAGATGTGCGGATCGTCCCAAAACAGCGGCTCGCCCGGCTCGAACAGGGCCGGTGGCTGGCTGAGCTGCCGCAAGATATCGAGTTGTAAGACGTCGTGCCGGATCAGGTGACGGTCGTCGCGTTGGTCGTGCATCTGGGCTGCCTGCCTGTAGCGTGTCATTTCACCGATTCCATCTCACGATTTTAGCGCATTTCAGCCGGTTTGAGGATGGGCCGTTAGTCCGCGTATCCCGGCAGCCGGACCTGCGCGTGTCAGCCTGGGGTCGGCGTTGGGAGGTGGCTGTCAGCCATTTTTCAGGGAATCCCGCGCCGCTTTCGGTATGATATAAACACCTGAAAATTGGGGTTGAACGACACCACGCATACCCACGATCTGACAACTGCATAACAGGTGCCGCGCCGGGCGTCCGGCGTGGCCGTACGGGGCGGAGGGGAGGGCACAATGGTCGCGCTATTGCCATTTGCAGGCTATTTCATCGTGATGGGCACCGCTACCACGCGGCTGCAGGAATTTCACTTCACGCCACGACCAATCACCGGGCACGCCGCGATCATCGCCGGGCAGGCGAATATCGGGGCGGGCATCGTGATCGCCCTCGCCGCCGGATTCCACGATCCACTGCCGCTGGTCGGCATGGCCGCGTTCGTTTTCTGCCTGGGGATGTGCATGGCGTTTACGTGCCAGCGCAGTCAGGCGGCGCGTCAGGGTGCCGGGCAGGCGAACGGCTAACTCGTCACCTCTGCCGGGCTGGAGGCGTTGCCCCCGGTCAATTTGCGGATGATGCGAGCGATGGCGTTGAACCGGTCATTGCGCGGGTTGGGTGCCTGTGGTTTGGCGACCGCTTCCGGAACGGCGGGTGCAGGCGATGCCGGTTGCAGTGCGGCTAGCGACGCGGGTTGTCGTGCGGGTTGCCACATAGCCTGCGACGCGGGTTGTCGTGCGGGTTGTGGTGCAGGCTGCGGCGCAGCTTGCGGCTTCGGCACGGTCAGTTGATCCGACACCCAATCGGGGAGGTCGCCCTCCATGCGCAGCACGCCTTTGCTCAACAGGCGGATCACCGCCGGACGTGGGATACGGAAGGCCGTTTCGTCGTTGCTGGCCCATGCCAGGACCAACATTTGGGGTGTCCACCGTATCAGCAGCACTTCGCTGCCATCCCACCAGACACGAGTCTTAGTTGATTGCAGGTTTTCGCTCATATTTGCTACCCCTGGTACCTGAATCATTACCCTATTGTATTATTATGCGCTCACATTGCTCGATAATGAATAAAGGTGATGTATAGATTTCGTAAAAAAGAAATAAAAAATCTTAATCGATCCACGATTAACTGTTAAGGTTTGCCGTCGCGCCCGCCAGGTGCAGCCGTTTGCGGCGAACACGACGCACGTAGCGGTATTATAAAGCGGGCAGCGGGAAGACAACGACCGGGCCACCGTGACTATTCTGCAAACGGGAGATTCCTTATGACAGACCGACCAGTCACCAACAGCGGTATTCTGATCACCGCCGAGAACGGCGCGCAGGTGGATACCGTCGGGGTGATCGTGCTGGGGATCGCGTTTTTGATCGTGTTGGTGGCGTACATGCGCGTGCAGGGACGTTATCGCCGCCTGCTCGAATCGCTGGCCGGTGCGGAGCGCTGACGGCGCACCGCGGGATTTACTGGTACGTGCGTTACGCTCTAAACCAGCTGTCGTGAA
This sequence comes from uncultured Anaerolineaceae bacterium, assembly GCA_964393335.1. Lineage (GTDB taxonomy): Bacteria > Chloroflexota > Anaerolineae > Aggregatilineales > Aggregatilineaceae > CAYMTN01. Next base: position 4,122 of record CAYMTN010000354.1, read on the forward strand.
CGTTGAAGTTCGCCAGTTGGCCTTACCCCTTTTCCCCTCTCCATCGCGATGGAGAGGGGAAAAGGGGTATACGCATTAAGCTAAGACAAGAAACGCATGGTATGCTCGTTATCTGGAAC
>CAYMTN010000355.1:0-4213 GCA_964393335.1 uncultured Anaerolineaceae bacterium
TCACCACTACCCCCTGGAGGAGTACCCGGTCGCAAGGTGAATAGATACTTTCATTGTTTTTTACCCAGTTTTTATCTCCGGGATTAAGAGATAGCTTGACAAACATATCCGCTGTCTCTACACTGACAGTATCATATGCACTCAACGATCCGGCTGCAAAATAGCTCAGTTGCTCTGTAGCGCCGAAAAGCAATTCGCATACGGGCGACGGAAGCGGTCAACTCGAAAAAGAGGTGCACACAACCGCATGACGCATTCATTTCAGGTGGATACCGATAAGTTGCAGGCCGTGATCGATCACTTTAACGCGCAGGCGTCCCAGATGGCGGCAGTCGTGCCCCGCCTCGAACAGCACCGGGCGGCACTGATCGAGGCGGGGGGCGACGGTGCGGCGCGGGCGGTGACGCGGCTGGATGACGACGTACTGCCGCGCGCAATCAAGCTGCGCGATGGGTTAAGTGCATCCGGCGCGGCACTGGCGGACTTTCTCGCCAAGATGATCGGGATACAGCCTGCACTGGACCACCTACACTCCGGAATGCCCAAGATCGCAGCCGCCCGCGATAAGATCGCAGCGCATATCGACCGTATTCAAAACCAAGACCCCGAGGAATTAAAGCGCGCGTTTCAAAGGTTTTTGCGCGAGCAAGGACATCATGATGCCGCTGACCAACTCGACCAACTTCACCCCTGACCCTCACCGTGTCCCTGATGCAGTCGCCCATGCGCTGGGCGCGCTGCAAGATACTCTGGACATGGCGATCGCGCAGATGGACAGCATGTCCGCCGCGCTGCATGACGTAATCGCGCTGTTTCAGGCGGGCGCACTTTCCGGCGCGCAGGGCGACCACTGGCTGGCCCAGGTGCGCGACAAGGTACTGCCGTTCGTGGCGGATACCCAAGCCGTGCTGCGCGATGTAGCGGACGATCTCGCGCCAGAAGGCGCGGACACGTCTGCTAATCCTTCCCCTTAACGCTCTTCCCGTTTGGACGACCTGCCGGTTTTGCGGGCCGTTGTTTCTCTCCCGTCCATCTTCAGATCGTTCGTCGTTTGCTCGTCCGAGTTTATGAGAAAGGATCGCTGAATGGACCTGTTCCAAGCTAACAGCGAAGTGCTCCAAGAGGTCGCGCAGATGTTCACGCAGCAGGCGGACGCCTTGCGTGAAGCGTTACAGCGCTTCACCACCACTGCCGATGATATCCGGGACCATGCCTGGATCGGTCTGGGGGCTGATACCTTTTTTGACGAATTTGATACGGTGTTGGTCCCACAAGCCAAACAGGTGATCACTAACCTGGAGAAGTCGGCAGAGGGGATCAACAAGGTTGCACAGACCATCGAGGACGGCATTTCCCATATTTTGGCGGTGGCAAAAGCGCCAGTCTAGCGCTGCACTGCCTGACGCACTAGCAAAAGGAGGTCACCATGGCGGATGTACGCATGGATTACGACGCGGTAGAGGTGTTGATCCAGCAGGCCCAGAATATGGAGATCACGCTGGAGGATATGGTCAAAGCGTGCGAGCAAGCTGCCGGTAAGATCGAAGACGGCGGGCTGGTCAACCGGCAGGGCCGCATGTGGGTGGATCAACTCCGTAACAGAATTGTCCCATATCTCCGGCGGCAGCAGGAGATGTATGAAGAACTCGCGCGCGACCTGAAGGGCGCGGTCAGCGACCTGCGAGATGGCGACAGCGAAGCCCGCAGCCGGTTTAGCGGCTAGCGGAAAAGGAGCAACGCAATGGGCGTCTTAAGCGCACCACTTGACGAACTGATGGAATTCACTGATGAGGTGCAAAAGTGGCTCGACGTGAACCGGCTTATCAACGAAGCCGTGCGCGCTGTGATGGAGCCGATCTTTAGCCTGGTCGGTTGGACGGGCAATGCTGCGCAGATGTTTACCCAGATGGTAGAAGAAGCGGTGATTAAGGAGTTGGGGGTTATTCTGCAGTTCATTGATGCGTTCTTGAGCGCCCTCAACGCGGTGATCGATGCCATCCAGGCGATCATCGAGGCGCTGGAAGCCTTGGACCCGTTGAGTTGGTTCTAGACAGGGGATAGTGACGATGGAAGAAATCGGAATGGTTTACGACACCCTGATGGACGTGGCGAAAGCCGTCGTCGATGTGTCGGATACGATGGATACGATCAAAACGATCTGCGACGCAGTGGAAGTGGCACTCTCAGCAGCATCCGCGATCCCCGGTGCGGCAGCGGTAACGGCCCCGGTGATCTCGCTGTATGAGTCCATCAAGCCCGCACTCAGCACGGTGATCGATCTGCTTTCGATCATCGGTGACTACCTGAAGATGATCATCGACCTGGTGCGGTCCATCGATGCCGCGTGCCAGGGCAAATTCCAACAGCTCGCAGGGCAGGCGCTTACCGCGTTATCGTCAGCCGCTTAAGCTGACTGGACAAGGAGGAACTCATGGCTCGACTACGCGCGGAATATGACGCGATCCAGCAGGCAATGAGCCGCATCAGTGCCATGAACGACGATGCCCAGAGCGCGCTAAATACGCTGAACGGCACGGTCATGGAGATGATGGACAACTGGGAAGGGTTGGCTGGGCAGGCCTTTATGGGTTGGTTCCAGGATATCGCCACCAAGCGCGCCAACGAAATTCTGCAAGAATTCACTGGCCTGGAACAAAAACTCCAGCGCATTATGCAGACCATCCAAGAGGTCGATCAGGACGCGGCGGGACTTTTCCACATCGAATAAGCCGCCCGGCATGATCGCAAACAGGAGCACACACGATGGATGTCTTTGTAAAATTCGGGAACCTTGAGCAGTCGCTGGGCCATTTCAAGGACAATGCACAACAGTACATGGACTGTATCGCGGGCTTGCAGCAGATCGCGCAGAGCTTTGAAGGCGGCGGGTTCATGGGCGAGTGCGGCACGATGTTTAATGACTTGCTCAACCGCGATATGAGCATCATTCAGGAGTTCGCGGATATCTTCGAGCTATGCGCGAGCCTGCTGGGTGAGACGATCAGCGAATTCGGCAACGGCGACAGTGAAATGCAGTCGAAGATGCCGGGCTAGCCTAGGGAGAACCTGCAATGTCACTTTTTGACTTTATGTCCGACGGTGTCGAACAAGCCCTGAATACGATGGCGCAGCAGATTCAGCGGGCCGAAGCGGTCGCCGCCGACCTGCGCAACGGGGTCGCCCCGCTGGAAAACGGTGGGTGGATTGGCGAGGGCGCAGAGGCGTTCTTTGAGGATACGCGGGCGATGCTCGCACACCTGGATCAGACGCACGACCAAATGCAGGCGTTCACTAATGCGCTGAATCAGGCGATGCAGATGGTCCAGCAAGCGATGCAGGCGATCAACGGCATCACCAACGGCTAGCGATCCGCCTTCAACGATCAGCAAACAGCCGTGAGCGATGACGTTCACGGTCGAGTTGGCCGGCGCGCCTACGACCGGTGCGCGTGGAAAAGGAAGCATCATGAGCGCTGAATTTTCAATTGATTATGATCTGATAATGGATGCTGCGAACCGCTTTGACGCGGCCAGCGGCGAATTCAAAGACATCATCCGCCTGTTGCAGCAGTTGAGCGATCAGTTGCAGGGGACGTGGTTTGTCGGACTGACTGGCAATGCCGCGGCGAAAAACATCGCGTTTCTGCAGAATCACCTGCAACAGTTGGTCGCCAAGTCCGACGAGATGCGGCAGGATCTGCTGAATACGGTGCAGGAATTCCGCGATGATGTCGATCCCGGCATGGCGGCGCGTTTCGACGGCTGATGCCCGGCGTCAGCGTAAGGTGCTAGGGCTACTTGGACGTGGGAAAAAACGAGCATGGGTACAGCTGCGCGTTTTTGCCTGTGGGGGGTGCTCCTGTGCCGGCTACTTTCGCCATCCGGCGTGATTCTTCACCTGCTTCAAGTATAATCCTCACCAGTAATTCCTCTGCGACTTCGTGAAAAGGACAACTCCGATGAACTGGGATCAACTCTGGAACGCAGGTAAGCAATTGATCACGCGTGGCTTTCAGCAGGTCGAAGCACAGGTGAAACAATGGATCAAACCGGCACCGGATCGCCAGATCACAGGCGTGGCCGCGGATCTGTTGCGCAGCAAGCGGGAACTGATTGCCGAAAACGCGTTTCTGCGCCAGCAGGTGATTGTGCTCAAACGCCAACACACGGGACGTCTACCGATCACGCCGCAGGATCGCCGCGTGCTGGTCGTG
>CAYMTN010000356.1:0-4087 GCA_964393335.1 uncultured Anaerolineaceae bacterium
TATCAGCGCGTGGCCGGTCGTGTCGGTGCGGATCGCGTCGCCGTTGGCAACCGGCAGACTGCCATCCGCCGTGTTCCACACCCCGCTGGTTGTGTCTTGCCGTTCGACGCGCGCGCTGCTGACGCTGAGCGTGCCGTTCGCCGGCTGGAAGGTCGTGTTCGATCCGGATTTTTTGTTTCCCCCGCACGCGGCGAGGATCAGGACCAGCCCGACCGCTGCCCAGGCGGCGATCCGGTGCCGGGTTACTTCGCGGAACATGGAACAATACCTCGCTGGTTGTTATCACCAATTACTGTAAGTGTAAGCTAGCTTGTTGCGAACGCCAATACCGGCCCCTCCGCAGTCGGGCAAACGGTCGCCGTCCGTAGGGGGCGCGTGCCGCTACTGGTCGATTTTCCCGGCAGCGTCTATCCTTTAGGGAACGTCCCGGCGATCACGCGAACGTGCGGTTCGCCAGCAGCGCCTTACTGAGCCTTGCCTATCCTGCTAAACTGGCCGCATGCTAGGCGCTCGCCGGTTAGCCTCACGCCTGGCCGAATGGCGGCTCCATTTTGATGGAGAGGGGAAAAGGGGTCGAGGGTTTAGGGGTGAGGCTTGCTGTCACTGTCCAGAAGTTTAGCCTTCAATGCACGGCTCAGTACCATGCTGATCGCTGATCGCCAGTTTTCGAGGAGCACGCCGCGTGTTCGAGTTTAAGGTCAAGCGCAACCTGGACCCGTATTTCCGGGCGGTTTATATCATGCAGTTAATCGCCGTGATCGCGATCACTGCCGGGCTGTTCCTGGTGTGGTGGGATGGCCACATGTCTACCCTGACGGCGCTGGATATCCTCGACCAGAGCACAGTCGAGTTACGCGCCCGGAACCCCAGGGTGATCGGGCAGCCGCTGATGGTGCTGTGGGCGCTGCTGCCCTGCATCGTGATCGGCGGGCTGCGGGCGATCACGGGCGTGCTGGTGACGCCGGTCTGGTACCGGCGGCTGGCGCTGGTCGCGTGGGGACTGGCCCTGCTGGCGCTGGCGCACTTTTACGTCAACTACGGCAGCGAGTTGGACGAGCATTCGCCGCTCAAGGAAGGCTCGATCGGCATCGGTTTCTGGCTGACCACGTCGTCCACCGTGATCCTGGGCCTGCTGATCCTGGCCGAGTACGTGATCCGCGAGCCGGATCGGACGTGGATGGTGCAGGGTCCGAGCGGCGGGCCGGTCCAGGACGCCGAGCGGTTATGGCGCGGCGAGTACCTGACCTGCCCGCACTGCGGCATGTTAAACGATCTGGACGCAAAAGCGTGTTACAACTGCAAGAACCTGTTGTTCAGTTTCCATGACGACGCGTGACCGGGATCACGCGGCATTATTTTTTTGCTGAACGCTGACCGCTGACCGCTATTTTTGAAGGAGCGAGATTTTTCTGATGACGAGTCACGTGTTAATCGTCGCCGGGGGCATTTTTCTGCTGCGGTTGATCGGCAACATGATCACGACCGTGCGGCTGGTCTTGATCGTGCGCGGGCAAAAGCTCATCTCGACGCTGCTGGCCGCTTTCGAAGCCCTGATCTTTGCCGTCGCCCTGGGCAGCGTGGTGTCGAACCTGGACAACCTGTGGAACCTGGCGGCGTACTGCCTGGGATACGCGGTCGGCGGTTACCTGGGCCTGACCCTGGAGCAGCACCTGATCCAGCGTTTCATCGCCGTACAGGCCATCTCACCGCGTTATGCGCACGAGATCGCGGAGGCGCTGCGCGAAGCCGGGTACGGCGCGACCGAGAGTTGGGGCCTGGGCGGCGGCGGCCAGGTCGGGACGGTGACCGCCGTCGTCGGACACCGGCAGGTCAACGAGATCGTCAAGCTGGTACACAAGATCGACGACCAGGCGTTTGTCACGTTCGAAGAACTGCGCGGCATCTCGCGCGGTTATTTCCGGCGGCTGACACGCCACGAACGCTAAGCCGATGTCTGGCCTTGACTTGCTGCCGCGCGTCAGCGCCGCCATCACGCGCCATGCCCTGTTCGCGCCCGGTGCCGTGATCGTCGTCGCCGTGTCCGGCGGCGCGGATTCGCTGGTCCTGCTGCACGTCCTGGACCGTCTGCGCGATCCGATGGACCTCACGCTGCACGCGGCCACGCTGGATCACGGGCTGCGCGGCGCGGCAGGCGCGGCGGATGCCGCGTTCGTGCGTCACACAGCAGCCGCGTGGGGCATCCCGTGCAGCGTTGGACGGGCGGACGTGCCCGCGCTGGCGCAGGATCGCGGGTGGGGCATCGAAGACGCGGCGCGGCGGGCGCGATACGCGTTTCTACTGCGTGTCGCCTGCGCCGCCGGGGCGGACGTGATCGCCGCCGGGCATCAGCGCGACGACCAGGCCGAAACCGTGCTGATGCACCTGATCCGGGGCAGCGGCCTGCACGGCCTGCGCGGGATACTGCCGCGTGCCACGCTGACCGCCGCCCAGTGGCAGCCCGATCTGCCGCTGAGCATCGATCCGCCGCTCGACGTCGCCGCCGCGCCGCCCGATCCGCTGCCGGCCCTCGTCCGCCCGCTGATCGACATCCCGCGCGCGGCCATCGCGGCATACGCCGCCGCGTATGGCCTGTGCCCCCGCACCGACACGACCAACGCCGACACGGCCTATACCCGCAACCGCCTGCGCCATGACGTGATCCCGCTGCTGGAAAGACTCAATCCCAACCTGCGCGAGACGCTGGCGCGCACCGCCGGAATTCTGCGCACAGACGCCGACCTGATCGATCAGGTCGGGGCGGCAGCGCTGGCGCGTGTCGTGCGATCCGCCGCGCCGGACGTGATCGCGCTGGATCGCGGGGCGTGGGCGGCGCTCTCCCTGGCGGAAAAACGGCAGGTGATCCGGCTGGCAGCGGCCCGCCTGCGGCCCGATCAGCATGACGTGGCCTTTTCGCACGTCGAGCAGGCGATCCGGGTGGCGGATGGGGGCGCGGTCGGCGCTCAGGCCGCGCTGCCGGACGGTTTGCGGCTGCGGGTCGATTATGCCGTGCTGCTGATCGGGTGCGTGCCGGGGAGTGCACTCGGAGTCGGCGCGGGGCCGGACGCCCCCGCGCTGGTCCCCGGCCAGGTGATCGCGCCATTTGCGCCCGGTCAAATGGTGCGGGTCGCGCTGGGCGATTGGGTGTTCGAATCCGCGCCGCTGGCACCCGGCGAAGACGTGCAAGCCTGGCATGACGATCCACTCGCGGCGGCGCTGGTCGTGCCGTCCGGAGCCGTGCTGAGCCTGCGCACCCGCCGCGCCGGGGACCGTTTTTTGCCGCGCGGACTGGGCGGGCACTCGCAAAAACTGGCCGACACGCTGATCAACATGCGCGTGCCCGCCGCGTCACGCGACCGGGTGCCACTGCTGGTGGCCGGTGACATGATCGCGTGGTTCGTCGCGCCAAGCGGGGATGGCGTGCGCGGGCGCGTGGCCGAACCGTTCGCCATCCGGGCGGCAGGTCCCGGTCCGCTGGCGAACGTCGTCGTCGTGCGCTGGCGACGTCCCGATTCCTGAGTCGACTCCCGTCCGTTAAGAGGCCGCGCGTGTCCATTTGTGTTTTAACTACTACAGGGATTAACGGAGACTTGCGTTTTTGCAAACCTTCAGCTATAGTTAAGATAGGATGAACAAACGGGATTGGTCTAGTTAAAGAGGCATTCAGACTCATGGCGAACGGAGAAGACGCTTATATTCTGGTAGTGGACGACGAAGGGGCGATCCGGTATTCGATCAGCAAAACGCTGCAACGGGTTGGCTACCAGGTCCACACGGCTGCTTCCGGTGAAGAAGCGTTAGAAATGATGCAGCGTCAGGATTACGACGTTGTGCTGACCGACATCCGCATGCCCGGCTTGACTGGCGTCGATCTGCTCGCCCGGATCAAAGAACAGGCTCCCGACGCCGTCGTGATCCTGCTGACCGGTTACGCCAGCCTGGAAACGGCCATCGAGAGCCTGCGTCTGGGCGCTCACGATTACCTCGTGAAACCGAGCAGCAGCCAGGATATCCGCAACAGTGTGTCGCAGGGCCTGGAACGCGCGCGCAACCTGCGCCACCGCCGCGTCCTGCTGCGCTCGATCCGCGA